>JAJZKA010000062.1 GCA_021809805.1 Actinomycetes bacterium
AGACTGTTCAGCGCCGCGCCCGGGCGGCCGCGAGCACGAGCCCCACGTCGGCGAGGGCCGCCAGCACGAACAGGGAGAACGGCAGGCGTGAGCTCGGCCGACGCACGGCAACGGCGGCTCCGAGGACGCCGGCGCCCATCGCCAGCGCGGTTGCGGTGGCCGCGCTGAGCCGGAGGTAGCCGCCGAGCATCGATCCGGAGCGGTCAAGGGTGGGGACCGACACCGCGACGAGGAGCGACGCGGCGCCGAGCGCGGCGAGGGTTCCGATGAGGGTCGTCCGGCGTCCGAGGCGGTGGGGCAGGCCGACGACGCCGAGGCGCCGGTCCACCTCGAGGTCAGGCAGCGCGTTCGCTCCGTGCGCGGCAACGCCGAGGAGCGCCGTGGCTGCCGGAATCCACCATGGCGGCCAGGGCGAGCCCGGCAATCCCGCCTCGACGAAGCAGGGGAGCAGCCCGAAGGCGACGGCGTAGGGCGCGACGGAGGCCGCGGTCGCCTTGAGGCGCGCGTTGTAGGCCCAGCCCGCCCCGACGGCGACCAGGTGGAGCACGCCGGCGCGCCGCCCCGAGGCGAGTGAGAACGGCACGGCCAGCGCCGCTGCGCCCAACGCGCTCTTGAGCACCACGCTGCGCTCGAGCGCGCCTCGCCCGACCGGCTTGTCGCGTCGGCGTGCGGCGGCGTCGCGCACAGCGTCGACGGCGTCGTTGTGCCACCCGATCGAGCATTGCCCGGCGAGCACGGCGGCGCCGACGGCGCAGACGCCGGCAGGGCGGCGTCCGATGCAGACGGCGTAGCCCGTTGCGGCGGCGGTGACGGCGAGGGAGGGACCGGGATGGCAGGCGAGCGCCAGCGCCACTGCGCGGCGAAGGCTCACCGCTGCCGGGGTCCGGGCGGGCCTCACCTCGCGATCATGGTGCGACGCGCGGCGCTCATGGCGCCACGCGCGCGCCCCTTTCGCCGAGGCCGGGGGCGAGCCATCCGCCCTCGGCGAGCGCGTCCGCCTCTGGCGGCCCCCAGCTGCCTGGCTGATACTCGATGGGCGCGTCGTCGAGATCGAGGACACCGTCGACGATCCGCCAGCACTGCTCGATCGAGGCCTGGCTCGGAAAGTGTGCCGCCGAGCCCGAGAGCGCATCCCCGAGGATGACCTGGTAGGCCGGGCGCAGCGGGCCGCTTGCCTCGAGTGCGCCTTGGACGTGCAGGGGGACCACCGCCATGCCCGGCCCACGCGTCTTGGCGAGGTAGTCGAGGCGCCAGCGACCCTCGGGTTCGAGGCACAGGCGGATCTGGCCGCCCGGGCCCTCGAGGCCGGCGACGCCGGCGGCAGGCTTGAGCGCGATCGCGACCTCAAGCAGATCCGCGGGGAGGCACTTGCCGGTGCGGATGGCAAAGGGCACCCCGCGCCAGCGGTCGTTGTCGATCTCGAGGCGCAGCGCGAGGTAGGTCTCGGTCGTGGATTCGTCCTTCACCCCGTCCACCTGGCGGTAGCCGGCGTACTGGCCGCGCACGAGGTCACTGCGCGCGAGCGGCCGCACCGCCGAAAAGAGGCGGGTTCGTTCGGCCTCCATCGCACGGGGCGCTGCCGTATCGGGCGGTTCCATCGCGGCGTGCGCCAGCACCTGGAACAGATGGTTCTGGACCACGTCGCGTAGCGCTCCGACCGAGTCGTAAAAGCCGCCGCGATCGGCGACGTCGAGACGCTCGGCGAAGGTGATCTGCACCGATGCGACGTGCTCAGCATTCCAGATCGGCTCGAAGAGGAGGTTGGCGAAACGGAGCGCAAAGAGCGCGGCGAGGGCGTCTTTGCCGAGGAAATGGTCGACCCGCAGGATCTTGTCGGTGTCAAAGGAGCAGCACAGCGCTGCATCGAGGGCCCGCGCCGACGTGAGGTCGTGGCCGAAGGGCTTTTCGACCACGAGACGCGATCGCTGGTTCAACCCGGCGCGCGCCAGCGCCTCGGCAACGGTGGTGAAGACCGGCGGGGGGGTGGCGAGGTAGTAGACGGCGCGGTGGGCAGCCTCTCCGAGGCGCTCTTTCAGCGTGGCGAAGGTGGCACTGTCTGCGTAGTCGCCGCGCACGTAGCTCAAGCGGTTACAGAGCCGCGCGAGGACCACGCCGTCGACCTCACCGCTCGCCTCGCCGACGGCTTCTTCGGTCCGCTTGCGCAACGCGGCGTCGTCCCAGTCGCTCCGGGCGACGCCGACGATCGGCTCATCGAGCTCGCCGCTGCGCTCGAGCGCATAGAGGGCGGGGAGGAGAAGCTTCTTCGCGAGGTCCCCTGTGATTCCGAACAGGACCAACGAACCGGCTCGCGCGTTTGGCATCACCGACCCTCCTTTCTCGCCGGCGAACGCCGGTGAACAGGAACTTCCCACCACTCGGCCAGGTGACACCTGGCAAGGTGCTGTCGCGCGGGCCAGTCGGTGCGCGATCATGCGGTTTCGTGGACGCGACTGCGACGATCTATCGCTACTACGAGCACCGCCTCGCCCGTTCGCTTCCCCGCGACGGACTGCCGCACCACATCGGCGTGATCTTGGACGGCCACCGCCGCTTCGCACGCACCGAGGGGCATGCCGACTACCGCCAGAGCTATCGGATCGGCATGGCCAAGCTGGAGGAGTTCCTTGGCTGGTCCGCTGAGCTCGGCATTGGCGCGCTCACCGCCTGGGTGCTGTCGACGGAGAACCTCCGACGCCCCCGTGAGGAGCTGGACCCCTACTTTTCGGTGCTGATGGAGCTCTTCGAGCGGTTGCCCAAGCTGGCGCGCTCGGTCGGCTTCTCCCTGAGCGTGAGCGGAAGCTTGGACTTGCTTCCCGCGGAGCTCGCGAGAGCCGCGAAAGAGGCTGCCGAGGACACCGAGCCGGTACCCGGGCGCATGCACGTCAACATCGCGCTCTGCTATGGCGGCCGCCAGGAGATCGTCGATGCGTGCCGCGCGCTCGTCGCCGACCTCCTTGCCACCGGATGTGCCCCGGATCGCCTCGTCGAGACCATCGATGCCGAGGGGATCTCCGATCACCTGTACGCGGCCGAGCTGCCCGACACCGACCTCGTCATCCGCACGAGCGGGGAGTCGCGCCTGTCGGGCTTCTTGCTCTGGCAGTCCGCCTACGCCGAGTGCGTCTTCGTCGATCCTTACTGGCCGGCCTTTCGCCGTATCGACTTGTTGCGCGCGCTGCGTGACTACGCGCGACGAGAGCGGCGCTTCGGCGCCTGAGCGCAGAGTGATCCGTCGTGCTGGACGAAACGTAAACCCGGCGTGGCGAGCGACGCGGATCTCTCCAGCGAGCGAGCGCTCGACGAGGCGCTGCTCTGTTCGATCGCGCTCGGGGACGAGCGTGCCGCCCTGAGCTTTGTCCGTCGCTTCCAGTCCCGCGTCTTTGGCCTCGCGCTCCTCATCGTGCGCGACCGCGCCCTTGCCGAGGACGTCGCACAGGAGGCATTGTGGCGAGTCTTCCGGCACGCTGACGCGTACGACCCGCGGCGCGGGGCGGTCAGCGCGTGGGTGCTCACGATCACGCGCAACCTCGCGATCGATGCGGTGCGGGTGCGCCGCCAGCAGCCGACCGATCCTCACGACGAGGTGTTCGCGCGCCTCGTCGCCCTCCAGGCCGGCCCTGAGGAGCAGGCCGAGGGGCGCCACGCGGCGGCGCTGTTGCGCGAGGCGCTCGGACAGCTGCCGATCGCCCAGCGGCGGGCCGTCGTACGCTCGGCCATCTACGGCCAAAGCGCTACGGAGATCGCGGCGGCCGAGCAGATCCCGCTCGGTACCGCGAAGAGCCGGGTGCGCCTGGCGGTGGCGCGCCTTCGCGGGCTCGTCGTGAGCGAGGACGAGCGGTGAAGGCCAGCGAGCGCTGCGCGCCGGTGCGCGAGGAGCTGTTCGAGCTGGCGACCGGCGCGCTCTCGGGCAGGCGTCGCTCGGTCGTGCTCGAGCACCTGGCGAGCTGCCCGCCGTGCGCGAATGAGCTCGCCGAGCTGACGGCCATCGCCGACGGCCTCCTTGCGCTCGCCCCGGTAACCGAAGCGCCCGTTGGCTTCGAGGAGCGCGTGGTGAGTGCCTGGCTGGCAGGGGAGCAGCCGACGCGCCGTCCCCGTCGCGCGCTGTGGTGCGCAGCGGCGGCCGGGCTCGTGGCACTCGGCGCGGCGGGGGGATGGCTCGCGTCGTCGAACTCGTCGCCCCCACCGCCCGTGCGCACGGCGGTGTTGGTGCGCGCCGGAACGGCGGCGACCGGCACCGCGGTTGTCACCGGTGCGGCGAGCGCTCGCTTGGTGATGACGCTGAGCTCGAGCCGGCCCCTCGGGGAGGTGCGCTGCGCCGTCACGACGCGCGCCGGAACGCGCGTGGTCGTCGGGAGCTTTTGGATGGATGGCCCGACCGGTGCCTGGAGCGCTGCGCTCTCGCTCCCCGCCGACGAGCTGGTCACGGTGTCGGTGCTGTCGAGCACCGGGACCGTCGTGGTGAGCGGCCGCCTCGCCAGCGCGCACTGAGGTGCCTGATAGCGTCTTTGCATGCTCGACGCCAATGTGAAGGAACTCGCCAAGGGCAAGAACTTCGCCGCCCTCACCACGCTCTTGCCGAACGGCCACCCCCAGACCCACATCATGTGGGTGGACGCCGACGACGAGCACATCTACATCAACACCGAGGTCCACCGCCAGAAGTACAAGAACCTCCAGCGCGATCCCCGCGTCACGGTGACGGTCTTTGAGAGCGGTAATCCCTACCACTACGTCGAGGTCCGTGGCCGGGTCGTCGACTTCGTCCGGGGCGACGAGGCGCGGCGCCACATCGACACCTTGAGCGAGAAATACACCGGCGGCCCGTACGCCAACCCGATCCAGAGCGAGCGCGTGATCGTGAAGGTGGCGCCGGAGCGTCAGCGGGCGAACTGAGCCGCCCCGGGGTCCGAGGACCCCGGTCGGCTCACCGGACCCGGGCGATGAGGTGAAGCGTTGCGGCCGAGCGGGTCGCTGGAGTCGACGATCCGGCCAGCGGGCCGACGCCCTCCGCCTCGGCACGCCCGGCACCGCCGCGTGGAGGTGCTGCCAGCTTGTCGACACCACATGGCGGGGCGTGACCGGTGACCCGATTCCGTCCCCTGGATGGCCGCCACAAGGACAGGACGTGCCGGTCGCCCATCTCGGGCGGACCGAGGGGTATTTGCCAGCCAAGGGGCCCGGCCCCCAAAGGCGGCCGCGGCGCGCGCCGAGGCCCCCTATGGCCGCCCGAGGATGGAACGCAGGTCCGATCGCCCAGCGTCCCCATGCTCGGAATCAACCGGTTTCTGCGCCATCCCTGCCCGCTGGCGATCGGCATGATTGCCCGTCCCCAGTGAACGCGACGCGAGGATCGCGTGCGCACGCGTCTTTTCGCCCCTGCTAGCCCGTCACGGTGACCAAGGTGCCATACGCGAGGTAGGGCCATGCGGTGGCCGCCTTTGCGAGGGGCAGCTCGATGCATCCGAGACTTTGGGGAATGCCGTAGCCGGCGCGGGGCATGTAGTGCACCGCGTCGTTGCCGTGGAAGTACGCGATGTACTGGACCAGGTCCGCGTACTTGGTCCCGTTCGGGTTCTTGCCGCGCATGACCTGGCGGCGCAGGCGCGTGTAGACGGGGAATGTCCCGTCTGGCGTCGGCGAGCCGGCAATCCCGGTGTTGGCTGGCGAGACCACGACGACGCTGCCATCGTGGTACACGAGCAGGTGCTCGGGCCGGACCTTGTTCGCCAGGGCGTAGTTGTAGCCGCCGTGGTTCCGCAGCCCCTGGGCGAGCGCGGCGAGCAGGTCGCCCCAGAGCGCTGCCGTGCGTGCGCCGTTCGGGTCGAGGCCGTGGTCCGCCTGGAAGGACATGGTGAGCCCTCGGGTGAAGACGTTGTCGCTGCCCTGCACCCATAGGGAGGTCAGGCGCACGGGCCAGCCGGCCTGACGCCAGGCGAAGGTGCCCGATGGTGGCCGGTAGAGGGCGACGCGCTGGCGAGCCACGTCGGTCGGTGGCGGCTCGCCCGGGCTGGAAAATGCAAGTGGCGAATACTCGAGCAAGGAGAGCAGCTGCTGGAGACGTAGCACCGACCCATCCGCGATCCGGAAGTGCACCGCCTCGGGGTGGAGGAGGCGGGCACCATCGGTCGCCTGCATGTTGTTCGGCACAACCAGTCGCAGTGCAGTGAGCGGGAGGAGAGGCATGCTCGGGCGGAAGATGACCGCGTCGCCCGAGCGCGTCCAGCGCCCGGGGACCGCCGGGATCAGCCGGGGCATCGGCGAGCCGCCGGCGAGCGGCGCGGAGAAGCGCACGATGAAGGGGCCGGTGGCCGCGACGTGGCGGGCCCCGTCGGCCGGGCTGGTGGCGCTGAGCTGCAGCGGGGGAGGTGCGGTGGTGCTCGGTGCAGACCTCCGGGTCACCGAGGTACTCGAGGGAACGCCGCGATGGGCCCTTCGCGCGCTGGCGGTCGCGGTCTGCTTGCCGCGCCGTGTTGAGGAGATGGCGGCCGGGGTGGCGCGCCCGGTGTTGCGCGCCACGAGCCAGCCCACGCCAGCCCCGATGAGGAGGGCGATGACAATGGCGACGGCCACGGGGGTGGGGCTCCGTCTCGCCCGGTGGATCCGGTGCTCGGCCATGCGTTGCCATCTTGCCGTACCGCGCGACCTCACGGCGCGTCAGCACGCGCGAATTTGCCAAGGGCGCGCCCTTTGGCATCGAAAGCCGCTCGGGTGTGCATCGCCCGGGCTCCTGGCGGGCAGAAACGCGAACGCCGTGTGGGTTCAGGCATCCGGGCGGTGACGACGGCGAGAGGAGGCGGTGCGAAGGACAAGCAGCTGCACGAGTTGGTCTCCCAGGCGCTTGAGAGCGAGCTTGGTGGAGCGGAGGTCTATGAGACGGCACAGCGGTGTGTCCGCCATGACGAGCTGGCCAGCGAGTTCGAGGAGCACCACCAGCAGACCAAGCGCCACGCGGAGATCGTGCGCGAGCTGCTCGCGAGCTTGGGACTCGACGAGGCCGCCGAGCCTCCTGGTCGAAAAGTGGTCCACCACCTCGGCAAGTCCTCGGCGAAGGCGATGGAAATGGCGCTTGCTGTCGACTCTCCAGAGACCGCCGAGCTCGTCGCTGCCGAGTGCGTGGTGCTCGCACAGACCAAGGACCACCTCAACTGGGAACTGCTCGCCGACGCCGCCGGGCACCTGCAAGGTGCGGCGCACCGGGCACTCGAGGAGGCGGTCCGCGAGGTCGAGTCTGAGGAGGGCGAACACCTCTACCACTCGACCGGACGGTGCCGCGAGCTGGGGATGGCCTCGCCCGGCCTGCCCGCAGTCCTGCCGCCCCCGGAGGAGCAAAAGCACGTAAAGACGGCGATCGGTGCGGCTCGCGCCAAGAAGGCGCGCGAGTCGATGGCGTAGCTTTGCCTTGTCCCGAAGGCAGGACATGACGCCAGCGGTGGTGCCAGGTTGCCCAGCCTTGCTGACGACCATCGCTGCGCGCGTTGAGAATTGGGGTCGCTGAGTCGGGTCGTGAACCTTTGGGTTGATTGATGAGTACCACTAGCTCAGCGACTGCCGCATACCCTGCAGTACTGAGTGACCCAGGCTCTGGCGAACGTGATCGAATGACCGTTGGCGAGCGGTGGGAAATCCGAGCCACAAGCGCGTGAGTGTGTGGGGTGATTGCGTGCCCACATCGTGGATCGGTGCGTCATCGAGGCGCCGAACGAACTCGCGGTACCGCCCCTTTCTCGCATACGGTTCCCCGCAGGCAGGGTGTGAAGGCTAGTTGTCGCCACCAGAACCGCACCCACCGCCGTGATCCGCGCCAATGCCATGGTCACCGCCGTGGCCAGAGCCCTGGTTTCCGGGCGGACAACTGGGCGAGGATCCACCCGAGGCAGCCGGACCGCTGGACGTGGCTTGCGGCGAGCCGTCGGTGCCGGGTGACTGCTGCACGGTGAGCCGGAGGAGGGTCAGCAACCCCCGCTCATGACCGCGACGGCGTGGACGCGGGCACCGACGCCAAGAGGCGGAAGCGCGTTGCCGGCTGGGACCGCAAGGCTCACCGGAGCGGCGTGGTCGCCGGGCTGGATCACAAGGGAGGCACCCCGTGGTGGTCGCGGTGGCGGTGAGGGTGCCCGCCGTGCCGGTAAGCGCCGTGGTGCCCGAGGCGGTCGGCGTGGCGACGACGATCCTGTCGATCTCGACGGACTGGGAGCTCCCGTCCTGGAATACCGGCAGAGGCGAGGCGGCGCCGGCCGACGCTGTTGCGGCAAGGGCATCGTCAAGGATCGTCACGAGGCTGAAGGCCCCGCCGCTGTAGGCGGCCACGACCTCTGCCTGGTCACCGACGGCGATCGTCGGAGGCAGGCAGAGGGAGGCGGGAACGGACACGGTGGTGAGGGCACCCGCCGTCGCGCTGAGGACGATTGACCTTGAAGCGCGCGCGGCGAGTACGCCTTGGAGGTCGATGAGGCTCGCCTGGCCGACGGACTGGACGCTCGTCGGCTGGACTGTGGTGGCGCTCAACACGAGGGTGGCGTCGACGACCTCGCCCGGCGCCGGTGCCCGGGTCGCGAGGTGCGCCCTGCGGCCCGCGGCTGGCGTGTCGAGCGCGCCGACGGAAAAGACGCTCCCAGCGGCCGAGAGCACAAGGCGGGTGCGCGAGCTCGCCACGATGGTGGCCTTCACGCGCACGTTCCTTGAGTGGCCGATGACGCGGACCGAGGACGCCGCGTCGGTCCCGTCGGCGAGGGGCGTCACGGTCGCCAGCAAGGTGCTGCCGAGTCGCGCACTCACCACGGGTCGCGATGAGCCAAATCGCAGCGTATGGCCCACGCCGGCGCCAGCGATCACGAGCGTGCGGGGTTGCGCGCGATCACGGTGCCGTCTGTTTGGGCCTTGGGGATATGGGACCGTGCGGCGGCAGAACTCGAGCCGGCGGCGCCGGCGAGCATCACGGCGGCGAGAGCAATGCTTGCCCCGAGTGTGATGCCGGGGCGCCCGATACGGGCGGGGAATGGGGCAGTCGCCACGAGACCGCCTCTCGGCTCCAACCGGACCATCGGCCGGCGTGAGGAGTTCTTGAGGCGATCCAGAGCGACGGGCGACTCAGGTAGTCGCTCGGTTCGGCTCCACCTCGGCCGGGTTCAGCCGGTCGAGGAGGGCGGAGGCCGGGCACCAGCCCGTGGTCACATAGAGCAGCTGATTGGCGCCCACCGCAGCGGGAAGGAGCGCGAACCAACGGTTCACGCCTGCCGCGAGGGCGGTGCCGGCGAGCGTGAACGTGCCGGCCAACAAGAAGAGAATGCGGTGCTTCGCCGTGGCGTGCGTGGCCGATTCGGAATCGAAGCGGCAGGCGGCAGTCATCCGAGAGGTCATTGGTTCACTCTAACACACCCCTGGGGGTATATCACTTCGTGGTGGCGGGACCGTGCCGGCGTCCGCTGGATGTGGCGTTTCGCCGCGAGCGCGAGGTACCCGACCGGGTACTTTGCAGGCCGGGTACGGTGATGATGCATGCAGCGGCTGCGCCAGCGCGCGCTGCCGGCGTTCGGTCAGGAGGGCCAAGCCATGTCACAGCGACCCATCAGCAGCGAAGCCGCCGAACAGGTGGTCGCGGCAGCACGCCACCTCTTCGATGCAGCCGTGATGTCGCACGCGGGCCATGCGAATTTGAGTGCCCGGCTCGACGAGGAGCGCTTCGTACTCAGTGCGACTGGCATGGTGCGCAACCTCGCGCCCGATCAGGTCGCGACGGTGAACCTCGATGGGAAGGTGCTCGCCGGAGAGCTCGGAAGCGAAAATGCCGAGATTGTGGCCATGCATGCCACCGTCTACCGGCTCCGCCCGGCCGTCGGTGGGATCATTCATACGCACTCGCCGGCCGCCACGGCATTCGCTCTCGCGCACCGCGAGCTGCCGTGTCGGGTTGAGACGCTGCTGCGCTTTGGCCAGGCCGAGTCGGTGCCGGTGGTGCCCTGGGGACCGAGAGGCTCTGAGGTGTCCGTGCGCGGGATCGCTGCCGTCCTCGAGGAACGACCCGGCACCTTGGCGGTGCTGCTCGCCAACCATGGCCTGCTCGCTTTCGCCGCCAGTCCGATGGGTGCGGCCCGACTCGTCGTCGCGATCGAGGAGGCCGCGGAGGCCGAGTTCGCGGCCGCGGTGCTCGGCGGCGCGGTCGACTTCCCCGAAGGAGCCCTCGTCGCGGTGCGCGAGTCCATGGCGCGGGTGCGTCAATGAGCAGCTCGGCGTGCGCTCCCTCGCGTTGGCCGGCTGGGGCGGGGTCGCCTCGCTGAGCTCGATGTCCTGCGATGCGCGACCGGCGCGGCGCGATCCCCGTCTGGGCGTCGTGAGGGCGGCTCGGCGGGCTGGTCAGCGATGCGGAGCCGTCGGACCCGCGGGCGCTGAGCTGGTCGGGCCCCCGCCGTCGTGGAGCGTGCGGGCATCGTCTGCGATGGGTTCGGGCCGGCATCGCCGTTGGAAGTCGCCCGGCACTCCACACGTCACGCCGCGCGCTGTTGAACGTCGCGACCACGCCAACATCGCGGCGCCCGCAGCAACCGCCAAGATCCAGCCGGCGAGCGTGCTCCCCGTGAGCGTGCCAAGCAGGTATCCGGCGATCGCCACCGCGACCACCCTCGTGCTCGCACAAGAGGTCACGTCACCATGTTACGTCCTGATACACCCCGGGGTACCGCGGGCGCAGGAGAGTGCCGTCCGTGCCGCGGCCTCGGTGACGTGGGGCCGCGCGGGCGGCTTGCATACAGTGGCGTCGTCTCTCGAGGAGGACCCGATGAGCACCGAGCGCGAGCTCCAGCACCAGGCCGATCTCACGAGCGACCTTGACCTCGCCTGCCTCGTGTCGCTGATCGGCGAGTGGATCGGGGAGGGGCTTGGCAGCGCCGTGGGCGTCGCACCGTTCGCCTACCGCGAGGAGCTGCGCTTCGTGCAGGTCGCCGACCGCCCCGTTCTCGCCTACTCCCAGCGCACCTGGGCTTCAGACGGGCGATCGCTGCACGCCGAGGTTGGATACCTCCGTCGGGTCGGCCCCGAGCATGCCGAGCTGGTGCTCGCCCAGCCGACCGGGATCGTCGAGGTCGACGAGGGCGCGCTGCACAGCGACGGCGCCGGCCACCTCGAACTTACGCTCGCCTCGCGGGCCGTGGCCGCCACGTCGACGGCGCGCAAAGTGACGGCCGTCGAGCGGGTGCTGAGTTGCGAGGGCGAGGTGTTGCGCACGCGGCTCTCCATGGCCGCGGCCGGGCATCCCCTCACCCATCACCTCGCGTCGGAACTCCGGCGGTCGCGCTGAGCACCGCCCTCCACGGTGTCCGATCTCCTGCGTGCTCGCGTCGCAGCGCGCATCAGGGCTGGTTGATGCAAACCAAGGTGGCCGCCGGGTCGCGTCGCGCGCCGGGGCGCACGCCGTGGCGATGGCCGATCGGCTCCCGGACGACCTCGGCATCGCCCTGAGCGAGCTCCGCGAAGCTGACACCGACGTCAGCGCTCGACGGCGTCACGATGGCGAAAGTTCCTTTGGTCATCAGGTCGATGACGACGCGACGCTGGGCCTCGCTCGCCATGGGGCTGGGCAGTGGCGGCTGGAGAACGATGGCGATGTCGCGCTGGGTTGGCGCTCGGAGGGTGAGCCAGCACCCCGTGTCCTTGCCCACGTCGTTGCGCACCTTGGAACGAACGAGGTCGGGTCTGAGCGCGTGCGACACGTCAGCTTCGAGATGGGGGAGGAAGCGGTCGTAGGGGCCGAGGTCCATGGCGCGCATCAGTGGGACGCGCCGACATGCCGCCGTCTTGAGTCCTGGCGGGTCGCCATGGCGGCCTTGTCCTCAGTGGCCGGAGGACCTGCCTTGCGACGCAAGGGGGCATGCCCGCCCCGGCGCGCCGGGCGCGCTTTTGATAGAGGCTCGGCGGGACTCCGACGAGCTCGCTGAAGCGCGTGGTGAAGGTTCCAAGTGACGCGCAGCCGACTGCGAGGCACACCTCGGTGACGCTCAAGTCGCCCCGATCGAGCAACGCCATGGCCCGCTCGATGCGCCGGGTCATCAAATAGCTATAGGGCGACTCCCCGTAGGCGATCTTGAACTGGCGGCTGAAGTGGCCGGCCGACATGTGAACGCTACGGGCGAGTGCCTTGACATCGAGAGGGCTCGCGTACTCGCGGTCGATCCGGTCACGAACGCGCCGGAGTCGCGCGAGGTCCTGAAGGTGCTGGTTGGCCGCACCTGCGCCCTTGCTCATCTGGCAAATCGTGGCACGCCGCCGACGCCCTCGCGCCCGCGCGGGCCCGGAGAGCACCGCCGAGGCGTTGTCGCGCAAGGCACTGGCTACCAGGTGAGCTGGTCCGCGAGCGCCTGCGTGATCGCCTGCGCGCCGACGGTTCCCACGGCGAAGCACTCGGTCGGTTTCGGACAAGAAATCGACGCGATGCTGGCGCCGGCGGAACCGCCGGTCGCCGCTGCCGCCGCCCCGAGCGCCCAGGCATGGCCGTTCCAGTGGGCGGTGGCTGATTGGCCGGCCACGCAGTCGCTCGCCGACCAGCAACTCAGCGCGTCGAATTCCGCATGCATCGCGACCGGGGTCTCATGCCAGGTAGATCCGGTGAGATGCAAGAGCAACCCGGTACCGAGGAGGATCCCGGTTGCAAAGCAGGAGGACGGTGCACCGCAGGAGACCGAGAAGAGCTGCCCTTTGAGGGCAGGGGTAGCGCTCAGCACCCAGGCGCGGCCGGTCCAGTGCTCGACGAAGGGCGAACCCATGCCGCGCTGAGTGTCCTTGATGCCGACCGCCCAACAGCTCGTGGCGCTGACGCAGTCGAGTGAGGTGACCAAGGACTCGGGCGGCGCCGGGGAGGCGGCGAGCGACCAGGTGGCACCGTTCCAGTGCTCGGTCATCACTCGAGCGTCGACGGTGCCGGAGTTCTCGCCGCCGACCGCCCAGCAGTTCGATGGCGTGACGCACGAGACGGCCTCGAGCAGGTCGCTGCCGATGATCCGCGGACTCGGGGTGGGCTCCACCCGCCATCCGTGGCCGTTCCAACGCTCGCTGAAGGCGTTCTCGCCGGAGCGTCCCACCGCGAGGCAGAACTCAGCCGTGGTGCATGAGATGCCGAGCAGTTCTGCGTCGGCGGCGCTGGGCGAGGCGATGAGGTGGAACCCTCGTCCGCCCCATTGCTCGACGATGGGGCGGACGGCACCGGCCGCGCTGTGGTACGTGGCGCCCACTGCGAGGCAGAAGGTTGCCGACGCGCAGGACACGGCATTCAATGCGGTGGCCGCATGGGGGACGTCGGTGACCTGGAGCGCGCGCACGCGGACCGCATTTCCGCCGGGCGCGGGTGGTAACTCACCAGGGATCGGCGCCGCGTTGGCCGCGCGTGCCGGCGTGGCGAAGCTCACCTCCGCGGAGACGGGTCCGCCCTCGTTCATGGCGTCGAGCTCGAGGTGATAGCTGGTCGCGGGACGCAGTGCGCCCATCTGTCCGATCACCATCACCGGCGACCTTGCCGACCCGGCACCTTGCAGGGCGATCTTCGACCCCGACGGCGAGGTGACGCCGACGCGGAAGTAGACGGTGGTCGGAGTGCCGTTCGGGTTGACCTCCCCGACGGCTGTCGCCGATGTGGGTCCAAGGACGTGGACCACGAGCGACACGATCGTGGGCGGCGCGAAGCCCGCGGCGCTCGCCAGGTGAGGACCGGCGCTGACGAGGAGACCAGCGAGCACGATCCCAATGGCGGCAGCCGAGACCCTTTGCCCTCGAGCGCACATGCGGCCCCTCCTCGCTCGCCAATACCGTCGCATCGTTGGCTGCCGGCGTCGTGACCCACCCGCGCGCGACACCGCGCTTGTCGTAGCGGCCGGGGCCTCGGGAGTCAAGGGGTTGGCGACGAACGTTCGGCAATAGCCGGGGAACGTGAGCATGCATGACTCGGGTCACCGAAGTGGGGCGTCAGCGTCGGGGCTCCCCGGCCGACGCGGCGCGCCTCACTGACGGAGCGTGTACAAAAATCCGCCTCGCCTGTTGCTGCGCGGTCATCGCGGGATACTCTCATTGCCGGTGCAGGGGTTATCAGCGATGGAGGAACCTCGTCCCGTTGCAACAGGTCCGTGACGGCGCGGACCTCGCCGGAGGGTGAGTTCGAGTGTGGCTGCTGCGTGGGCAACTTGCTGTCGAGTCCTGCTCGGCTCCACGGTGGGCCAGTCGTGGCGTCGCGTCAGGAGTGAGCTTCGGTGCTGATGTCGGAGTCCTTCAGAATCCGCGGACTTCGTTGGCGCCTGTTCAGGCGCGAGGCCTCGGAGGCGTTGCTTGCAACCTCGACGCGGCGCGCGCCACGTCGTCGGGTTCGGCGCGGCGACCTCGTGCCGGGTCTCGGAAGCGAACCAGGGGAGGGTGATGTGTCACGTCGTCGAAGCTTCACCAGTCAGCTCTACCGGTTGGCGAGAACCTCGAACAACCTGCGCGCGGCGAGCCGCGGGCCGGCTGCCTACGCCAAGCGGCGGGCCCGCGCCAAGGCCTACGGCCGCTCCATGGGGGCGACTGGCAAGTTGTTGCGGATCTTCGGGCTGGGTAGGTAACGCATTTGTCGCCATGATCCGGGCGTGCAGCAAGCGAGTGGTCGATCTGGACCCGATCCCGAGCCGCCCGGTCGCCGCAAGCGCCGACGTGCTCGTCGAAAGGGCGACGGAACACTGATCGGTCGTGATGTCATTACTTGTGCGAGGTCAGCACGCAGCGTGATGGAGCGGGTCGGCAACTCGGGCTTCGGCCGACCCGGTCCTGCCGGGCGACGTCCGCGGGCCCATTCCCGCCCGCAGAAACGGTGATGCGGCCCTCGATTCGGCGACGACCGCGGGATTGTCGGTGTTGCGATCCACCCGGACCGCGGCGGTTCTCGACGCCACCACGTGCAGTCGAGGTTCCGGCCATGGGGCGAGATTGACGACGGCCTGCACCGAGGGGGAGGCCGTGGCGCCCTCGCGGTCCAGGTGCGTTGCCCGTGAGCGGATCTGTCGAACGGCGGGTCAGGGCGTATGCTCGGCCCATGCGCGCGGTCGGAACCGAGCGCGGACCTCGACCGCCCGGGCGGCTCGCGCCCTTCGGGACGACGATCTTCGCCGAGATGTCCGCCCTCGCACTCGCTACTGGATCGGTCAACCTCGGCCAGGGCTTTCCCGAAGACCCCGGACCATCGTTGCTGCGCGCGGCGGCGATCGCCGCGATCGAGGAGGGCGATAACCAGTACGCACCGGGAATCGGGGTGCCGAGCCTGCTCGAGGCGGTGGCCCGCCACCAGCGGCTGGAGTATTGCCTCGACTACGACCCGAGCACGGAGATCCTCGTCACGACGGGCGCGACCGAGGCGGTCGCCTCGGCCGTCCTCGGCTTGTGCGAGCCAGGCGACGAAGTGGTGATGCTCGAGCCTTCCTATGACTCTTATGCCGCCGTCGTGGCCATGGCTGGTGCTCGGCGCGTGCCGGTGCCCCTCGGGTATGACGGCACGCGCTGGGTGCTCCCTCCAGGGGCGCTCGATGAGGCGGTGACCGAGCGCACTCGCCTTGTGCTCTTGAACTCGCCCCACAACCCGACGGGCAAGGTGCTCGATGCGACCGAGCTTGGCGAAGTGGCGGACGTCTGCCGGCGCCACGACCTCATTGCGGTGACCGATGAGGTCTACGAGCACCTCGTCTTCGACGGCCGCCGCCACGTCCCTCTTGCCACCCTCGAGGGGATGCGGGAGCGCACCGTGGTGATTTCGTCAGCGGGCAAGTCGTTCTCGGTGACCGGCTGGAAGGTGGGCTGGGCATGCGCCCCCGCACCGCTGCTGGCTGAGGTGCGGGCGGCGAAGCAGTTTCTCACCTACGTCTCGCCTGCCCCGCTGCAGCGAGCCGTCGCGGTGGGCCTGGATCGGACGCACGAGCTCGTTGGGCCACTGGTCGCTGAGCTCGAAGCGAACCGGGACCTGCTCGCCAAGGGCTTGGCCGAGACCGGCCTGGCGGTGCGGGGCGCCGAGGCGACCTATTTCCTCACCGTGGATCTCAGCGCGGTCACCGACGAGGACGGGGCGTCCTTCTGCCGGGCGCTGCCCGAGCGCTGCGGGGTGGTCGCCGTCCCCTGCTCGGTCTTTTACGGCGACCCTGAGGCGGGACGGAGCCTCGTCCGCTTCGCCTTCTGCAAGCGGCGAGCCAGCATCGAAGAAGCGGTCGAGCGCCTTGGAAGGCTGGTCAGGTGAGGAAGACCTCGTGAAGGTCGCGCTCGTTCAGCACGACCTCGCCTTCGAGGACTCCGCGAGGACGCTGGCCCACCTTGCGCCGCTCGTTGACGAAGCCGCCGCCAATGGCGCCGAGCTCGTCGTGCTCACCGAGATGTTCGCCACCGGCTTCTCGATGGCCACGGACCGAGTGGCCGAGCGCGCGGGGGATGGCCCGGGCGCTCGGTTCCTCCTGGAGGCGGCCGCCCGTACCAAGGCCGTGGTCGCTGGCTCGCTTCCGGTCTTCGAGTCCGGGCGCCGCCCGGTCAACCGCTTCGTCTTCGCTGCTCCAGACGGCACCGTGGTCTCTTACGACAAGATCCACCCCTTCTCCTATGGCGGTGAGGATCGTCACTACGAGGCCGGTGACAAGGTCGCCTTCTTGCGGGTCGGAGGAGTCGCGCTGACGCCCTTTGTCTGCTACGACCTCCGCTTCGCCGACATCTTTTGGGGCGCAGCCGAGCGGACCGACGCCTACGTGCTGGTCGCCAACTGGCCCGCTTCGCGCCAGGCACACTTCCGCGCCCTGGCCGTGGCCCGGGCGATCGAGAATCAGGCCTACGTCCTTGCGACCAACCGGGTGGGCAGCGGAGGCGGCATCGACTACGCCGGGGGAACGATCGCGATTGACCCCTTGGGCGAAGTTCTCGCCGAGGCGGGACGCGAGGAGGAGACGCTCCACGTGGAGGTCGACCCGGCGCGCGTTGCTGCCGTGCGGGACCGCTACCGCTTTCTCGCAGACCGCCGCTGAGCCCGGCTTGGTGCCGCGGGCGAGCGCCCGGCCGGCCCGGATGAGAGCGGGGCGAGCTCGGGTGCGGGCGCCCTGTGGCGCGCATTGACGCGGACAACATTGAGGTGGTGACTGCAACGACGCATCGAGTCCAAGGCGACGCTCTCTGAGCGGAACGTTGATGCCCGTGATCGATGGATCATCGAGAAAGTGGGCCCGACGCGGTCCTTCCTGCCGTTTCCGGGTGGGAGGAGAAGGTCCCATCACCGCGCGCGGCCGAATGTTCGAAACAACGAGCGCGGTGACGACCAAGCGCTCATGGCCATGTTGTCGCATGGCCGGGGTGGATACCCACCATGACGGATGAGCCGTATCAGCGAACCGAGGCCAAGATTGATTACGATCCTCGAAGAGGCACAAGCGTGGAGTTGGCGCGAACGGTGATGCGCGGATGATGACCGCGGGACGTTCCCGCTCGGCGGCAAGCGGGTCACCGGGCGGCGCATGCCCAAGGTGAACGGTGTCGGAAGAGCACCGCGCCCTGCATGTCCCTGGTCCTCGAATCAGTGGACGACTGATTGCGGGAGCAATTTCGATGGATGTGTCATCTGCTCGCGCCGTGACAGCCGCTCCCCGCTCTTCGGTCAGTGCCCGGCTGCGCTGCGGGAGCGACCGCGAGGGCTCGTAGCTGGCTGACGTCGCAGGAATAAGCCACGGTGCGTCTTGAGCTTGGTTGTGGGCCGGATAAGTTTGCTTGACAGTTAACTAACTAAGAAGTTAAATAACGGAGTGCCCGTGACCGAGCAACGTCTCAACGCCGCCTTCGCCGCCCTGGCGGATCCCACCCGCCGGGCCATCGTCAGCTCGCTCTCCCACGGCGACGCCACCGTCAACAAGCTGGCCGAGCCGTTCGATATGTCGCTGCCTGGGGTCTCCAAGCACCTCAAAGTGCTTGAGCGAAGCGGCCTCATTTCGCGCCGGCGTCACGCCCAGTTTCGGCCCTGCCACCTGGAGGTCGAAGTGCTCGATGCTGCGCTGGACTGGATCAACATTCAGCGGCGCATGTGGGACGAGCGTTTCGACAAGCTCGACGCGCACCTGCGCGAGCTGCAATCCCAAGACCGGCCAATGGGGGGCACCCGGTGACTGATCCGACGAACGATGCTGTCGTTACGAGGACCGGCGGACCGTCTCACGGGTGATACACTCCTCACGTGGGTGTTGTGACCATAAGGGAGCTCCGCAACAACGGCGGGGAGGTCGTTGACCGGGTCGAGCACGGGGAGACCGTCACGGTGACCCGAGATGGAAAGCCGGTCGCAGAACTCCGTCCTCTTGCGCCGCACCCACTCTCGGCCGAGGTGCTGCTGGGGAGGTGGCGCCGGCTTCCTCGCGTCGATCCCGGTGCGCTGCGAGAGGACCTCGACGCCGTCTTCGACTCGCGCGTGTGAGCAGCCCGAGGCCGGCGCGCGGCATTCTCGACACCTCAACGGTGATCCTCTTGGCGCGCATGGTCGACGCCACAGCACTCCCGCCGGAACCGCTGATCACCGCGGTCACGCTCGCTGAGTTGTCCGTGGGTCCGCTCGTGGCCCGGGGCGACGCTGAACGAGCAGCGCGCCAGGCGCACCTCCAGCAGGCCGAAGCGGACTTCGACCCGCTTCCCTTCGACGCAGCAGCAGCGCGAGCCTTTGGCCGAGTGGCGGCGTCGCTCCGCCGATCAGGGCGGAAGGCGTCAGCGCGCAGCTACGACGCCATGATCGCCGCAACGGCATTGGCGAACGAGCTTCCGCTGTATACGTGCAATCCCAGCGACTTCAGCGACTTCAGCGACATCGACGGCCTCGAGGTCGTCGCGGTGCCGCATCCCGGCGAGTCCGGGCGGTGATCCGGGCGAGCTGGCTCGGCAACCACTGAAGATTCGCCGGCCTCAGCTCGAGCTCTCACGCCCCAAGGCGACACCGGTTCGTGCACCGTTCCCCGGGGGACGCATCGCGTCTGGTCATAGGCGTGGTGGCCGTAGACACTCATATTCGAACTTCGCTGACGTGCGAGAACGGCTCCCCACGCTCACCAAATGGATCACGAAACGGGGCGGCGAGTCCACCGGCCACTCCTCGACCCGACGAAGTTCGAGCCCGAGTTCACCCAACTAGCCAGGTTCTTCGGAGTCGAAAGGCACCTCCAGCAGGACACACCGACAGAGTCGAGGTGCGGACCGGCGTCGACATCTACTGGCCAGCGACCTGAAGTGGGAGGATGTCGCTGTGGGAGCGAGCTCAGCCCGTGAGCGCTGCCCCGAGCTGGTGGCAATACAGCGAGGACCGACGGCGCAAGTGGGCACCGTTCCATGTCTGGGCTCAGGACGACCGCGGCGGCCATTACGTGTCGATGTTCGGGGGCTCGGCTGGCGCCGAGGGGCATGAAGATCTGACCTTTC
>JAJZKA010000063.1 GCA_021809805.1 Actinomycetes bacterium
ATCGACGACGGCCCCCCGCTCCTCGACCTCGCGCCAGTCGGCGTCGCCGCGGACCCACCCCATCCCCTCAAGCGCGAGATGGTCGACCGCCAGTTGTGCCTGGGGGTGCGTGCCATCGACACCGCGATTCCCTGCGGACGTGGCCAGCGCATCGGCATCTTCGCCGGATCGGGCGTCGGCAAGTCGAGCCTGTTGTCGATGATCACGCGGGGCACTGCCGCGCCGGTGTGCGTGCTGGCCCTGATTGGCGAGCGAGGGCGAGAGGTCTCCGAGTTCATCCACCGCGACCTCGGTCGCGACGGGCTCGCCCGATCCGTCATCGTGGTCGCGACCTCCGACCAGCCAGCGCTCGTTCGCATCCGCGCCTCATTCACCGCAACGCGCATCGCCGAGTGGTTCCGCGATCAGGGTCGCGACGTCGTCTTGATGATGGACAGCCTTACCCGCTTCGCCATGGCCCAGCGCGAAGTGGGCCTTGCCGCCGGGGAACCGCCCGCGACGCGGGGCTATCCCCCCTCGGTCTTCTCGCTCCTGCCTCGACTATTGGAGCGCGCCGGGGCCGGTGAGCGCGGCTCGATCACCGGGTTGTACACGGTGCTCGTCGACGGCGACGACATGAACGAGCCGATCGCCGACGCGGCACGATCGATCCTCGACGGCCACATCGTCCTTTCTCGGCGCCTCGCGACCTCGGGCCACTTCCCGAGTATCGAGGTGCTCGAATCGATCTCCCGCGTCGAATCTGCCATCACGACCAGCGAGCAGCGCTCGCTCTCGCGCGAGCTTCGCGCCCTCATGGCGGCTTACCGCGAGGCGCGCGACCTTGTGGAGATCGGCGCCTACGCCCGGGGCACCAACCCGCTCGTCGACCGGGCGATCGACCTGCGCGAGCTCATCGACGCCTTCTTGCGCCAGAACATGGCCGAGCAGACCACACTCGAACAGGCGTGGGGCTACCTCGGCGCGCTGTTGGCGCCGGCACTCGCGGAGAACGCTCAGTGAAGCGCTACCAGTTCCGTCTCGCCGCAGTAGCGAGGCTACGGCGCGCTGAACAAGACGTGGCCCGCAACGCGCTCGTGGTCGCCAACGTCACCCTGCGCGTCCGGCTCCTCGAACGCGACGCCGCGCTCGAGCGCTACCGCACCATCGCCGCCCGCAACGACGCGGCGACGCCGTCGGCCCTTCTCACCGAGCGCAACGACGCCTCACTCGCGCTCGGGCGGCTGCGCGATGCCGAACAACGCGTTGTCGAGGCGGCGACCGCAGCTGCTCTCACACAGGTTGCCTGGGTCAGCGCCCACCAAAGAGTCGCCGCGCTCGAGCGCTTGGAGGCGCGCCAGCGCGGGCAACACGCGCTGGCGATGAGTCGCGAAGACGCGGCCCTGCTCGACGACGTCTCGACCGCCCGCTACCTCGCCAACAAGACCGGCGGGAACCCTCGATGACCATGTCGGCTGTCGAGGGCTGGATGTCGGAGATCCAGTCGACGATGAGCGGGCTCGGCGCCGCGTTGTCGGCGGCCGCCCCGACGGGAAACTTTGCCTCGGTGCTCTCAAGCGCGCTCGCGGTGCTGGCGAGCCCGATCGGCTCGGCGACCCCCGGCGCGGCCACCGGGCCCGCCGCCTCGCCCTCCCCGCGGCCTACCGGGAGCGCCACCCCTGCGCTGAGCGGCTCGCAACCCACGCCGAGCGCCGCCTCGGTGGTGAACGAGGCGCAGCAGTTCCTCGGCGTTCCCTACCTTTGGGGCGGCACGTCTCCCTCCGGCTTTGACTGCTCAGGGCTCGTGCAATATGTCTATGGCAAGCTCGGCGTCTCGCTGCCGCGCACGAGCCAGGAGCAGGCGCTCGTGGGCACGCCTGTCGCCAGCCTCGCCCAGGCCCAGCCAGGCGACCTCGTCTTCTACGCCGGCAGCGACGGGACGCGGAGCGCGCCGGGCCACGTCGGCATCTACATCGGTAACGGTCAGATGATCGACGCCCCCTACACCGGCGCCGACGTCCAAATCGATCCGGTCGGCACGCCCGTCGCCATTCGCCGGGTCCTCTCCCCGCAAAGTGCGACGACATTCGCCGGGCCGCAGGCGACGGGCGGCACCGCGACGCCGAGCACCAGTGCACCGGTGCCGAGCGCGCTCGCGCCGCTCTTTTTGGCGGCGGCTGCCAAGTACCAGGTACCGGTAGCCGTGCTCACCGCCATGGCCCAGCAAGAGTCCGCATTCACCACCACGGCGGTCAGCAGCGCCGGAGCGGAGGGTCTCATGCAACTCATGCCGCAGACCGCAAGCTCGCTTGGGATCGACCCCTTTAACCCCGTGCAGGCGATCGACGGGGCGGCCCAGCTGATGTCGGGGTATCTCAAACAGTTTGGCTCACTGCCTGCGGCGCTGGCGGCCTACAACGCAGGTGCGGCTGCCGTCGAGCGCTACGGCGGTGTCCCGCCCTACGCCCAGACCCAGACCTATGTCTCCGAGATCCTCACCCGCCTCGGCCAGGCGCCCACCACGAGGACGGCTGCTCCGCTGAGCACGACCCCGTCCCTTGCGTCTCGCCAGGTCGGCGTGAGTCAGAACACGGCGGTCGGCCCGTGAAGGGCCTCAACGCGCTGCGTCCCGCTGCATCGGACGCGCCCAGCCGGCCAGTGGCGAGCATCGGCGCGGGCAGTGACGCGGGTGGCTTCTCGAGCGTCCTCGCCGCCCAGTCCGGCGTATCGGCATCCGACACCGCCGGCAACGACGGAGCTGGCGGAGGCCAGGCCGGGACGTCGGCCGGCCAACGAGGCGGCGCAAACACCCCCAGCCCGGATGCTCCGCACACTGTGTCGGACGCTACCGGCGTGCCGTCGATCACCCCGTCGGGCGCCATTGACGCGGGTCATACCAGCTCCCCCCACGCGCAAACCAGCACGGCCCTCAGCGTCATGCTCGCGCTGCGCGCGGCCGGTGGGGACCCCCCGGGGCTCAATGGCGCAGTCGCACCGGGCGTCCGCAGCGCCACGGGTGGTCAGACCAAGGGCCACAAGGCCGGCGCGGGCTCACGTGCTTTTCAGCCGACGAGCCCGGGCCTGCTCGCCGCCATGGTGGGGGCAGAGGCAGCCAGCACTGCGTCTGCAGGCAGCGCCACGCCATCGACGCGGGTCACCTCGGATAACGCATCGAGCGCCACCACATCGGATGGCACCGGGACGATCTCTGGAGAGGCGCCCGATGGCGCTTCAAGCAGGGTCATTGCCAGCGTCGCGGCGAGCGACAGCGTCGGCCCCGCCAGCTTTCCCGCGTTGACCATGCCAGCCGCCAACACCCCACACCCCGGCCCGGGGCGCACCAACACTCACCACGTCGGTCCCGGTGAGGTGGCCGCGAGTGCGCCGAACACCGCAGGCCAACCAGTCGCCGGCTCCGCATTGTCGAGTAAGAACAGCGCCTCCCCGAGCGCTGCAGCTGCGCCGAGCCCGCTCCCGAACGGCCTGGCACTCCCCGAGGCATCAGGACCAGCCACAGCCGACGGAGGCAAGGCCAAGACGAGCGCACCGGGCGCGTCACCCGCGGAGTTGGGCCAAGACCACGGGACGCCGCTCGCCGCCCTCGACGCCCCTGGCGGCTTCAGCCTCCCGGTCAGCCCTGTGCACGGTGCCGCCTCCGATGGTGCGCCGAGCCTCGGCATGCCTCCTCCAGGTGCCGACCAACTCCCCGGGATCGCCAGCCAGCTGGTCTCGGTGCTGAGCCCGCTGCGCGTCAGCCCGGGCGGTATGCAGTCGATCACACTCGTTCTCCATCCTGAGGCCCTGGGGGACGTTAGGGCTACCGTGACCGCAACCGGCAATGAAGTCGTGGTTCGCCTCGCCGCGTCCACCAGCGCGGGCACCGAGGTCCTGCGCGCCGCGCTGCCAACCTTGCACAGCGACCTACGCGACGTCAGCCAGCGCGCCGTCGTGGTGCTCACGGACGCCAATCCGAACGGCGGCACGTTCGGCGACCGCAACCCCTCCGCCGACCAACAACCGGCCCACCACCAGACGAGCCGCGTCGCGCCGAACGGCGTTCCGGACGCTCCCCCGATCGCCGCCGCGCCCGTACTCGATGCGGCGCGCAGCGCCACGAACCGCCTCCTCGACATTCGCATCTAGGAGATTCCCGTGAGTTACCTCGACGCCATCCAGCTGCCATCCTTCGTCGGCCAGCTCCCAACCATCGCCGGCACGACCAACACCACCAGTGGAACGAACAGCGCGACAAGCAGCCCAACCTCCAACACAAGCGGCGCGACCGCGACGGGAAACGGCGCGAACTCGACGTTGAGCTCGAACCAGCTCAACCAGCTCTCCAATCCACAGTTGTTCTTGCAGCTGCTTGTCGCCGAGCTGCAGAACCAGGATCCAACCAATCCGATGAACCCGGCAACGATCTTGTCCCAGACGGCCAACCTCTCTCAGATGGAGGCCGTGAACTCGATGACGACGGCGATTGCCGCGGAACAGCACGCCACTCAGACCAGCGAAGCCGCCGGCCTGATCGGCCAGACGGTTACGGCCAGCGTGAACAAGATTCCCCTCACCGGCAAGGTGACCCAGATCCAGCTGAACAGCAACGGTACCCCGACCTTGTTGATCAATGGCACTCCAGTGCCACTGTCGGCGATCACCGCCATCGGGGCCGCCCCCACCAGTGGCTCCACGACGACCGCGCCCACCGCCACCGCATCGGGGGGAACTAGCACCACGGCAAGTGGCACTGGAGCCTAGGCGTCCAGCATCCGTTCTCGATCATCACCCCAAGGAGCAAGGCAATGACCCAGCAGTCGATCCTGTCGGCGGTGTCCGGGATTCAGGCGAACCAGACCTATCTCGACAGCATCGCCAACAACATCGCCAACGTGAACACCAATGGCTACAAGTCCGAGAGCGTGCAGTTCCAGGACCTGCTGGCTCAGCAGCTGACGGGCGCCTCTGCCCCCACCGCGACCGCCGGTGGCGTAGATCCGATTGCAATCGGCTCTGGAGTACAAATCGGCACGACACAGCTGAACTTGAACGAGGGTTCTCTCGAGACCACCGGGCAGCCCACGGACGTGGCGATTAACGGCAGTGGCTACCTCGTGGTCAATAACAACGGCCAGCAGCTCTACACGCGAGATGGCGCGCTCACCCAAGATGCCAACGGCAATCTCGTGACCGCATCAGGCGCCCTCGTGCAGGGTTGGATGGCCAACGGCTCCGGCACCGTCAATAACAGCTCACCGATCGGCAACCTCAAGATCCCGACGGGTGAGTCGATCGGAGCGACGCCGAGCACGACGTTCACCATTGGAGGCAACCTGCCCGCGTGGAGCGGCAGCACCACTGCAACGCCGCCTAGCGTCACTACGACGCTCAACGCCTACGACGCACTTGGCAACGCGATCCCCGTCACCATGACCTTTACCGGCGTCGCGGGGAGTGCCAACACCTGGCAGGTCGACGCCACCATTCCCGGACCAAGTGGGCAGACCTTCGACCTGTTCTCCGGAAGCACGACTCCGCCGTCGGCCAGCAGTCTTCCACAGATCAAATTCACGAGCAGCGGCCAGATCGACCCAACCAGCACCGGTCTGACCCAGAATCCCGACGGCAGCTACTCGATCAAGCCCGCGATCACGGCGGCAACGCTCCAGGGCGATGCTGGCGCCGGGTACAGCTTCCCCAGCACCGTTCCCGGAACCGCCACACCGCTGTCGTGGACCTTCAACCTGCCCGCGGCCAACAGCGCCGGGGCGGTAACGCAGTACGCCTCTTCTTCCAGCCTTCAGCTGCAAGGCACCAATGGTCACACGTCAGGAACCCTCTCGGGATTCTCCATCGCCAAGGACGGCACGATCACCGGGTCGTTCTCGAATGGGACCACGCTCGCGCTTGGTCAGATCGCGCTCGCGGACTTCGCCAACCCCGGCGGCCTCGCTGACCAAGGTGGCGGCCTATACGCCTCGAGTCCGAACTCTGGCCAGCCGCTCATTGGCGTGCCGGGCACTGGGGCGCGAGGTCAGTTGCTCGGCGGCGAGCTGGAGCAGTCCAACGTCGATCTTGGCACCGAGCTCACCAACCTGATCAACGCTCAGGAGGCCTACACCGCAAACACCAAGGTCCTCACAGCCACGAACGCGGTGATCCAGGCCCTCGAGGCCGTTTAGTGAACCAGGGCGCAGCGACGGGCGCAGCGCTGCGGGCGAACACGTCGAGCCCCGTCGTTATCGACGTCGCGGCGCGCGCGCGCCCCTTCGACCTTCGGCGACAGGAAACCATCGAGCGCGCCCGGCTGCGGACCTTGCAGCCGATGCTCGAGAGCGTCGGCCACCGTATCGGAAGCTCGCTCACGTTGTCGCTGCGCCAGCCAGTGCGCGCCGAGCTCGGCGTGCTCGACCAGCTCAGCTGGGAGGACTTCGCGAGCCAGCTGCCCGGGCCGACATTCTTGTCGACCGCAGTGTTCCTTCCCCACGAAGGTCGAGCAGTCTTGCATCTCCCGATCCCCTTGACCTACCTCGCGATCGACTACTACCTGGGCGGCGACGGCCTCGTGCAGCCCGAGCGGGAAGGCCTGACCGACATCGAGCGCACCTTGATCGGCGGGTTGGTCGACGACATCTGGAAAGAGATCCCCCAGCCGTTCGCGACGTTCGCCCCACTGAATCCGGCAATGATCGCGACTGCCAATAGCTCACTGCTCATCCAGGTTGGGAGCCCGAGTGCGCTCTACCTCGTGGCGCAGATCAAACTCACCGTCGGTGACCGCGAGCCGTGCGAGATCCAGCTGTGCCTGCCCGCCACGTTGGTGCTCTCTCTGATCGAGCAACTCGAGCGCCACCAGAGCAGCGGCACCAACGGGGGGATGGACCGTCGCCAGACGCGACGCCGGCTCTTAGCGGTGCCGATCGAGCTGAAGGTCGCCTTTCCTCCGCTGTCTCTCACGCCGTCCGAGCTCTTGAGCCTCCGGGTCGGCGATGTCGTGCATATCGGCCAAATCGAACAAAACTTGCCCCAAGAGCTTGATCTCACCGTGGAAGACGTCGTTTATGGAACCGGGGTCATCGTGGAGAAGGGCAAACGCCTCGCCTGCACGATTGTGACCAAGAAAGAGGACGGCGATGAGCATTGAGGATGGCGAGGATCTAGTAGCCGCCGCGCGGCCAGCCGGAACGCCAGTCATTGCAAGCCTGCCGGGCGACCCCGACGGCTCCGCGCAACTGCGCGTGCTCGAGCCGGCGCCGCAGCACGCCAGCACGAACGATGGTGCCCGCACCAGCAGGACGCCAATCGAGGCGCTCGGTGACGTCGAGCTCAAAGTCGAGGTCGTCCTCGGCCGGGCGCGCCTTCGCCTCCAAGAGCTCCTCGACGTGCGGCCCGGTCAGGCGGTCGAGCTGGACCGGGCTCGCAACGCGCCGGTCGATGTCCTCGTCAACGGGATGCTCTTCGCCCGGGGCGAGATCGTCGTGATCGACGACACCAACCTCGGGGTGCGCGTCAGTGAGGTTGTCGGCTCAGACCCGAAGGACTCCTAGGATGCCGACGCTGCTCGCCATCATCACGGCGCCCAACGTCTCGGTCGCCCACGCGCTCATTCAGATGGTCGTCGCCCTCACGGTCATCATCGGGAGCATCTACGTCTTGAGCAAGGTGCTCTCTCGCGTGCGCGGCGGAATGCCTCGGACCAAGCAGAAGGGCGCTGGCGGGCTCCAGATCATCTCCCGCCAACCCCTCGGCAAGGAGCTATCCATCGCAACCGTGCTCTGGAATGAGCGGGAGATCCTCGTCGGCATCGCCGGTTCGAACATCACCTTCCTCAACGACGCGCGCGGCGAGGATCCCGGAAGCGAGATCGCGCCGCGCCGTTCCGGGCCCGCTGGTCTTGGCGAACAACAGCTTCCCGTCGCCCAACACTTCGCCGACTTTTCCTCGACGCTCCTCGACGCACTCAAGCCCGCAGGGTCCCCGGCCACGATCTCACCGATCGCCCACAAGCCCAAGTTGCTCGACTCGCTGCGCGACGCCACCTTGCGCCACTGAGCGCGCGACACCGGACTCGTCGGGTGTGGGCGTACTCCTCTGCCAGAAAGTGTGTTGATGCTCCACGTCCTCGCGAGCGGCGCCGTCACGATCAACTTCGGCAATTCGCTCGCCAAGCCATCGGCGAGCGTTCTCATCATCCTCGCCGGCGCGGTGCTGTCGATCGCACCCTCCCTGCTGATCTTGCTGACGGGCTTCGTTCGGATCATCATCGTGCTCGGCCTCGCGCGCCAGGCGCTCGGACTCCAGACGACGCCACCGAACCAGGTCCTGGTCGGGATCGCCTTTTTCATCTCGCTCTTTTTGATGGAGCCGACGCTCGCCCAGATCAACCACGTGGCCCTGCAGCCGTACCTGCATGGCGCGATGTCGGCGAGCTCGGCAATCCATCATGGCGAGATCCCGCTCAAGCGCTGGATGCTCCGCCAGACCGGATCCCAAGAGCTCGCGTTCACCTCAAAAGTCGCACACCAGAACTTCCAGAGCCACGTGATGTCGACGCCGCTCGCGACGATCATTCCGGCGTTCTTGCTCACCCAGCTGAAGAGCGCTTTTATCATTGGCTTTGTTATTTTCGTGCCGTTCTTGATCATCGATCTCGTCGTGTCGGCGACCTTGATGGCAATGGGCGTGGTGATGTTGCCGCCAACCTTGGTGTCATTGCCCTTTAAGTTACTGCTCTTTATCCTCGTGAACGGATGGATGCTCGTGATGCAGACCTTAGTGAACAGCTTCCGATGACCGAGGGCGAGATCCTCCAGATCGCCGCCGGGGCGATGATGACCGGGGCGAAGATCGCCGCGCCGATCGTTCTCGGCGCGATGGTCATCGGACTCGTGGTGTCGCTGTTCCAATCCGTCACCCAGATCCAGGAACAGACGCTCACCTTCGTACCAAAGCTCGTAGCCGTCGGCATCATTATCGCGATCGCCGGGCACTGGATGCTCGGGCAATTCGTGACCTATACCGACTCGCTCTTTGCCACCGTTCCTCAGCTGCTCGCCAACGGCTGAGCACCCACCGTGGCCTTCAGCTTCGACGACCGCTTCCTCATCGCCTATTTGCTGGTGATGGCCCGTGCGGTCGCGTGGTTGATGGTCGTCCCACCCTTCTCGAACCGCCAGAACATCCCACCGATGGTGACGATCGCGATCGCGAGCGGGCTCGGCTTCCTGATCGCACCGACGCTGCCGCCGAATCAGCTCCCGGGCAGTACCGCTGCACTGATCGGTGCGCTCGTCATCAACGTGCTGACCGGGCTCGCGATCGGCTTCGTCGTATTCTTGCTGATCTCCGCCGTGACGACCGCCGGATCCCTCCTCGACCTGCTTGGCGGGCTCAACCTGCCGACCTCGATCGACCCCCTCAGCCTCGACCAGATCCCCGTCCTCGGCCAATTCTACGAGCAGATCGCGATCGTGCTCTTGTTCGTGAGCGGCGGATACCTGGCGGTGGTCGACGGCTTCGTGCGCAGCTTCCACGCACCGGCGCTGTCGCTTGGCACCCTCGGTCGACTCGACACCGTGCTCGTCGTGGACTTCGCCACGTATTTCCTCTCGGGGGTCGAGATCGCCGCGCCCCTCTTGGTTGTCCTGTTTGCCACCCAGATCGTCCTCGCACTGCTCACCAAGGCCGCGCCCCAGGTCAACGTCTGGATCCTCGGCATGCCGCTGCAGGTCTTCCTCGCGATGATTCTCGTCGGGCTCGGTATCGCCGTCGTACCAGAGTTTCTGGGAAACCTCATCACCCGCGCCCTCGGCGACGCGAGCGCAATCCTCGTGGGCCACTGATGCCACCCGCCGCCGACAAACACGCGAAAACGGAGAAGCCGACGCCCAGGCGCCGCAAGGAAGCGCGCCAGAACGGACAGGTGCCGCGCTCGCCTGACGTCGGCAGCTGGGCTGCGGCGCTGATCGGCTCGTTCATCCTCCCGGTCTTTTTCGCGAGCGCGAAGGGCCGCATCCTCGGGGTCACCTCCCAGGTCGTCGACGTCATGGGGAACGCCTCGATCAACGGGGCGGTGCGTACGCTTTCGGCGGGTCTGCGCGCCGTGCTCTTCACTGCCGTCCCGCTCGCGGCGGGCTTCGCCCTCTTAGCGATCGTCGCGAGCATCGCCCAGACCGGCCGTACCTTCTCGCTCAAGGCGGCCCAGCCGAAGTTCAACCGACTCAACCCGGGCGCCGGCCTCAAGCGACTCTTCTCCCCCCAAAGCGGGTTCCAGCTGGCACGCCAAGTGCTCAAGCTCGGCGCGCTCTCAGCAATTGGCTACTCGGCGATGGGTGGGCTCATGCACGAGGTCATCAACAAACAACCGGTCTCGCTCCTGCCGCTGTTGTCTGCGGCTGCAGCGAACATCTTCAGCTTCATCCGACTCGTCAGCCTGCTTGGCCTCCTCATCGGTCTCGCTGACTACGGCGTCCAGCGCCGCCGGATCAACCAGTCGATGAAGATGACCAAGGAGGAGGTCAAACAAGAGCACCGTAACCAAGAGGGCGATCCCCACCTGAAGGGACACCTGCGAAAGCGGATGTACCAGATCGCCCGCAGCCGGGCGATCCGCGACGTCCGCCAGGCGGACGTGGTGGTCACCAACCCGACCCACTACGCTGTCGCCCTCGCGTATGACGCTGGGCGGTCGATGGCGCCGCGCGTGGTGGCCAAAGGTTCGGACCTCTTGGCGGCGCGCATCCGCGAAGAGGCGGCCACATTTGCCGTGCCGATCGTCGAGGACCCGCCGCTCGCTCGCTACCTCTATGCGGTGTGCGACCTTGAGGCCCCAATCCCCAATGAGATCTACGTGGCCGTTGCGCGTATCTTGGCCTTCGTCTACTCACTCCCCCCCACCGTGCGCAGCGCCATGGTGCACCGTCCTGTCCATTCGGTCGTCCCCGCCGAGCCCGCGGCGATGCGACACTTGAGCGAGGAGCAGCGCCAAAGGATCGCCACCGTCCTCGCCGGTGGCACGACATGAGCACCGCGGCCGATTCGGCGATGGCGCACCTGCACCGAATCCTCGACGGCGTCGGCTACGGCGAGCTGTACGGCTCGATCTGCGGTGACCAGCTCTTCGCGCGCGACCGCGCGGCCGCCCTGCGGCTCGCCGAGACGATGCCGGCGCTCGAGCGCTCCTGCCTACGCCTCTTCGCGCTCGACGAAGCCGAGCCAGAGCTCCCTGTGTCCCTGGAAGCCCTCGTCGCCGAGCTAGGGGGCCTCGGCCTCGTCGAATCAGGTGACGGGCCGACCCGCCTCGATGACCTGGTCGTCGTCCCCGTCCTCGGTGGGTACCTGCTCACGGCGACCCCACCGGGTTGGCGACCGAACCTCTCACCCGCGGGGCGCGCCTATCTCGGCCCAGATTCGCTGCGCGTCGCCCGCGCGCTCCCCACTGGCGCGCTCGGGCGCATCTTCGACCTCGGGGCCGGCTGTGGCATCCAGGGTCTCCTTGGCGTGCGCCAGGCAACCCGCCGCGTGCTCAGCGACCTCGAGCCGCGCTCGTTGGAACTCGCCCGCCTGAACGCTGCGCTCAACCTGCCCGGCATCGATGTCTCGGTGGTCGAGGGTGATACCTACGCCCCCGTCGGAGACGAGCGCTTCGACCTGATCGTGTCGCTCCCTCCCTACGTCCCCGCGTTCGAGGGCGACGGGGCAACGGCGACGACCGGGGGGCTTGACGGCGCCGAGCTCGTGCGTCGTCTGATTGCCGGCGCTCCCGCCCACCTCACGCCGGGTGGCCAGCTCGTCTTCCTCGCTCAGGTGCTCGCTGATGACGCCGGGCCGCTCGTCGCGAACGAGCTCCCAGCACTCGCGCCTGGCCTCGAGGGGCGCCTGTTGTGCAGCGAGTGGCACGCGCTCCAGCCCTATGTGCTCGAACTCGCCACCAAGACGGCCGCGGCGGCCGGCAAGGACGCTGTGAGTGTGCACAGCCGCTACCTCGCCGCGCTGCGAGCGTTCGGTGCGACCGGCGTGTGCACCATGTCGGCGCGTCTACGCCGTTCGGACTCCAATCAGAGCTCCGCGGTGGCAGTGATCACGCCATCACGCATTTATGCCGACACCTTCCTGCGCCAAAAAAGCGGGCTCTGCTTCGGCGAGCGTGCCGAAGGGATCGAGGTCGCAATCCCGGGGCTGCCCGCCCACGTGATGTCCGCACCGCTCGGCGCGTTGCTGCGCGCGTACAGCACAGGCGCGAGGGTGCAGACTGCGGCGGGCGCCGCGTGGGGAAGCCCGCAGGGTGCCGATCCCCGGGATCTGGCGGACCAGGCGCTCGAGCGCTCGAGCGAGCTTCTCGCGCTCGGTTTGCTCGAACGCCTCGCCTGAACCCGGCGACAACGCTTCGGCCTAGTTCTTCCGATCGACGTAGACGGGCACGGGCGGGCCTTGGAGGGCTCCGACGAGCATCACCGACACAACACCCATGCGATCGCGCACCATGGACTCGAGATCTCGCTGTTCGGCGAGGAGGAGGCGTGCCCGATGAGCGAGCGCCGTCGGAACCGGCCCGTTCGGCACCTCGACGACGTAGGGCTCGGGCAGTTCATAGACCGCGAGGCCGCCGCGGATCTCATCCACATGGCGCTGCAGGCGATCGAGCGCCGTTTTCCAGCTTGCCAAGTCGACAGGGACCGGAGTCTCAGGCACTTGCCGCCACCTGGTTTGTAGGCGCGCTGGTAGCTGCCACCGCCTGCCGATTGGCCGCGGCGATCCGTTCGATGAGCTCCTGGACGGGCGCGATCCGCTCACGCTGCTTGTGGAGGTTGCACTCAATCAGCTCCTGCAGGCAGAAGTCATACACGCCGGCGAGGCTCTTGCCGAGTATCGAGTCCCGATCGAGCGGGTCCCGCAGTGCGAACACGATGTGCTGGGCATGCACCAGGTGGTCGCTCACCTTCTTCAGATCACCTACCTCGAAGCCTTCGGCTCCCGCGACGAGATCTCGTCGGAGGTAGTCGAAAAGCAAGAGCAACCGCTGACCAGGGCTCGCCGTCGCCACGAAATCAGCGAGATAGCGCTGCAACAACAGCTCCTCTGGAACGTCGGTGATCATTGGTCAATACTCCTTGATGCAATCCAGGCGAGGCGGCGTCGCGATCGCCTAGAAGCCGGGGAGCTGGCTGATTGAGCTGGACAACGAGCTGCTCTCGCTTTTGAGATTCCCGAGCGTCGCTTCCATCTTGGCGAATTCGTTGTGCAGGACGGTCGCTTGCTGACTCTCCAGCTGCTGGTAGTTGGCGATCTGACCGTTCAGCCCGGTCGCCTCGTTCTGCAGGCTCTGGATCGTGGTGGTGATCGCGCCCGACGAAGCGTTCGCCGCTTGATCCGCGATCGCCGAGAGCTGCTGCGCGAGCCCGGGTGCGTAGGTGATCGAGCCGAGATCGGTCAAACTCGTGATGCTCGACGCGTTGACAAGCACCGACAGTCCCTGCAGCGTGGGATCACTCGTGGGCGCTGCGAGGACCTGGCCACTGCCGGTGGCCGCCACCCCGTTGATCGTCCCTCGCACGTCAGTCCCTGCGAAGCTCGACGCGCTGTTCGCGGTGCCTCCCGCGAGCCCTGTCGTGCCCGACCCAGTGTTCGACGAGGCGACCGAGAAGCTGGAACCTGATCCGTATCCGTTCGTCGTGATTTGCAACTTGGTCCCGTTGTTGACGACCTGTGCCGTAAGCGACATCTGCTGGTTTCCGAAGGCGGCATCCAGGCCCGCAGCGATACTCGCGAGTGACTCACCCGAGCTCACCGCGTACTTCGCACTCGATTGACCCTCGGTAATCGTAAGGTTCTCCGCAGCGGTCGTCGCGCCGCCAGAGAGGGTCGCGCCGGTGTCGGTGGCTTGCGTGGCCGAATGCGACACCGTGACGTCGTAGGTGCCGGGCCGGGTCTGGGTGCCGGCATAGACGAAACTGACTTCCCCAGCCGTGGCGTTGGTCGTGGGAGTGAAGGTGCCGCCCTGGGTGAATAGATTGGCGACCTGGCTCGGATTCGCGCTGTACTTCTGCTCGAAGGTGTTCTGGTCGAATACGAGGGTGCCCTGTGGCCCAACCGTGATGCCGAGCGCTTGCCCGTTCGCCAGGCCAGATGTCCCTGTCGCGGTTCCGAACGCGGACAGAATCGAGTTTTGCAGGTTCGTGAGCACCGAGGAACCCATCAGCGGTCCGCCGGTCTTCGTTTGCTCGTTATAACCGGCATACTTCTGGATATCGGAGAGCACCTGGTTCGCCGCGTTCACCAGCGTGGACACCTTGCTTGCGGCCCCAGCGGCGTCCGGAGTGACGGTGACCGTCGTCTGTCCTGTCTGATGTACGGTTATGGCGATGCCCTGCATCAGGTTCGAGAACGTGTTCGTCGATGAGCTGAGCTGATAGCCGGCCCCCGAAGCGCCAACGCTGACCTCGGCGTCTTGGGCTTGGGCGATCGTCGACATCGACCCGAGCACCCCCGAGGAGAATGCCGTGGGATCGATGCTCACCGAACCCGACAGCCCAGTGTTCGTCGCACCGACCTGCAAAAGATAAGCGCCCGAGCTTTGCTGAACGGCTTGGGCAGTGACGCCGAGACCAGAGCTCGCGATGGCCGAGACGACCGCGGAGAGGCTGCCGTTGCCGGTCGATACGGCCGCCGCATTCGCAGTTCCGGCGGTCAGCAGCGACCCGCTGGTCCCCGGACTCGAAGAAAGTGTCGCCGAGATCGTGCCGTTGGGCGCATTCAAGGTCACCGTTCCGCCCGGGTTGAGTGCGCTCAGCGTCGTCGAGGTGCCGTCGACCGTGACGACGCCGTCGGTCCCACTTGCCGTGGTGCCAGCCGTCAGGCCGAGACTCGCTGCGGCGTCGCTCGTATTGAGGGTGAGACTCGCCGCACTGCCCTGCTCGGTCGTGCTGAGTTTGAGCGCGCCCGAAGAGGTGAGCGAGGCGGTCACTGGAGCCCCTGCCGCGCTTGCCGCAGCATTGATGGCATTGACCAGCCCCGACGGCGAGTACAAGCCCGAAGCGAGCGTCAAGGTGTAGCCGGTGCCGCCGACCGTCAAGTTGAGCGTGTCGTTGGTGCCGCTCGAGATCGTGGTCGAGGACGCGAGCCCACTTGATCCATTGATCGTCGCCGCACTCGAGGATTGGGTGACCTGGATCGAATGCGACCCGACCCCGAGTGCCGAGGTGCCGCTGAAGGAACTCAATCCCAGCGACGCCCCGCCAGTTGCCAAGAAGAGCGTGGGCGAGCTCGTGACGACGCTACCCGTCGAAGCTGCGGAGCCGCTCGAGATCAGCAGGTTCGCCTGCGCGAGCTGGTTGACGGTGAAACTCATGCTGCCATCCACTGCACCGGGACTTGCGGCGGCGCTGGCGACCGCTGAATCTGAGCTCGTGGCCGTCGCGAGATTCCAGTTGTTCTGCATGTTGAGCGCATTGGCTGCGTTCTGCAGCGACTGGAGATCTGTGTTGATGCCTTGGTAGTCACTCGCCTGGGAATTGAGGGACTGCTGCTGGCCCTGTAGGTTCGTGATCGGGATCTGGTAGCTCTCGAGCAGCGCCGAGATGACCGAGCTCGTATTGATCCCTGAGATCAGCCCATTGACCAGGAGCGGCGCGCCGCCTGACGAGCCGGTTGGAGACGCCGCGTTCGTCAATTCAACTCTCCCTGCACCGCGATGCCCGCTCTCGGAGGGGCATGTAGCGACAAGTGACGCTCGGGCGTGGCGCCCCCGGGTCGCGGCCGGCCGACCCGGGGACGCGCACGTAGATCATCAGATCAGCTTCAAGACGAGCTGCGGAGCCTGCTGAGCTTGGGCGAGCATCGAGGTTCCCGTCTGCATCAGGATCTGGTCAGTTGAGAACGTGGTCATCTCCTGAGCCATGTTCACGTCGACCAACTGGCTGTTCGCCGCCGTCAGGTTCTGCTGACCAACGGTGAGGTTGGCAGCGATGGCCTGAAGCTGGTTCTGCACGGCCCCGACGCTCGCCTCGATCGAGTCGACCATGCTGATCGCGCTCTGCACCGCAGAGATCGCGGCCTGCGCGTTGCTCTGGGTGTCGACGCTCACGCCGGTGGCGATCGTCACCGCGGTTGCGGCAACCGCGGTGGTACCGATGAAGGTGGCTCCGCTGTCGACGGCGCTGAAGGCGGTCCCGGAGGTCGAATACAGCTCCAAGGATCCAGCGCTCGTGATCGTCGCGGCAATGCCGATCGCGCTCAGCTGGCTGTCGATCGTCGCCGCGAACTGTGCCTGGGTAAGGGTGACGCCGCTCGCGACCGTCACGAGCGCGGTCACATTGCCTTCGGTGACCGTCATGAGCTCGGCCGCCGTGAGACTCACCGACGTTGCGCCGCTTGCGAAGACCAGGTTCTGGTCGCCCACGACAGCTTGGACCGAAGCCCCGGCACCCCCGGTGGATCCCACGCCGAGCGAGTTCGCGTCAGCCGCAGAGATCGCCAGATTGATCTGCTGGGTCGAGACGTCGAACGCCCCGACCTGGAGGGTCTGGTTCGAGAACGAGCCATTCAACAAATTGGTGGTGCCGTAGCTGGTCGTCGCCGCGATCTGGTTGATGTCGTTCTGAAGGGCTTGAAACTCCTGCTGGTTCGCGTGCAGCGAGGTCGAGTCCTGGGTGGCCCCGTTCGCCGACGACAGCGCCAGCTGGTTCATGGTCTGAAGGATGCTCGAGATCTGGTTGAGCGCACCCGACGCCGTCTGCACGAGGCTGACGCCGTCCTGGGCGTTCGAGATCGCGACCTGATAGCCGTTGGCCTGGGACTGCAACGCCTGGCTCTGGACGTAGGCTGCCGGGCCGTCGGCGGCGGTCTGAATCGACAGACCGGTCGACAGCTCGGTGATCGCCTTCGTCATCTGCGAGTCAGTCGCGTTCAGCGCATTGTTCGCAGCCATGGCTGACAGGTTGGTGTCCACGACGAGAGAAGACATCCCTATCCTCGCTTTCGTGATGTCGGCCCGCGTCCGTGCGGGTCGTATTCCGCTGTGGCGCTTCGCCACAGGACACCTGGAGGGGCGTCTCATCTACTACTTCGGCACTGCCCGCCGAGAAGTTGAGACCTTCTTCTTTCTCCATGCGCCAGCTGATCGGGCCGGTCCACAGATCTGATCGGTGCGACTGAGATCCTGCTTCGCAAGCCTGGAGCTCGCCTTCGACGTCCGCTGATGGTGCGACCTTCACGACGCAACGGCACGGACACTCCGCCTCACGGCTTGGACAAGATTGGAGAACGGAGCCCGAGTGGATGCAGGCCCTCCTTGACACCTCGCCGATCGCCCCCGCCACCAGGGAGCCGGTGTGATTCGAGTCCTCGGGGGGGGGTGACCCGAGCGGCTGGATGGTGCGCCCGACCAGGGCCGACGTTGCTCAGTCGGTAAGCTCGCCGTAGACTAGAACCAGACGGCGATGGAGCTCGCCGAAACCGCCTTTGTTGGCTGATGGCTCCTGTGGACCGCCCTCGCGGCGAGAACAGGGGCACGCCATGCCACAGCGAACCGTCGAGGGTCCCCGCTGGTGCCGGGCGAGAATCGGATCTGTCATCCGCTCGCAGGCCATCAACCTCTGGCGTGACCTGAGGTTCACCCTTCATCACCTCACCCAGTCGGTGGCTGGAACGGCGGCCATGAGTTGGCGCCGCGCCGGCACACGACGCCTCGTCCCGGTGCCGACGATCGACGTTTGGTGTCACCAGGTCCCCGCCCGCTATGCCTCTCGCCGCACGAGCATCGATCGCTGGCAGTGCTCCGGCGTCGGTCACATCGACTCGCCCTCCCCGGGCCAGCCGTTCTCCCTTCCAAGGCGCTCCGGCGCTCGAGGACCTTCGACCGGATGGCACCGCTATGGCTGAAAACGAGATCGAGATCGAGGTTGTGATCGACATCCCCCGAGGGAGCCGAAACAACTCCGTGTTCGATCACAAGCGACAGATCATCCGCCTCGACCGCCGGCTCTTGTCGGCGATCTCCTATCCGGCCGACTACGGCTTGTTTCCCGACACCCTCGTTCAGGACGGCGACCCACTGGACACGCTCGTGCTGGTCGAAGACCCGACCTTGCCCGGGTGCCACCTCATGGCCCGACCGGTCGCGGTGTTCTCGATGGCCGACGAAAAGGGGCCGGCCGCCAAGATCGTCTGCGTTCCCTCCCACGAGCCGAGGTGGAACGCCGTCGCCGACCTCCACCAGCTCCCCGACGGGCTCAGCCACGAGATCCGACACTTCTTCGGTATCTACGAGGATCTCGAACCCGGAAACGAGACCTCAGTCACGGGCTACGAAGGGCGCAAGGCAGCGTTGGTGGAGATCGACGCATCTCGCGCGCCACTCCGTCTAAACGGGTCCTCGGGCCATATCGATATCGAGGTCGAGCCATGAGCAATCCCCTCCGCGAGATGGCCGGCGAGCCAAGAGGATCTGCCCCGACACCTGTTGACAGCGGACCTGGGAACGGGAATGGCGGTGGAGCTGGCCAAGATATCCGGTCAGGAGATGCCGGGCCGCCGCAAGCCCCGGAGCCGCCAGCGCCCGGTCTCCCCCGTCGCGTCACCAGCTTGGTATTCGACGACCCATCGCGGCAGACGAGCGCCGAGGAGCGAGAGGATCGCTCCTCCGCGTCCGACGTGAACCTCGACCAGATCGTCGCGGCGATTGCCGGAGATCGAGAGGAGCACGATCTCATCACGACCCTCCTCTCCCGGCACCTCGACGACATCGACACCGTGCACTATCGCCATGAGGTCTTTCGCGACTTGGAAGATCGGCTGCTCTTCGAGCGGATCCGGCACTTCGCCGACCTGATGCAGCAGGTGCGCGCCCACCTCGTGCAAGTGCAGAAGATGCAGTACCAACACCAGCGCGAGGGGTGGTTCCTCGACGCTGCGGCCATCTACTGCGAGGCCGTCAGATCATTGGCCGACGACCTCGGTTCCGCGCAACTCGGGTCCCGTGCGCTTCTGGCATTCCGCGAATACCTGGCCGCCTACGTGACGTCCTGCGCGTTCGCGTCCCTCTCGGCCGACACGAAGGCCCGGAAGGACACGCTCGCCCAAATCCGCTACTGCATCCGCATTCGGGGCGGAAGAGTCGACGTGAGCCGCTACGAGGGACAAGCCGACTACAGCGCCGAGGTGTTGAAGACCTTCGAACGGTTCAAGCAGGGCGCGGTCAAGGATTACCGGGTCAAGTACCGCACCTGGCCGGGAATGAACCACGTCGGCGCACAAATCCTTCAGTTGTTGGCCCGGCTGTTCAGTGAGGAATTCTCGGCACTGGATGAATATTGCAGCCAGCACGCCGGGTTCTTCGATGAAACGGTCCGGCGTTTCGAACGTGAGCTCCAGTTCTACCTGGCCTATCTCGACTACA
>JAJZKA010000064.1 GCA_021809805.1 Actinomycetes bacterium
CATGGCAGCGCCACCTTGAGTTCCAGAGCCGCTTTCACCACTACAGCCCTCGCAACACCATGCTGATCGCGTCGCAATGCGAGCACGCCAGCTACGTCGCGAGCTATCAACGTTGGCAGCGCCTCGGGCGCTTCGTGCGCAAGGGGGAGCACGCGATCTGGATCCTCGCGCCGGTGCTCGGGCGCAACGATCCGAATCCGGAAGGGCGCGAGGAGCGTGAAGCGGTGCGCGGGTTCCAGCTCGTGCCGGTCTTCGACCTCAGTCAGACCGACGGCGCGCCAGTGCCATCACTTTGCGAGCTCCTGGGAGCTCACGTCCCGACCGAACACTATGCACGCCTGTGTGTGGTCGCCCAAACACTTGGCTATCGCGTGCAAGACCATGATTTTGCGGGCGCTGCCAACGGCGACTGCAATTATGCCGAGCGGCGCTTGCGGGTCGAGGTTGCCAACCCGCCCGCGCAGCGGCTGAAGACGCTCGCCCACGAGCTCGCCCACGCCGTCCTGCATGCAGATTGCGCGGATCGCTCGCTTGCTGAGCTCGAGGCGGAGTCGGTGGCCTACGTCGTCTGTCGGATCCTCGGCGTCGACACGGGTAGCTACTCCTTCGGCTACGTCACGGCATGGGCTGGCGGCGGGGCAGAGGCGATTGCCGCCATCAATGCGTCCTGCGAGCGCATCCATCGGGCCGTCGGCGTGCTGATCGCCACGTCGGTCGAGACAACAGAGGATACCAACCCATAGGGTAGCAGGAATTTTGCCGGCTGCTAGCCTCCTCGCTCGTGGCGAAGAGGTGGGGCACGATGGCGGCGAGCCCGATGTGGCGGCCGTGCGAGTGAGCGGGACTGCCGGTGACTGGTTCGGTGCAACGGCCAATGCGCTCACCAAGACCGATCTCGCGTACGAGCAGATCCGCGAGGCGATCCTCGCTGGCCGATTTGAGCCAGGAGCTGTGCTTGACCAAGAGCTTCTTGCCGAGCGGCTCAAGTTGTCGACCACACCGGTGCGCGAAGCGCTGCGCCGTCTCGAGTCCGAGCGGCTGGTGGTGCGTCGCGCACATCGAGATACGGTCGTCGCTCCGCTTGCTGGCGACGTGCTCGAGGAGAGCCTCACGATTCATCTCGCCCTCGATCCGGTCGCGGCGTCGCTCGCCGCGACCAATGCCAGCGCTGAAGAGCGCAGGGTGCTCAATCAACTGCTCGATGCCGATGAACTCCGCAGGAATACCGCAGAACAGGTGCGGGCACACCGCCGGTTGCACCGCGCGATCTACGGCGCGTGCCACAACTCGATCCTGATCGAGATGCTCGACAGCCTGTGGAACGTCATGGATCGCTATCGCTACGTGAAGGCGCGCATCGGCACCGAGGCGCCGGCGGGACCCCGCGATCATGCACCCTTGCTCGAAGCGGTGATCGCGGGCCGCCCGAGAGAGGCGTCGCGCCTGATGCGCCTCCACACCGTCGAAGGCGTCGAGGCGATGCGCGGCGGATCCGGCTGACATCGGCGGCGCACGGCCTGCCAAAGCCAAGCAGAGGCTCACCAGCGCGGCCGTTGGTCACGACGTGCTCAGTTGGCGACCAGCCGAGGAAAGATTTGCGGCCCATCGTCGTCTGGCTGCATCACGGCGTAGGTCGATCCCGCCTGGCCGGACGCGCCGCCGTGGCGACCGTCGGGGCAGAGCGCGAGGGCACGCAGCTCGGCGGCGAAGGGATCATCGAGCGCGGCGGCCTCGCGCAGCATCGCCCGGCACGACTCGGCTGGTTCGAGCCCGCGGGCGATGCCGTCGACAATGGCGCGGGCTCCGACGACGCGCATCGCCATCTCGCCTCGCCCGGTGCAGGCGGCCCCGCCGTGGCGCAGGTCGCAGTAGTTGCCCGCGCCACAGATTGCCGAGTCTCCGATCCGGCCCGGATATTTGAAGGGGTAACCGCTCGTTGATACGCCGACGCACAGCTCGCCCGTCTCGTCGAGGGCGATGACGTTCACCGTGCCCCAGGGCCCATCGTGGCGCCCGAAGCGGCGCACGAGCGACATCGCCGCGTCGCGATAGCGCTGGTCGCCCTCGCTCGCTGCGGTGCGCTCTCCCTCCATCGAGTCTGGTGAGACGGACAGGGACTCGAGGAACATCGCGCGGGACTCCTCGGTGAGCAGCTCGGTGCGCGAGAAGCCGCTTTCCTCCGCGAAGCGCTCGGCGCCCTCGCCGACGAGCAGGCAGTGCTGGGGGAGCTGGTCGAGCACGGCGCGCGCGACCGAGATCGGGTGGGGAAAACCCTTCAACGCTCCGACGGCGCCAAAGGCCCGGGTCGAGCCGATCATCACCGAGGCATCGAGTTCGACCACGCCGAGGGCGTTCGGCAGTCCGCCGGTCCCGACGTAATGGTCGCCAAGGTTGTCCTCGCAGACCATGAGCGCCGCTTCGACGGCATCGAGGGCGCTCGCGCCCGCCGCGAGCAGCGCGGTCGCTGTTGGCAGCGCGACCTCGCTCCGCTCGCTCCCGATGACCAACGGCCGCGCCACGTCCTTGGAGCTCCTTGTTCACGGCTGGTGTGGGAGGAATGGCGAGCGCGGCGCACGTTGCCGCGGCGGGGGTCCTCCACGTCGATCCCACACCTTAGCGAGAACACCGTTGAATGGGCGGCGGCGCTGAAACGGTCCATCCCGCGCGTCACTGGCCAATGCGGCCCCGCGCGTCGAGCCGGCGAAGGTGCGGGGCGACCGTGATCCACATGAGCCTGGTGCGGGCGTCGGTACCGACACGAGCGCGCGCCCGTGTGGGGTGGCGTGGCGAGGCGAGCGAGGTCCCGAGGACGGCGACGGGTGCGGCGCCTCCAAGCGCGGGTCACGACCGACCCGGGCGCGCCTTGTTCGGCGAGCGCAGAGGTCATGGCCTGCGGGTCCTTCCCGCGCCAGGGATCGCCGAAGCGCCGACCTGCGCACCGTATCCTGGCGCGTCTGCGCGACGACGTTACGGGCCGAAACCGACGACACGCCAAGGTCGTCATTGGCGCGCAGCGCCATTGGTCGCGGAGGTGGACGGGAATCGAACCCGCCGGACGGGGATCGCCCGTCCCACCCGCTTTGAAGGCGGGGGAGCCCACCAGGCGCTCGGACACCTCCGCTGCGCACGCTAGCTGCTCTGGCGCGATGGGTGCGCTGGCCGGTCGCGAGTGTTCGGGAGCGCCAGTTCACGGCGCGACGACGCGCTCGCTTTGCAGCCAATGGCAGCTCGCCGCCAGCTCAGGCGATCACGATGAGGGGCTCCGGCCCGGCGGTGATCTCGCCGATAATCGGCACTCCCGGCACTTCGCCGACGACGAGGAGGCCGCCAGAGGTCTGCGCGTCGGCGAGCAGCAGCAGCTCGGACTCCTCACAGTCGGTTTCGAGATGGCTACGGACCCACTCGAGGTTCGCCCGGGTGCCGCCGGGGACGAAGCCCGCCTCGAGCGAGGCGCGCGCCCCGTCGAGGTAGGGGACCGCCGCAGGGTCGAGGCGTGCCGACACCTTGCTCGCGCGCAGCATCTTGTAGAGGTGGCCGAGCAGGCCGAAGCCGGTGACGTCGGTGGCTGCCCGGACCCCGGCCTCGAGCGCCGCGCGGCTCGCCTCGTCATTGAGTGTGGCCATCATCTCGATCGCGTCGGGGAAGCGCTCGCCGGTTGCCTTGTGCCGGTTGTTCAAGATGCCGACGCCGAGCGGCTTGCTGAGCCCGAGGGGAAGGCCGGACACCGCGGCGTCGTTGCGCAACAGCCGGTCGCGGGGCGCGATCCCGGTGACCGCCAGGCCGTACTTCGGGGTGTCGTCGCGGATCGAGTGGCCACCCGCCACCGGACAGTGAGCGAGGTCGCAGACGGCGCGCCCGCCGCGCAGCACCGCCTCGGCGAGCTCTGGGGCGAGCTGGTCGGTCGGCCAGGAGAGGAGATTGAGGGCGCAGATTGGCTCGCCGCCCATCGCGTAGATGTCCGAGAGCGCGTTCGCCGCGGCGATGCGGCCCCAGTCGTAGGGGTCGTCGACGACGGGGGGGAAGAAGTCGGTCGTGGACACGAGGCAGCGTCCATCTCCGAGGTCGACGACCGCGGCATCGTCCCCACCCTCGAGCCCCCACAGCAAGGCGACGCCGGGGACCGCGATGGGGACTGGCGTCGCGTGATCGCCATAGGCATGCATCAACAGCGACTCGAGCTCGCCGGCGGGCACCTTGCACGAGCAGCCGCCACCCGAGGTGAAACTGGTCAGACGCACCGGGACATCGAACTTGGTCATTGCACTCCTTGTGGCGTCACAGGTGGGGCGCCGGCGAGCTCGTCGAGGCGCGGGCCAGCGACGCGGAGGTCCTCGTGCCGGCGCGTGGCCCCGAGGCCGTCGAGCGCGGCGAGCAGTGGCAGCGCGTACTTCCGCGAGGTGCCGAGCGCGTCGCGCACGGCCGAGACGGTGACGCCCTCGGGCTCGCGATCGAGCAGCGAGCGGACGGTGGCGGCGGCCTCGCAGATCGCCGCCGTGCTGAACCAATAGCCGCTCGAGGCAACGACGAGGCCGCGGCGGACAAGTTCGCGCAGCGCGGCATCGCTTACCCCCTCGGCGCGAGGCTCGGGCGGGCTGAAGGGCGCGGCGCCAAGTGCCGCGAGGTACGGGCCGACGCCGAGTTCGGCGATGCCGTCGTCGGCCGCCGCCCGGGTCATCGCCTTGCCCTTGTCGATGACCGCGCCCTCGAGGTGCTCGAGCACCACGCGCTCGCGCTCGTCGAGCGCACTCAGCTCAATCCCGAGGCCACCGGCTGCAGCGAGGCGCTCGGCGAGGTGACTGGCGAGCGTGGCCACCGCGGCCTCGTCAGCGACGAAGCGACCGAGATTTGGCGGTCGGTGCATGCCCGTCAGACGCCCCAACAGTGCCGCATCGACAAAGCCGCGCTCGCGCACGACGCGGTCGACTGAGCGGTCCGGTCGGGCATGTCTGGCGGGGAGGACCGGATCGACGTCGAGCACCTCACCGCCGCCCACGGTCTCGCCCCGCCCCGACTCGCGCAGCACGTAACGGTCACCGGGCAAGAGGGCGAGTGGGACGGGGAGGTGGATCCGTGCCGCGCCGAGCTCGCCGGGCGAGAGGACGCTGGTGCCGAGGAGGCGGAGCGAGGCGGGCAGCTGGGTCGAGCCGACATAGAACTGGTAGGCGCCGCGGCGCGCCACGTCGTGGCCGAGCGCGGCGAGGACCTGGAGCGAGACGTCGAATCTCGACGACGGCTCATAGCGACCGGGTTGGACGAGCGCCTGGCCGCGTGCGAGCTGGCGGCGCTCGGGCCCGACGAGGTTGAGCGCGACGCGGCTTGCTGGGGTGGCCACCTCGAGCGCTGCGTTGTCGGTCTGGATCCCGCGTACCCGGGCGGCGAGCGGGCGGAAACTCGGCGGGGCGCCCGGCACCGCCACGAGCTCGTCGCCGAGGGCGATCGCGCCACCGGCGAGCGACCCGGTGACGATGGTCCCCGCGCCCTTGGCGGCAAAGACCCGGTCCAGCCAAAGACGCGCCCGCCCGGAATCAACCGGCGGGCCGAGCCGGTCGAGCATGCGCTCGAGCGCCTGGCACAGCGTGTCGAGCCCGAAGCCGGCTGGCGCGTCGACTTCGACGATCTCGGCGCCCGCCAGCGCGCTTGTGGCGAGGTGTTCCGCGACGAGGTCGTGCGCCTCGGCCCGGCGTGCCTCGTCGACCATCGCCACCTTGGTGAGGGCGACGACCGCTTCGGAGATGCCGAGCAGCTCGAGGATGCGCAGGTGCTCTTCGGACTGGGGCATCCAGCCGTCGTCGGCGGCCACCACGAACAGACAGCTGCCCACCGCCCCCACGCCCGCCAGCATGTTCTTGATGAAGCGGACGTGGCCGGGGACGTCGACGAAGCCCACGCGGCGGCCTGAGGCGAGCGAGCAGAAGGCGAAGCCGAGGTCGATCGTCATCCCCCGCTCGCGCTCTTCGGCGAAACGGTCCGGATCGGTACCGGTCAGTGCGCGCACCAAGGTGGACTTGCCGTGATCGACGTGTCCGGCGGTCGCGACGGTATGGGTCGTCGGCCGGTTCATCGCGCGGGCGCCCACGCGCAGGCAAGGGCGGTCTCGAGGAGGCGATCGTCCTCGGGGGCCACGGCGCGCAGGTCGCAGATCGTCCGTCCGCCCTCAGCGCGGGCGATCACGGGCGGCTCGTTCGCCCGAAGCGCGCTGCGGTGGTCTCCCGGCGCGCAAAGGCCGAAGGAGGCGATCTCGACCCCGGGGAGCGAGCCGCCGCCGGGTGCGGCCGCCGTCTGGCACGCTTCCCAGCCGGTCGCCGCGGCCAGCGATGTGGCGCGGGCCTCGAGCTCCGCGAGCGGTCGCGTCGCGAGGCGCCAGAACGCGATGGCGTCAGCGTCGCGGCGCACATAGGCAAGGGCCGTCTCTTGGAGCGCGGCGAGGACGAGCGCGCCCGGCCGCAGCGCCCGTGCAAGCGGATGGCGCGCGCAGGACTGCACCGCCTGCTCCTGCCCGACGACGACGCCCGCCTGCGGACCACCGAGGAGCTTGTCGCCCGAGAAGGTGGCGAGGGTCGCGCCGGCCTCGAGCGCCTGGCGTACGCCCGGCTCGCCCGCCAGCCACCTTGGGGGCGCCGAGTGCAGCCACGGGGTATTGGCGTCGAGCAGCCCTGAGCCGACGTCCGCGATCACCGGTACGCCGAGCTTGCTCAGCTCGGCGATGCCGACGGACTCGGTGAAGCCGACCATCTTGTAGTTGGACTGATGGACCTTGACGATCACGGCGTCGCCGCCCTCGGCGAGGGCGGCCTCGTAGTCGACGCGGCGGGTGCGGTTGGTGGTCCCGACCTCCACGAGCTGCGCGCCAGAAAGAGCGAGGACGTCGGGGATGCGAAAGCCACCGCCGATCTCAACGAGCTCGCCGCGACTGATGATCGCCCGGCGCCCCACCGCGAGTGCGGCGAGGGCGAGCAGGATCGCGCCGGCACCGTTGTTGAGGATGAGCGCGGCGGGGGCGCCGCACAGCTCGGCGAGAAGCGGCCCGGCGTGCGCGGCGCGGCTGCCCCGGCGTCCTGAGTCGAGGTCCAGCTCGAGGTTGGTGTAGCGGGCCGCTTGGCGGTGGGCGAGCGGTGCCCGGCCGAGGTTGGTGTGCAAGAGGACGCCAGTGGCATTGATCACCGGCTGTAGCTGGCGGCGGGCGATCAGCTCGGCCCGCTGTCGCGCCGAATCGGGTTCGCCCGCTGCGAGCGCCTCGCGCGCGGCGCGCACCAACAGCGCGTGGGGGAGCGCGACGTCGGCGATCTGCCGGCTGAGCGCGTCGACCGATGGCGGCGGTGCGGTGGGGCGATCCACGTCCGAGACGGTACCGGCGGCGCCGGGAGAAGCCGGCGCGCCGAGCTCAACCGCCCGCGCGCGCAGCGGCGCGCATGCGCTGTGGCACCACCGTGTACTTGGGGTTCTCGGCGGAGATGAAGCCGGACTCAAAGATTGCGAAGCGCTCGAGCGCCGAACCGGCGACGAGCGCTGCGCCGGAGAGCTGTGCGAGCCACCTCCGCGGCCCGCACCCGGCGGCGCCAACGGCACCGAGCGTCGTGAGCGTGAGCGCGAGTCGGCCGTATCGGTGCGCCTTGCCGAGCGCGTAGGCCTCGCCCACCAGGCCCATGCGCCGCACCATCAACTTGGTGAGCGCGACTTCGCTGATGCCGCTCACCGCCCCGAGGCGCCGCACCGGCGCGGTCTCGGCGCCCGGCGCGGCGAGCAGTCCGACGCCTGCCGCCGCGCTCATCGCCGAGGTCGCGAAGACGAAGGGCATCTCGCGATAGCCCTCGTGCCAAGACGGCACGGCGGTATTGGAGATGAGCGCGGCGGTGTAGGTGGCAACGAGCGGCCCGATCGTCGCCGCGCCGGCGGTCGCCAGATTGGCGAACCGTCGGCCGTGTCCCGTCGCGGCGGACAGGGCCGCCACCATGGTCGCTGGAGCGTAGGCGGACAGCAACCAAGAGCCGACGCTCATCGGGGAGGTGGGCTTGAAGGTCCGCAGCATGTTGAAAAAGCGCGCCGGGCGGCCGAGGTCGTGCACGAGCGCGGTGAACGAGAGCGAGACGGCCCCCGCGGCCGCCAGCTTCGACGCTCGGGCGAGTGCCGGGCGGCCGGTGAGCTGCGCGCCCGCGCCGAGCGCCGAGGAGGCGCCAGCCAGCCCGCCGAGGAAGAGATAACCGGCGATATCGGGCGCCTTCCAGACCGGGGAGTTGATGATCGCCTTGTTGTAATAAGAGGAGAACTGCGCCTCGGGCACCATCGGCTGCTCGCCGCCCCGGCGGGCTCTGCGGCGGCGCGTGACGGGCTCCACGGCGTCGGCCCCCGACCCGACGATCGCCTCCCGGCCCGGCGCGCGCGCTGCGATGCCGTCACGCGTCGCCTCGTGGTCACTCACTGGAAGATCGCTCCTGTGCCACACAGGCCAGCGCGCCCGTTGCGCCCTCGGTGACCGCCGGATCGTCGCCAGTGCGCGTTGGGACGCGACCGGCACCACGGGTTCAGCGAGGTTGCGGCGCCGTAGGCGATTTCGCCGGGGAGACCGTGCGGGCGAGTGCTCCCAAGCGCGCGCTGTGGGACGCGGGCATGGCCCGTCCACAATCTGAGTGCGTGGTCGCAACCTCTGCTGCGGACGTGATGTGGAGCTGTTGGCACGACCGCGTTCCCCAGGACTCCAATGGCCATACGGCTTGCCGAGTCGTGGCAGTGAGGGGTCAACCTCGGGCTAGTCATGGCGTCTCCCGATGAAGCTCGTGGCGATGAAGGACGCGATGCCGAGCGCGGCGACGCCGACGCGAAGCCACATCTCGGGCAGGTCTCGGGTGGTGACGACCGGGTCCGGCGGCAGGCCGTAGATCTCCGGCTCGTCGAGGAGCAAGAAGAAGGCACCGTCGCCGCCGACCCCGTCGCGCTCGTCGCGGCCATAGAGCCGGGCGTCGCTCACACCCGCGCGGTGAAGCTGTCCGAGGCGCTGATCGGCGCGGCGGTGCAGCTCACTCAGCTCGCCGAATTGGATGGAGTCGGTGGGACAGGCCTTCGCGCATGCTGGCTCGACGCCGACGGAGATCCGGTCGTAGCACAAGGTGCACTTCCAAGCACGGCCGTCGTTCTGGCGCTGATCGATCACCCCATAGGGGCAAGCCGGAATGCAGTAGCCGCAGCCATTGCAGATGTCCTCTTGCACGATGACGGTGCCGAACTCGGTGCGCAACAGCGCCCCCGTCGGGCAGACGTCGAGGCAGGCAGCATGCGTGCAGTGCTTGCAGACGTCTGAGGCCATGAGCCAGCGCAGCGATCCACTGTCTTGTTCGGCCTGATTGTCCGAAATCTGGTGCACTCCGCGGCGGCGCTGCTCGATAAACGCGACGTGCCGCCACGTATCGGCGCCGAGTCCTCCGGTGTTGTCATAGGACATGCCCGTGAAGCTGAGCCCGTCCTCGGGGACCTGGTTCCACTCCTTGCAGGCCACCTCGCACGCCTTACAGCCGATGCAGACCGAGGTGTCGGTGAAAAAGCCCATCCGGGGCGGATGGTCCCGATAACCGCTCGCGTGGGCCGGTGTGTCTTTCTCGAGCAGCAGCGACTTGACCTCAACGGCCACCGCGCACCTCCGTCCCGGTCGACCTGGTGATTCCCGCACGTCGCTGGTACTCCTCGACCAGCGCGACGCTGGCCGGACCCCGCGGACGCCGGCCGGGCCGGATATCGCCGGTGAATGCCTTGACCTCTTGGATGTGCACATTCGGGTCCAGGACGATCGCGGCGAGCTCGTTGGCGGCGTCGCCCCGGCTGTAGCCGTTCGGCCCCCAGTGATAGGGCAAGCCGATCTGGTGGATCCGGCGCCCTTGGACGGTGATCGGCGCCATCCGCTCGGTGACGAGCACCCTCGCTTCGATCACCCCGCGGGCGGTCACGATGGTCGCCCACCCGAGGTGCTCGAGCTCTCGCTCCTTGGCGAGCTCGGGGTGCACCTCGCAGAACATCTCGGGTTGCAGCTCAGCGAGGTAGGGCTGCCAGCGGCTCATACCACCCGCCGTGTGGTGCTCGGTAAGGCGGTAGGTCGTGAGCACGTAGGGGAACACCGAGGACCCCTGCTCGCTCGGGCTCGGGTGAAGGCGGTTGTGCCTGTTGGAGAAGACCACGCGCACCGGGTTGCGCTGCTGACCATAGAGCAGGTTGGCGAACGGCGAGTCCTGCGGCTCGTAGTGGGCCGGCAGCGGCCCGTCCTGCAGGCCGGTCGGAGCAAAGAGCCACGCTTTGCCGTCGGCCTGCATGACGAAGGGGTCCACGCCCGACAGCGCCTCAGCTGCGGTCGCGCCGACGGGGGGCCGGTACCAGGGAGACTTGTGGACGTCGAAGTCCGGGACGTCGTGGCCGATCCAGCGCGCCTGGTCGTCGTCCCACCAGATGTAGGCCTTGCGCTCGCTCCACGGCTTTCCATCGGGATCGGCCGAGGCACGGTTGTAGATGATCCGCCGGTTCGCCGGCCAAGCCCAGCCCCATTCGGGCGCGACCCAGCTCTGCTCGCGCCACGGCTTGCGCCGCGCCGCCTGGTTGACCCCGTCGCGGTAGCAGCCGGTGTAGATCCAACATCCACAGGCCGTGGAGCCGTCCTCGCGCAGCTGCTCATAGGACGACAGCGGCGTGCCGTCGGCGTCATAGCCGTTGATCTCCGCCAGCACCGCTTCCGCACTCGGCTCGGCGATCGAGCCCTCGGTGGGGTAGTGCCAGGTGAGATCTTGCACGGGGCGATCCATCGCCTCGCTCGATCCGGCCAGCTTGGCTTTGATGAGCCGACCGAGGTGGTAGTAGAACCACAGATCGCTTCGAGCGTGCTGGGGGGGCTCGATCGCGGCGTGGTGCCACTGCAGCATCCGCTGGGTGTTGGTGAAGCTGCCGTTCTTCTCGGTGTGGGCGGCGGCTGGGAAGAAGAAGACCTCGGTGGCGATGTCTTTGGTCTCCAACTCGCCGGTCTCGATCTCAGGGCCGTCTTTCCACCACGTCGCCGACTCGATGAGGGAGAAGTCGCGCACGACGAGCCAGTCAAGCTTCGCCATGGCGAGGCGCTGCATCTTGGCGTTCGCCGATCCGACGGCGGGGTTTTCCCCGACCACGAAATAGCCCTTGCAGGTCCCATCGAGCTGCGCCATCACGGTCTCATAGGTGCTGTGGCTGCCGGAGATGCGCGGCAAGTAGTCGTAGCAGAAGTCGTTCTCGGGCGTTGCCGTGTCGCCCCACCACGCCTTCAGCAGGCTCACCATGTACGAGCGCATTTCACCCCAGAAGCCCTTTTCGGTCTCTTCTCCTGCGACGTAGGTGTCGAGATCCACGTCGACGCCAGCATGGGGCATCGGCAAATAGCCGGGGAGCAGGTTGAACAGCGTCGGGATGTCGGTGGAGCCCTGGATGCTGGCGTGCCCGCGCAGCGCCAAGATGCCGCCTCCGGGGCGGCCGATGTTGCCGAGCAGCAGCTGCAAGATCGCAGCGGTGCGGATGTACTGCACCCCCACGCTGTGCTGAGTCCATCCGACCGCGTAGCAGAACGCGCTCGTGCGGTCGCGTCCGGAGTTGTCGCTCAAGGTCTCGCAGACTGTCAAGAACAGCTCCTTTGGTACGCCGCAGATCTGCTCGACGACCTCGGGCGTGTAGCGGGAGAAGTGGCGCTTTAGGACCTGAAAGACACAGCGCGGATCTTGCATGGACTCGTCGCGATCGGCATTCCCGGGCACCGCGGCACCGCCTGATCCATGCGACTCGCCGTGGGCGGTCTTGGACTTGGCCGCCTCGGCCCGGTGGCGCTCTTGGTGCCGGGCGGCCTTCTCGGCCTCCATCTCGCGGTGGCCCGATGCCGCCTGCACCGTACCGGTCTGGTATTCCCAGCTGTGGAAGTCGTACTTGCGCTGCTCGGCGTCCAGTCCTGAAAAGACTCCGTCGAGGTCCTCGGTGTCCTTGAACTCCTCAGAGATGAGTGTGGGTCCGTTGGTGTAGGCGATGACGTAGTCGCGGAAGTAGCGCTCATGCTCGATGACGTAGTTGATGATCCCGCCGAGGAAGGCGATGTCGGTCCCGGCCCGCAGCGGCACGTGGAGGTCGGCGACGGCACTCGTGCGGGTGTAGCGCGGATCGACGTGGATCACCGTCGCGCCGCGTGCCTTGGCTTCCATGACCCACTGGAAGCCGACGGGATGGCACTCGGCCATGTTCGATCCCTCGATGAGGATGCAATCGGCATTCTGCAGGTCCTGTTGGAAGGTCGTGGCGCCACCCCGACCGAACGAGGTCCCCAAACTGGGGACAGTGGCGGAGTGTCATATGCGGGCCTGGTTCTCGATCTGGATCGCCCCGATCGCCGTATAGAGCTTTTTCATCAAGTAGTTCTCTTCGTTGTCGAGCGTTGCCCCCCCGAGGCTCGCGATGCCGAGCGTGCGCCGCATGCGCTTTCCTTCTTGCTCCCACTGCCAGGTCTCGCGGCGCGTCTTGATGACCCGCTCCGCGACCATGTCCATCGCGCGATCGAGGTCGAGCACCTCGAAGTCGCTTGCGTGCGGTCGGCGGTAGAGGACCTCATAACGCCTCGCCTCGCCGGTGGTGAGCTGGAGGCTGGCGGAGCCCTTCGGGCACAGGCGGCCGCGGCTCACCGGAGAGTCCGGGTCGCCTTCGATGTGAACGACTTTCTCGTCTTTCACGAACACGTTCTGGCCGCATCCCACCGCGCAGTACGGGCAGACGGACTTCACGACTCGGTCGGCATCGCTGACGCGCGCATGGAGATGCTCGGAGTGCTCAGACTTGACGGACTTTCCGCGACCGAGACGGTCGGGGCCGATCAGCTGTTCGAGGACGGGCCACTTCGGCAGCTTGGTCACGAGGACTCCTCCTCCGGCGCATGGTTGTTGATCTGTTGGTTCGCACGGTCTTCGAGCGGCTCCTCGCCCGGATGACCCCTGCGCTCTGCGAGTGGTTCCCCGACCGGGTCGCGCACGGGCTCGAGGATCGCACCGGCGGCGCCCGCCTCCTTGACGGTGCGGTCGGGGCGCGCTGGGGCGTGGCGGAGCGGACGCGTCGGACCGTTGGACTCGGCACGCCTGAAGGACGCGCCGAGGGCCTTGGTTTCGTCGAGGTCGAGGGTGGCGGTGAGCTTGAGCAAAACGCGGTCTTCGAAGGCGGCGTGGCGGTAGCTCGCCGTCTCGAGCTCGTCAAGCGAGGCGTCGCCGGGATCCGTCCGGCCGATCTCCACGAGCAGATCCTTTGCCTGTTGGTCCTGGACGAGGGCGTGCTCGGCGAGCGCGTCACCGTCCGCGAGATGGGAGCGGACTGCCGGCCAGAGGTGTTCCTGTGCGGCCGCCTCGTGCCTTGAAAGGGGCGCGATGAGCACGTCGAGGAGTGTTTCGCGCTGAGAGCGCTGTACTGGTGATGGCCCGCGCCTGGTGTCGGGGATGGTCTGCAGCACCTTGAACAGCGCATCGAGCTGGACGTGGTCGCGGGCGATCGCCGAGGCGATGTCTTCCTCGTCAGGATGTTTCAGTGCGCTCGGAGCCACGTCGCGTGTCCCGGCGGCGGCCCGCATCACCGGGTCGGCGGCCACGAGACCCTTCAGCCAGTGGTGCACCCGCGGGTCCGACGTCGGGTTGTGGGCCGGCATGTGGCCGTAGACAAGGTGTTGGGTGCTGCCCCGGAGTATCCCTGGTTGCCGTATTGGATCGTGGCGGACGCCGTCGCTGCCGTCCGCGGGGATGCCCGTGGCAATGAGGTAGGCCTGGCCCGGTGGGATGGCGAGAACCTTGGCCGCGGCTGCGTAGCTGCCGGTCGCGTGCCGGACTTCTTGCACCTGTTCGCGTGTTGGCACCGGCACCCTCCTCGGCCAAGCGCTGCGCGCCCGGGCGGTCACCGCGCGGCGTGGGCGCCGAGCTCCCCGAGGCTTCCTACCCCCCGACTCCGCCCCACAACCCGAGGCGCGGCGAGAGACGTGACCTGGGCTGGTGCGCGCGTCTGGCAGGTCGCGCGTCGCGAGGGTTGCAGGGGCCGCTAAGGTGCCCCGAATCGTGCCGTCGCCAACTGTTGCGTCGCGTGCCGAGGTGGCGCGCGCTGTTACTGAGAGGTCGCCATGCCGCCCGAGCCGTTGGACCTGAGCGCCGTCGAGATCGTCGACGACGGCCCGGCGTGTCGGGTCAAAGGCGCCGATCGCTACCGAGTCCGAGGCGAGGTGCGGGTCGGACTCGACCCGGAGGGCGTCGTGGTCGACGCGACGGCCGAGCTCGCGTACGTCGCCTGCTCGCGCTCGAACGCGGTCGCCGTGGTCGACCTCGAGCGGCTCGAGACGCTCGAGATGATCCCGGTCGGCAGCGAGCCGATCGACATCGTGATCGACACCGTCACGAACCGGCTGTTCACCGCGGATGCTCGCTCGGACCAGGTCTCGGTGATTGATGCTCGCAGCCGCAAGGTGATCGGCACCGTGCCCGTCGGCGTCTATCCGAGCGGCCTCGACATCGACGAGGCGGGCCGCCGGATGTATTGCGGCGACACGATGGGCTGCACGGTGAGCATCGTCGACCTCGACCGGCTGGAGTGCGTCGCCACGGTCCCCGCCGAGCTTGGTGCCGGCGCCATCGCGCTTGATCGTGAGCGCCGGCGCGGCTTTTGCGCCAACTTCGTGACGTCGACCGTCACAGCCTTCGACCTCGACCAGAACGAGATCCTCGCCACGACGCCGACCGGCGAGGGGCCATGCGCGGTGGCCGTCGACCGCCACAGCGGGGACGTCTTCGTGGTCAACTGCCTGGCGGGCAGCGTCGTCCGCATTGACCCTCGCCGCGGCGAGCCAACCGACGAGCTCGGCGGCCTGAACGCCCCGGTCGGCATGACGATGGGCCCGCGGAGCGACCGCCTCTATGTCACCAATCGGGGGGACGGGACGCTGAGCGTGCTCGGCTTCGATGGCCTCGAGTGGGCACGGATCCCAGTAGGAACGGCACCGGGCGGGGTGAGCGTGCACCCCCGCGACGAGACCGTGGTGCTCGTCGCGAACGCCGGCAGCGGATCGCTGACGGTGATCGACCTCAACTTGGACGGGCCGCCGGGCGAGGTTGTCCGCCAGCTGAACCACCCTCTCGTCGGCACGAAGATGCCGGAGTTCTCCCTCTATGACGTGGCGGGTGGACAGGAGCTGCATTCCCGGCAGTGGTCGGAGAAGCGCTACATCCTCAACTTCTTCGCCAGCTGGTGAGGACCGTGCAACGCGGAGGCGCCGGTTCTTGAGGACCTGCGCCGCCGCACCAGCCGGTCCGGTCTGGACATCATCCTCGTGAACATTTGGGAAGGCGTGGGCGCTCGCGACGAGGCGAAGCGCTTCTGTGAGCTGTGGGGCATCCCCGGCACGGTGCTCGTCGACGACCAGAACGTCCTCGTGGACGCGCTCGGCATCCGCGGCGTGCCCACCAATGTCTTCGTCGACGTCGACGGCACCATCACGTCGGTCGGTGCGGTCACCCCCGAGGATCTCGAGGCGGCGACGCACCGCCTGCTTGGTCCCGGCGCGGACATCGACCCACCCGAGCGGCGCGCCTGGCACTGGGAAAAGGAGCCCGAGCACATCGAACGCCACATCGCCAAGCCCGGCGGAGCGGGGCAAGGCGCGCCGAGCTGATCGGGGTCACCGGCACCGATCAAGGTGCTGTCCGGTCCGACCAGCTGTTGGAACACCCAAATGAGTTCTGCGTGCGGTGCCACCGCCGCAGCTCCCCTTCGAGGGGCCCGCGCTGCTCCCGCCTGAGGCAGCTCCAGGCGGATGCACCGGTCGCCTCCCCAGAGCTCGCGGAGAAAAAGAAGGCCAAGCACAAGACGCCAAGCCCACCCGGCCGCCGCAGGCGACCTGGCCGTCTTGGCGTGCGGCCAAGGGCCGGCCTTGGTGGCAGGCCTGGACTCGGTCGAAGCGCGATCTCGAAAGCCCGTGGCGAACACCTGGTCGTCGCGCGTTGGATCCATCCGTGACCGATCAGAGCGCGAGAGAAGGCCACCGTTGCACTGCAAAGTGGCGCCAGTCCGCAAAGCCGTCCGGTGCGGGGTCGAGCGGGCGGCCCTCGAGCTCCTCGGCCCCGGGGATCTCGAACCGCTCCCTCCATCCAACAAGGTCGTCGTCGGTGATCGGGAAGGTGGTGTGCGGCGTGTCCTCCCACCGGGCTCTGACCCGGCGGCTCTGTTCGTGCTGCGGTAGGGGCACATACGCCAGCTCGCACTCGGCGCCTATGGACGCCGCGAGGTAACGCAACGCGCTGCGTTCGACCTTCGCCCAGCAGCCGAAGTCGAGGACCACATCCACCCCGGCCCGCAGCACGTCGAGCGCGACCGAGAGCAGCCGGCCTTCGAGGAGGTCGCGACGGTGCGGGTACTGATCGTCCCGGAAATCCTGTCCAAAGAGCGGGATCATCCACTCGTCAGGAGTGAGGCGCACGGCACGACGCTCGGCAGCAATCTGTCGGGCCCGGGTCGTCTTGCCCGCCCCGACCATTCCCACCATCACAAAGAGCCTTCCGGCGGTCGCTGCATCCCCACTCATGGCCTCTATCGTGCCAGCAACGCCCCGACAGGCACTTGACCAGGGACCCCTCGGATCAGGGCAGTGAAAGGGATCGCCCCTTGCCGAAACACATCGGCAAGGGCGAGGAGTGTCTCGGGAGACGAACGCAAAGCTTGTCAGGGCTCGAGGCTCGCCTGTTCGAGGTCGAGGCGCCGGGACAAGTCACGCATCACGGCGAAGCTGATCGCCCCTTCCTGGTGCAGCGCGCGCAGCACCTGGTGCTGGGTGGCGAGCAGCCGGTGCTGCACCATCGCCATCGTCTGCTCGGGCAGCGACGGCTCGTCCTCGTTCAGTTCGGCGTGGATCCGCCCGAGGCGCTGCTCGTAGAGCTCGCGCAGCGCCGCGAGCTCGCTCTCGGCGACCTCGTCCTCGTCGCCGATCCGGTCGAGCTCGTGCAACGCCGCCTCGGCGAGGCGCCGCTCGGCGAGCATGCGCTGGTGCTGTTCGGTCTCGTCGCCGACGAGGTTGAGGCGGCGGAGGAGGAAGGGGAGCGTCGTCGCCTGGCCAAGGAGCGTGACTGCGATCACGCAGAAGGCCGCCAGCACGAGCAGTCCGCGCTTGGCCGCCGCGTGGTTGCCGGCGCCGATCGGGATCGACAAGGCCGCCGCCAGCGAAATGGCGCCGCGCAGTCCGCTCCAGCCGAGGGCGACGCGCTCTTGCCAGGGCACCCCGCCGGTATCAACGAAGCGGCCCTCGGGACGCACGCGCAGCGTCGGCACCGCCAGCCACCAGCACAACCGCACTCCGATCACGCTCACGACGCTCAGCGTGGCGACGAGCACGACGTCGTGGAGCGGATACGAGGCGGTTGCCGCGGCGACCGAGCGGAGCTGGAGCCCGACGAGGACGAAGAGCACGGACTCGAGCAGGAAGGCCAGTACCCGCCAGAACTCGACGACGCTGATACGACCCGAGGGAGCGAGGCGAGACGTGCCCTGTTGGCCGGCGATCAGCCCGGCGACGAGCGCTGACAAGACGCCGGAGAGCCCGAGCGCGTCGGCGGGGAGGTAGGCAATGAAGGGCAGCACCAAAGAGACGATGAGGTCTGAAGAGGCCTCGTGGACGTAGCGGCGCATCCGGGCGGCGAGCCAGCCGACCGCCAGCCCGAAAGCGGTGCCTCCAAGCGCCACCCGCGCGAAGTCCGCCATGCCGCCGGGGACCGTGATGGTGCTCGTCAGTCCCGCGATGCCAATCGTCAGCAGGCTGAGGGCGATGCCGTCGTTGACGAGGCTCTCACCTTCAAGGATCGTCACGATCGAGGCGGGGGCCCCGAGCCGGTTGAGGACGGCACTCGCCGCGACCGGGTCGGTGGGCGCCACGATCGCCCCGAGAATGAACGCGGCGTCCCAGCCGACGGTCGGGACGGCGCCAAAGACCGCCCCGGCGACGGCGAAGGTCGTCACGAGCACAAGGCCGAGGGCGCCGAGGCCGATTGGCACCGCGTTTGCCCGCAATTCGCGCGGCGAGGTGAGAAATCCCGCGTGGTAGACGAGGGGCGGGAGGAAGCCGAGGAAGACGACCTGCGGATCGAGCCGGATGGTCGGCATCCCGGGAAGAAAGCTCACGGCCGCGCCGGCGACCAGCAAGAACACCGGGCGCGGCACGCGGCTTCGGCGGGCGAGCGCGCGGGAAACCACGAGCACGGCAGCGATGACGGCGGCGCCGACGAGCGCGGTGCCGCTCGGTCCCGGTGGGGTCACCCCGCCTGTCATCGGGACGAGTGTGCCAGCCGGCGGCGGTTGCGTCCCGTGGCTCGGTCCCTGCAGGTCCGATCCCAGTGCTCAGGACGCACGATTGGCTGGTCGCGCGGGCGAACCGCCGCAGCGTCGAGCGCGCCGTCCGGGTCGGGAGCCTCGCTGGCAGCCACGCGGCAGTGGGCCCTCCCTGTCTCTTTCTTACGGCACCGGCCAGAGGATCGCCGAGCATGGCTCGGCGCAACCGGGTCCTTTGACGCTGGAGGATCGCGCCGATGCCCGCTCAGGAGGGCGAGGTGAGCGGTCGGCCTCCGTGGCGTGCCACAAAGGCGGCAGCAACGCGCCAGCCGAGCAGCTCGAGACCAAGAAAGCCGAGCGCCACCGCGATGAACGCGACAGCTGTTCCTTGGCCGGAGACGACGCGCAGGGCCATGCCAAAGGCCACGCAGCACAGCCAGATGATGATCCCAGTTTGCCGCGCGACCGGCGAGCGCCAGGCCCGCGCCGCCAACCAGCCGATCGCGCCACCGACGAGGAACGGCCACGCGGTGCTGATCATGCCGCCGGGATCGACGACGTGGCCGTGGGCGGAGCGGCCGATGCCAACGAAAACGAGGACGGCGACGAAGTCGCTAACTGCCGCGAGGACACGTCGCATCGCGGCAGCTTAGACACCCAACGCTCGCCAGGCCGGCGCCATCTATGACTAGGTCGCGGTGCTGCCTTGCTGGCGGGCACGGGCGCGACTGGGTCGTTTGGATGCAGACACTGACACCGACTGGCGCATCGTGGCGGTGGCCGGGCGCGGGCGGCGCTGCAGCCTCCGGCGTTCCGAGAAATCTGATGGCAACCCGACCGGACTTACTGAGCTCGTAGGCATCCAAGCGGGGTCCCAGATCCATCATGGCTGGTAGAAGGCTTGCGGGTCCTCCTGAAGCTCCAGAGAGCGTAGGCACACGGGTACTTGATCTGAACAGCT
>JAJZKA010000065.1 GCA_021809805.1 Actinomycetes bacterium
GCTGCGTCGGCCCAGCGGGAGGAGGCAGCAGTGCTCGCTCGCGCATCGATCCCCGGCGTTGCTCGCCACCTCGGCGTTCGTGCCGTCGCTCGCCACAGCGCTGCCGATCACCCGGTCACGGCGAAGCCGCCGGTGCTCACCTCCCACCGCAGACCGCCCCCGGAGGGCACGGCGCGGCGCACCCGATCCGCAGTTCGGCCCGCGCCGCGAGGTAGCCTTGTTCGGTCCTTCTGACGTACGGCGCGGGCGGCGTCTCGACTGTTCGGCATCTTGATGCCAGGGTCGTCATGCATCCGGGCGGTCGTCCTCGAACTGGGAGCGCAGATGGCAAACCTCGACGCCCACCAGCTGGATCGTGAGAGCCCGGTGCCCCTGTGGTTCCAGATCGCCGAGCTGTTGCGCGAGGCGATCGAGTCGGGCTCTGTCAAACCGGGCGAGCGGCTTGACAATGAGATCGAGATCTCCGCGCGCCTCGGCGTCAGCCGGCCGACCGTGCGCCAGGCGATCCAGGCGCTCGTGCAAAAGGACCTCGTGGTGAGGCGACGCGGCGTCGGCACGATCGTCGCCCAGCGCCGGATCAAGCGCCCGGTGGCGCTCACGAGCCTGCACGACGACCTGGAGAGCGCTGGCCGCCACCCCGTGACCGAGGTGCTGAGCCTTGAGGAGACCGCCGCAGGCGAGGAGCTCGCCGGGCTGCTCGGCATCGAGCGCGACGACCGGGTGCTGCGCGTTGAGCGTCTGCGTTCCGCCGAAGGGGCACCGCTCGCGCTGATGGACAACACGATCCCGACGAGCGTGCTGGCGGCACCGATCGACAAGGCGGCGCTCGAGGCGCACGGCCTCTACGAGCTACTGCGCAACCAAGGGGTGCGCCTCCAGAGCGCGCACGAGGTCATCGCTGCGCGCACGGCGACCCAGCGCGAGGCGCGCCTGCTCCAGGCGAACCGGAACGCCACGGTGCTGACGATGGCGCGCACGGCGGCGGACGCGGCGGGGGCCGTCGTCGAGCTCGGACGCCACACCTACCTCGCCAACCGCTACTCGTTTGAGATCAATCTTTGGCTGAAGTAGGCGCGTACCCGGCCGGACACGCTGTCATGACATATTGCCATGTTGACGTGATAGCCGATCCCCGCCTACCGTGGTCGTATTGGGGGAGAGGGCTGTTGGCGACCTCCCACAAGGTGGGCGCCAGGGTGGCGAATCCCATTGTCGACGAGCGCCGTGAGGTGGGTCTGAGCACATGAGCAGCGAGCAACGCGGCGCGCTCGACGTCATCACGATGGGGCGCGTCGGCGTCGATCTCTACCCGCTGCAGGCGGGATCGCTCGAAGACGTGACGACCTTCGGCAAGTTCCTCGGCGGGAGCGCCACCAACGTGGCGGTTGCCGCGGCCCGCCTTGGCGAGCGGGCGGCGGTGATCACCCGTGTGGGAGCTGACCCCTTCGGTCGTTACGTCCGCCGAGCGATTCGCGATCTCGGTGTCGACGACCGCTTCGTCGCCGAGGTGGCGCACCTCCCGACGCCGGTGACCTTCTGCGAGATGTTCCCGCCGGACCACTTCCCGATCTACTTCTATCGCTTCCCGAAGGCCCCCGACCTCGAGATCCGCCCCGAGGAGCTCGACCGGGTGGCAATCGACGCGGTGCCGCTGTTCTGGTGCACGGTGACCGGGCTCTCCGACGAGCCGAGCCGGTCCGCCCACCGAGAGGCCCTCGCGCTGCGCGCCCGGCGGCCGATGACCGTGCTCGACCTCGATTACCGACCGAGCTTTTGGGCCTCGCCTGACGCGGCGCGCTTGGAGATCACTGCCGTCTTGGGCAACGTGTCCGTCACCGTCGGCAACCGCGAGGAATGCGCCGTGGCGACCGGCGAGACCGACCCCGACGCGGCGGCGGAGGCGCTTTTGGCGGCGGGTGTCGAGCTCGTCATCGTGAAGGGCGGGCCGGCCGGGGTGCTCGCGCGCACGCGCCACGAGCGCGTCGAGGTGAAGCCGCTGGCGATCGACGTCGTGAACGGCCTCGGCGCGGGCGACGCCTTTGGCGGCGCCCTTTGCTACGGCCTCCTTTCAGGCTGGCCGCTTCAAAAGACGCTCGTATTTGCCAATGCGGCGGGGGCGATCGTCGCCTCCCGCCTCGAGTGCTCGACGGCGATGCCGACGGCCGCCGAGGTGAACGATGAGCTCGGAGAGATGCGAAGTGCTTGAGCGCCGCACCGACAAGCTGCGCGAGATCCGCCTGCATGATCCAAAGGCGATCAGAGAGGCGGCGCGTCGACGCCGCCGTCGTCCCCTTATCGGCGACGACGGCTGCCTCTTTCTCGTCGCCGCCGACCACCCGGCCCGCGGTGCGCTTGGCGTTGGGGGGCGGGCGATGGCAATGGCCGATCGTGACGATCTCCTTGAGCGGCTCTGCGTCGCCCTCTCCCGCCCGAGCGTCGACGGCGTGCTCGCGACGCCCGACATCATCGAGGACCTCGTGCTGCTCGGCGTGCTCGAGAACAAGGTCGCGATCGGCTCGATGAACCGAGGCGGGCTCTCCGGCGCCGTCTTCGAGCTCGATGACCGTTTCACCGCCTACGACGTGCTGCGGATCATCGACTTCGGGCTCGATGGCGGCAAGATGCTCTGTCGGATCGCGCCGGACAACCCGGCGACCGCGGCGACGCTCGAGTCTTGCGCGCGCGCCGTGACCGCGCTCGCCGAGAACCAATTGATGGCGATGATCGAGCCCTTTTGGGCGAGTAGCGCCTCGGGTATCACGCGGAACGACCTGTCGACCGAGATGGTCATCCGCTCGGTGACGGTTACCTCGGCCCTCGGTGCCACGAGCGCGTTCACCTGGCTGAAGCTTCCCGTCGTGCCCGAGATGGAGCGCGTCGTCGCCGCGACGACGCTGCCGGTGCTCGTGCTCGGCGGCGACCCGGCACCTGGCGGTATGGACACGCTGTCGACCCTCGAGGCGGCCCTGTGCCTGCCGGGAGTGCGCGGCCTCGCCGCGGGGCGAGCGCTGTTGTATCCCGCCGACGAGGACGTCGCCGGGGCCATCGACCAGATGGCCGCGGCGCTCGGAAGAACGACAAGATGAGCGCCGGCCGGGTGCGCCTCGGCATTGCCGGGCTCGGGCGGATGGGGCGGGTGCACGCCGCCAACGCGGCCGGGCGCTGCCCGTCGGTCGAGCTGGCGGCGGTCTTTGACCCGCTCGCCGAGTGTGCGGCAGAGATCGCCGGCCGCTTCGGTGTCCCCGCGGCCCCGAGCCTCGAGGCCCTCCTCGGCGAGCACGGCCTCGACGGGGTCATCATCGCTGCCCCGACGGGCGAGCACGCCGCCCTCAGCCTGCAGGCGATCGCGGCGGGCTGCCACGTGCTGTGCGAGAAGCCGATTTCGCTCGAGCGGGAGCCGACGCTCTCGGTGACCGAGGCGGCGGCGAAGGCAAAGGTGAAGCTGCAGGTCGGCTTCAATCGTCGCTACGACGTCGCAAATCAGGCGGCGGCCGAGGCGCGCCGGAGCGGCGAGCTCGGCGAGGTCTACCTATTCCGCTCGAGCCAGCGGGACATGTCCCCGCCGCGCCCGGAGTTCCTCTCCGGGTCGGGCGGGATCTTCCGCGACATGGGGATCCACGACTTCGACGCGGCGCGCTTTTTGGTCGGCGAGATCATCGAGGTGGCCGCGGCGGGCACGGTGCTGTCGGACCCGGGCTTCACGGCGATCGGCGACTACGACACCGCGGTCGTGACGGTTCGCTTTGCGAACGGCGCGCTCGGGCTCTTCGACCTCACGCGCGTCGCCGGCTACGGCTATGACAGCACGGTGGAGATCATGGGCGCGGCGGGAACGGTCCGCGTCGAGACGCCGCCGCTTTTGAACCTCGAGTGGCGCCGGCCCGGTGCGGCGACGCGGCCGCTCGTCTCGGGCTACGACCAGCGCTACGGCGCCGCCTTTGTGGCCGAGGTCGAGGCCTTCGCGCAAGCGATCCTCGAGGGATCAGAGCCGCTCGCGACCGGTGCCGACGCGCTTCGTGCCTTCGATCTCGCCGACGCCGCGACCCGTTCGGCGCTCACGGGCCAGCCCGTGCGCCTCGGTGCCGGCGAGGCGTGACGGGCGTCGGCGAGTGACACGACCGAGCGCTGCGCCGCGCCTCCGCGCGAGTCGGGGCCACCAGAGAACCGAGAAGGACAAGGAGGAGGATGCGATGCGAGCGCCTAAGAGTGCCGTCGCCGAGCGACTGGCGGGCGCCCCGATTTCCTGGGGGGTCTGTGAGGTGCCCGGCTGGGGCGTGATGTTGCCGCCCGAGCGTGTCCTCGCCGAGATGCGCGCGCTCGGGCTTCGCGCCAGCGAGCTCGGCGCTCTCGGCTACCTCGGCGACGCACCGGAGGAGATCCGCGCCCTCCTTGAGCGTTTCGACCTCGGGGCGGTTGGCGGCTTCGTGCCGCTTGTCGTCCACGACAAAGCGGCGCGCGACGAGCTGCGCCGGGCGGCCGAGTCCGCCGCATCGCTCTTGTCGGGAAGCGGCGGCACCTACTTCGTCACCGCCGCGGTCGCCGACGAGAGCTGGTCCGAGCCGCCCGCGCTCGGCGCGCCGGAGTGGGACGCGGCGGCCGAAGGGCTCTCGATCGTCGAGGAGATCTGCGACGCCCACGGCCTGGTCCAGGTGCTCCATCCCCATGTCGGCACGATCGTCGAGCTCGCGTCGCACCTCGAAGAGGTGCTCGAGCGCTCGGCGGTCGCCTGGTGCCTCGACACCGGCCACCTCGCGATCGGCGGCGCCGATCCGGTCGCCTTCGCCGAGGCCCACGCGGACAAGGTGGGGCTCGTGCACGTGAAGGACGTCGACCTCGGCCTCGCTGCTGCGGTGCGGTCCCATGAAATGTCGCTGCTCGAGGCGACGAAGGCGGGGATGTTCCGCTCGCTCGGGCGCGGGGACGTCGATGTCGCCGGCGTCGTCGCCGCGCTCGAGTCTCGCGGCTATGGGGGGTGGTACGTGCTCGAACAGGACACGACGATCGATCCCGCGGAGGCGGACCGGGTCGACCCCGGAGCGGATGTAAAGGGAAGCGTCGAGTACCTGTTGAAGGCCGCGGGGTCGGCGCAATGAGCGCGCCACTTCGCGTCGGGGTGCTCGGCGTCGGGCGCATCGGTGCAATGCACGCCGCCCTCCTCGCCGGCCAGGTGGACGGGGCCGCGCTCGCCGGCGTCGCCGATGCGCTTCCCGAGGCTGCCGGGAAGGCGGCTCGCTCTCTCGGTGTCGCGCCATACGTGCCCGAGGCGCTGATCGCCGACCCGAGCATCGACGCCGTCGCGATCTGCACGCCGACTGATAGCCACGTCGAGCTCATCGTCGCCGCGGCGGCCGCCGGCAAGGCGATCTTCTGCGAGAAGCCGCTCTCCCTCGACCTCGGAGAGGTCGATCGCGCGCTCGAGGCGGCCCGGCGCGCCGATGCGTTCGTCATGGTCGGCTTCAACCGCCGCTACGACCCGGCACACCGCGCCGTGCAGCAGGCCGTCGCCTCCGGCAGTACGGGCGCGGTGCACTTGCTGCGGATCACGAGCCGCGACCCCGCCCCACCGCCGGTCAGCTACGTGAAGAGCTCTGGAGGACTGTTCTTGGATATGACGATCCACGACTTCGACATGGCGCGCTACGTCGCCGGCTCGGAGGTCGTCGAGGTCTTCGCCAAGGCGTCGGTGCGTATCTCGCCGGAGATCGAGAGCCTCGGCGACGTCGATACGGCGGTCGTCACCCTCGAGCACGAGAACGGCTGCTTCAGCGTGATCGACAACTCCCGCCAGGCGACCTACGGCTACGATCAGCGCGTCGAGGTGCTCGGTGCGAGCGGGCTGGCGGCATCGGAGAACCCGCTCGCCCACACGGCGATCACTGCCGATGGCGCGGGCTTTCGTGCTGCCGTGCTGCCGAACTTCTTTATCGAGCGCTACCGCCTCTCTTACCTCCACCAGTGGCAGGCCTTGGTTGAGGCCCATGCGACCGGCGAGGAGCCACCGACCTCGGGCGCAGACGGGCGCGCCGCGCTCGTCCTCGGGCTGTGCGCGAAGGCCTCACTCGAGCGCCACGCCACGGTCCGCGTCGAGGAGTTCGCAGCGATCGGCCACTGACGGGCACGCCGGCGCCTCGCTTGGCAAGCGCGCCCGGCGCGGGGTGCAGGTACCACGCAGCGCGAGGGCTCAGGTCTCGCGGTTGAGCACGTAGCGCCTGCCGCGTTTGACGAGCGCGTCGGAGCAGACGTCGACGGCCTCGCCGAAGCGGAGTCCGACGACATCGAGACGGCGGATCAACTCGCGCTCTTTCAAGGTCTCCATCGACAGCTCGCCGGCGAACAGTTTCGCCAGCTCGACCTGGAAGTGGCGCCGCACGCCGTTTGCCTGCTGCTTGGCTGAGAGGAGGTTGGCGACCACGTCCTCGGGGTGCTCGACGAGAGCAGCGACGGCGCGCTCGAGGGACGCCAGGCCTTCAGTCAGCGTTGCGAGCAGGTTCGCGAGCTGGCCCGGCTGCTCGGGTGCATAGAGCATCCACTCGCGCACGAAGTCGCGGGTGTTGTCGAGGACGTCGTCGATCGAGCGAGAGAGGCGGAAGAGGTCCTCGCGGTCAAGGGGCGTGACGATCGTCTCACCGAGCGCGGCGACGAGGTCTCGGCGCAGCGCGTCACCGCGGCGCTCAATAGCGACCATGCGCGCCTCAACCTCCTCGGCCGGCACGGTCCCACCGAGCACCTCCTCGGCGAAGGCCGCGCCCTCGCGTGCGCAGGCCAGATGAGCGACGAGGATCTCGATGAGCGCGGGGCCGCTCTTGCCGGCGAGGTCGCGCGCCGCGCTCGACAGGCGGGCGGCCCGCCGGCGGAGCGAGAAGCGGGGGCTCACCGGCGCTGTCCGACTCACTCGGCTGTCGGGAAGTGGTAGGGGGCGTGGCTCGTGCCCGCTGGGCGGGGCCAGCGCTCGGTGATCACCTTCTGCCGGGTGTAGAAGCCGACGCCCTCGCTCCCGTGGATCCGGCGCTCACCGAAGAGCGAGTCCTTCCAGCCGCCGAAGGAGTAATAGGCCATCGGGACCGGGATCGGCACGTTGACGCCGATCATTCCGACCTTCACGCCGCGGTGGAAGCGCCGTGCCGCCTCGCCCGAGCCGGTGAAGATCGCCGTGCCGTTGCCATAGGGGTTGGCGTTGATGAGCGCGGTCGCCTCGTCGACGTCGGCGGCGCGAAGCACCGAGAGCACGGGGCCGAAGATCTCGTCGCGGTAGACCTCCATGTCCGGGGTCACCTCATCGAGGATCGTTGGCCCGACGAAGAAGCCGTCCTCGTGGCCGGCAATGGCGAGGTCGCGCCCATCGAGCGCCACGCGGGCGCCGCTTTCTGCGGCCCGCTCGACATAGCCGACGATGCGCGTGCGTGCCGCTTCGGTGATGACGGGCCCCATGTCGCTTGCCTCGTCCCGGCCCGGGCCGACGCGGATCTTTGCTGCCCGCTCGGTGAGCGCGGCGACGAAGTCGTCCCCGCTGTTGCCGACGACAACGGCGGCCGAGATTGCCATGCAGCGCTCGCCCGCGGAGCCGAAGGCCGCTGCGCTCACGTGGGCCCCGGCGAACTCGGGCGCGGCGTCCGGCAGCACGACGGCGTGGTTCTTTGCCCCGCCGAGCGCCTGTACCCGCTTCCCGGCCGCCGTCGCCCACTCGTGCACGCGGCGCGCGATCGGCGTCGAGCCCACGAAGGAGACCGCGGCGACACCGTCGTGGCGACACAGCGCCTCGACGGCAGGCGCGTCGCCCTGGAGGACGTTGAAGACACCGTCGGGAAGCCCGGCCTGCTGCCACAGCTCGGCGACAAGAAGCGATGGGCTCGGGTCGCGCTCGCTCGGCTTCAAGATGAAGGTGTTCCCGCACGCGATCGCGATCGGGTACATCCACATCGGGACCATGACCGGGAAGTTGAACGGCGTGATGCCCGCCACGACGCCGAGCGGCTGGCGGTAAGAGAAGACGTCGACGCCCGTCGAGACCTGGTCGGAGTACTCGCCCTTCAACAGCTGGGGGATGCCGCAGGCGAATTCGATTACCTCGAGGCCGCGCTGCACCTCGCCGAGCGCGTCCAAGCGGACCTTCCCGTGCTCGGAGCAGATGAGATCGGCGAGCGCGCCCTGGTGGGCGTTCACCAGCTCGCGGAAGGAAAAGAGCACCTTGGTGCGCGCCGAGAGCGAGGACTGAGACCAGCTGTCGAACGCCTCGGCGGCAGCCGCGACCGCCGTGTCGACGTCGGCCCCCTCGGCGAGGAGGACCTCGGCCTGAATCTGTCCGATCGCCGGGTCAAAGACCGGCGAGCGGCGCGTGGAGCCGGCGGGGGTGCGCCGCCCACCGATGAAGTGCTCGAGTGTGCGCACGTCGTCCTTTCTCGCGCCCCTCGGGCGCGACGCTGGGCTGCTAGAGGTAGGGGCGTTGGTGCGCCTTGTTCGCCTCGTAGGCGGCACGTGCCGCCGCCGTCGTTGGCAGTGACGAGACCTCGGCGACTGCCACGTCCCACCACGCCTCGCTGGAGGGGGCGGTCACGAGCGGGTCGGTCTCGATCGCGACGAGTGCGGGTCCGGCCGTCGCTCCGGCCTCCTTCAACGCGGCGGCGAACGCCGTGAGATCGGTGCAGTGCCAGGTCGCGACGCCGAGGCTCTTCGCGTTCGCCGCCAGGTCGACCGGCAAGACGTCCCCGTCGAGGCGTCCGGTCTCGGGGTTGCGGTAGCGATAGGTGGTGCCAAAGCGCTGTCCCCCGATGCTGTCCGAGAGGGCGCCGATCGAGGCGAAGCCGTGGTTGTCGACGAGCACGATCACAAGATTCAGGCGCTCTTGGACGGCGGTCACGAGCTCTTGGGCCATCATCAGGTAGGAGCCATCTCCGACGAGCACGTAGACGCGCCGCTCGGGTGCCGCCAGCTTGACGCCGATCCCGCCGGCGATCTCATAGCCCATGCAGGAGTAGCCGTACTCGACGTGGTAGCCCTTCGGGTCCCGCGTCCGCCACAGCTTGTGCAGGTCGCCGGGCATCGAGCCAGCCGCGCAGACGACGACGTCGGCCGGCTCCACGTGCGCATTGAGCACCCCGAGCACCTCGGACTGGGCCGGGAGGGGTCGGTGCCCGAGGTGGTAGGCGGATTCGACGGCTGCGTCCCACGCGGCGGCGAGTTCGCCGGCGCGTGCGGCATGGGACTCGGGTGCGGCCGCGTTGTCGAGGAGGGCGTCGAGCTCTTCGAGCGCCGCCCTGGCGTCGCCGACGACCATCACGCCGGCGTGCTTGGCGGCGTCGAAGCGGGCGACGTTGATGTTGACGAAGCGGACGCCGTCTGCAGAGAAGATGCTGCGCGAGGCGGTCGTGAAGTCGCTCCAGCGCGTCCCGATGCCGATCACGACGTCGGCCTCCGCAGCGAGCGCGTTGGCGGCCGTGGTGCCCGTGGCGCCGATGGCGCCGAGCGCGAGGGGGTGGTCGTAGGCGAGGGATCCCTTGCCGGCCTGTGTCTCGGCGACGGGCAGGCGATGGCGGCGGCTGAAGCCGTCGAGCGCGCCACTTGCGTCGGCGTAGATCACGCCGCCGCCGGCGACGATGAGCGGGCGCTTCGCCGCGGCGATGAGCGCCGCCGCGCGTTGCAGCGCCCCGAGATCGGGGCGGGCGCGATCGAGGTGCCAGACGCGCCGGGCGAAGAGCTCCTCGGGGAAGTCGTGCGCCTCAGTCTGGACGTCCTGGCAGAGCGCGAGCACGACGGCGCCGGTCTCTGCCGGGTCCGTCAGTGCCCGCATCGCCCCGATCAGCGCCTCGGCAAGCTGCTCGGGGCGCTCGACGCGATCGAAAAAGCGCGAGACGGGGCGGAAGGTGTCGTTCACTGAGAGGTCGCGGGCATGGGGCTGCTCGAGCTGCTGGAGGACGGGGTCCGCGACCCGGGTCGCAAAGACGTCGCCGGGAAGCAGAAGCACCGGGAGCCGGTTGATCGTCGCCAGCGCGGCGCCGGTCACCATGTTCGTCGCCCCGGGGCCGATCGAGGAGGTGCAAGCAAGGGTCGCGGCGCGGTTCGCCATGCGAGCGTAGGCCGCCGCCGCGTGCACCATCGCCTGCTCGTTACGGGCCTGGTAGTAGGGGAGCTCTCCTGGCCGCGCAAGCTCGGCTTCGAGGAGGGCTTCGCCGATGCCGGCGACATTTCCGTGGCCGAAGATGCCAAAGCAGCCGGCGATGAGGCGGCGCTCTTTCCCGTCGCGCTCGCTGTACTGCGCGGCGAGGAAGTGGATGAGCGCCTGGGCGACGGTGAGGCGGATCGTTGCCATCAGTGACCCCCCGCCAGCACTCCGGAGGAGAGACGCTCGTCGATCTCCTCATGGGTCCAGCTCTCCCGGATGAAGGCGTGAGCCGGATCGTCGCTCGCCAGCCAACGCCGCTCACCTGGACCGGCCATCACGTTCAGGTAGTACAGGTCATAGCCGGGCACCGCCATCGAGGGGCCGTGGTAGCCATGTGGGATGAGGACGACGTCGCCGTGGCGCACCTCGGCGAGGAGCTCGATCGGGCGCGCGGGCGTGCCATAGAGGCGCTGGTAGGCGATGCCGGCCTCGCCGCGTGGACCCGGGGCGATCTCGAAGTAGTAGATCTCCTCGAGCGCTCGCTCCCCAGTACCGTCTTCATCGTGCTTGTGCGGGGGATAGGAGGACCAGTTGCCTGCCGGCGTCACGACCTCGCAGACGAGGAGGCGCTCGGCTTCGACGTCTCCCATGCAGTAGTTCGTGACCCGGCGCGAGCAGCGCCCCGCTCCGCGCAGCTCGACCCCCACTTCGCTCGCCCCGTAGTGGCGCCAGGGGCGCTCCGCCGTCGCCTTCGCCCCGGCGAGGGCGAAGCGGCCGCCGCGGGTGCTCGAAATGCGAAGCCGGGTCCGGCATGGGACATAGCACCAGTCCGTCGGGCCCGAGAAGACGTCTGTTCGCCCAGACAGCTCAATCGTGTGGCCATCGTCCGCGCACCGGCAACTGCCCGAGAGCGGGAGCACGGCGGTCTCCTCGTCGCCGAGTGCGATCTCCGCGCCCCCACCGGGCGCGAGCTCGAGGATCCGCAGCGAGGAGAAGGCCCACCCGGCGCGATCCGCGGAAAGCAAGACGCGCCAAGCGGCTTCTTGGAGGGTGCCGTCTTCGTAGTGCAGCTTCACCGCCCCTGCCTTTCTGGCGCCCTCGTGCACGGTCCGGGTCGGCGCGCGGCCGGCGGCGGTGTGCGCTGCGCAGGCCGGCGCGTGCAGAGCGCCCCGGGGCAGTGTCGCGCCGCGGGGCGGGCAGGTCAAATACTCCGAATGTCCTTACCTAAGTGGCGAGGTGGAGCGCGAGACCGCCGAGCGCGCCGGCGCCGAGGGCGAGGGGGAGCGTGAGCACCCACGCCATCGCGATCTCCCGCACGGCTTGCCAGCGGACGCTCCAGGGCACGAGGCGTGCCGAGCCGCCGAGGAGGGCGGCGGTCACGGCCTGAGTGGAGGAGAGTGGGATGCCAACGACGGCACCGCCGAACACCGAGACCGTGGCGCCGACGACCGCCGCCAGCGTGTTGTCCGGGCCGGCGCGGGCAAGGCCGGGGCCAAGGCGCGGCGCCATCACCCGGATCGAACTCAGCGCGCCGAGGGCGAAGCACACGGCGATGAGCACCGCGTTGAGGGGGGTCGCACGCACCGCGCCACCGCGAGCGCCATCCGCGACGGCGAGGATTGCGACGAGCTTTTCGGCACCGTTCGCACCATAGGCGACGCTCTCGGCGAGGAAGGAAAGCACGCCGAGAGGCCGGCCCCGCCGCTCGGCTCGCAGTCCGGTGCCGAGCACGAGACGAGCGAGGGGCGCGAGCAGGTAGGCGATGGCCAGGCTGACGAACGGTGCGGCGATCCCGGCGACGAGCACGCCGAGCGCGGTTGCAAGGCGCGTCGGCAGCCGGTCGCCGACGCCGACGCCGACAATCGCGCCGGTGAGCGCCATCGTGAGACTCGTCGGCAGCCCGCGGTGCGCGAGCACGGCGACGACGCCGAGCGCCACGCCGGCTGCGAGGAGGAAGGCAAGCTGGCCACCGTGAGCCTCGAAGGACACAAGACCGTGCGCGATCGTCGTCGCCACCTTGGTCCCGACGAGAAGGGGCGTCACGCCGGCGAAGATGGAGAGGAGAGCGATGCTCTCGAGGGGCGCGAGCGCGCCCGAGCGCGAGCTCGTCGCCGCAAGCGTCGCGCCTTCATTCGACCCGCTTACGACGCACGTTGACAGCGCTGCCGCGAACAAGAGCAGGTGCTCAGTTGCGGCCATGACGTTCCCCTCCCGGCAAACCGAACTGCCTACATGTCCAGACAATAGGACACAATCGCCCTGTCCTGGAGCATTTCTTGAACATTCATCGCCCGTTCAGCGTCAGGTCGCTCTTCGTGGGCTGACGTCTTCCTCGAGCGTCTACGGTCGGGCTCCTTCGGGCGCCGAGCACCGGCGCCGACGGTCGATGAGGAGGGAGGAGGTCGACGCGACGGGCGCGGAGCTGGTGGGAACGGAAGGCACAGGCCCGAAGGGAGTCGACAAGATGTCGGCCCACCGCTAGCATTTCCGCGAGCCCATAGATGAATACATACTGACAAAGTTGGGGGTCGGGGAAAGGGCTCGGGGTGCCGGCGCGCCGCCGTGCTGAAAAGTGCGACGGACATTGGAAAATGCGAACCCCGCGCCTGGTGCGCGGCCGCGATCTCGTCTCGTCACAGACAAGTGACACGGGGCACGTCGGCTGAGTCCCAATCATTGACTGGAGGCAGGGGGAAGCGCACGTTGAGGGGATCCCGTGACGGTGGCGGCGCGTGCGTGTCCTTGCGCGCGACAGCCGGGCGGGCTGCTCACCTCGATTGGCGATCCAGATCTCAATCGAAAGGAAGGAAGATGGTGGTGAAGCGCAGAAGGCTGCTGGTCGGGGCTGGTGCTGCCGTCAGCTGTCTCACGCTCTCCGTCGGCTTTGGCGCCGGTGTGAGCGCGGCAGCAGGACGTACGGCGCACGCCAAGGCGCACGCGAACCCGTATCCGAAGTCCCTCCATGGAGGCTTCGCCTTTTACTCAGGTGGCGACACCAACGTCGAGCAACTCTGGCAGGACGTTCTCATCCCGAGCTTCAACCGGGCCTATCCGCACATCAAGATCAACTACGTGTTCTCCGAGCACGGCACGAACGATGTGACGACTCTCGACCGGGTGGCCCAGGCCGTGAAGAACCACCAGTCGAGCGGCTTCGCGCTGTTGGAGTCGGCTACGAACGCCGTTGAGCTCGCGGCTCGCCAGCGTCTGTTCATCCCGGTCACGACGAAGGCGATCCCGAACTCAGCGAACGTTCCGTCGGCCTCGATGGCGGTGGTGAAGAACGACGCCGTCCCCTATCGCGGGTCGAAGGTCGTTCTCGCCTACAACTCCGCCACGGTGAAGAACCCGCCGAAGACCCTCGCCCAGCTGCTGAGCTGGATCAAGGCCAATCCCGGCAAGTTCGCATACTGCAACCCGAGCGGCGGCGGGTCCGGCCAGTACTTCATCGAGGACGTCTTGAACCAGTACCTATCGAAGTCGGCCGTCAACACGCTGGCCTTCAACCATGCCACCTCGCTCGAGGCGGGCTGGTCGAAGGGCATGGCCGTGTTGCACTCGCTGAACAGCGACGTGTACGGCAATGGCACCTATCCGGCGGGCAACACCCAGGTCCTCACGCTGCTTGGCTCGGGAGCGGTGCAGATGGCCGTCGTCTGGTCCGACCAGTCAACGTCGGCCCTCCAAGACGGCCAGCTGCCGAAGTCGGTCAAGCTGACCGACATCACCCCGGCGTTCGCCGGCAGCCCGGTCTACCTCGGCGTGCCGAAGTACACCCCGAAGAACCAGGTGCGACTCGTCGATGCCTTCTTGAACTTCATCTTGTCGGTGCCTCAGCAGGCCAAGGTCGTGAAGCGTCTCGCCGGCTTCCCGGCGATCAAGGTCTCGCTCATGACGGCAACGGTGAAGAGCGAGTTCACCGCACTCGGTGAGGCCGAATCGCTGCCCTATTCCGCCCAGGTCGTCTCGGACATGGAGCGTGTCTGGCAGCAGGACGTGCCGTAGGTCGGAAGGACACATCACCTGTGGCCTTGAGCTCTGGTCCTCTCAGCGCCGAGTTGACGGCGGGCGTCGCGGTCACCGACCGCGACCCGTCGCCAGCCCGGCGTCCGGGGAAGCGACGGCGAGCGAGCGACGAGGGAACCCGGGGAGGGCTCACCTCCCTTCTCGGGTTCCTCCCGCTCGCTTTCCTGCTCGTCTTCGGCGGCATCCCGATCGTGCTCAGCCTTTTGCTGATGCTCGGCCACCTCGGGGGCCCGAACTCTGCGGTCTCCTCGCTCGGCCAGGACGAGATCCCCGGGCGCGGCATCGGGACGCTCGGCGCGATCACCCAGCTCTTTGAGAATCACGCCTACCTGCAAGACATCAGCGCGACCGCGATCGTCTTTGTCGTCACCTCGGCGGTCGTGCTCGTCTTCGCCACGACGTTGACGCTCTGGCACCGCCTGCGCCCGAGCCGGGCGATCGCGACGCTGCAGTTCCTCGCCGTGATCCCGCTGTTCATCCCCGTCGTCATTGCGAGCTTCTCGTTGTGGACCTTCTGGGGCTCGCGGGGCTTCACGAACAGCCTGGCCCAGTTGGCGGGAATCTCGAACGCGCTCATCTTCAGCGGCAAGCTCCAGGGTGTCGTGCTCGCCGAGGTCTGGGTGAGCCTTCCCTTCGCCGTGCTTTTGATGCGCGCCGGCGTCGCCTCGCTCACCGACAGCTCGCTCGATGCCGCCCGCGACGCCGGGGCTCGGCCGCTCACCGTTGCCTGGCGGATCGCCCTCCCTCAATTGCGCAAGGAGGCGACGATCGTCTTCTGCTTCACCGCGGTCGGTGTGCTCGGCAGCTTTACCGTCCCCTACATCATCGGTCCCTCGAGCCCGCTGATGCTCGGCGTCGATGCCGTCAACACCTTCAGCTCCTACAACCAGCCCCAACAGGCCGCCGTGATCGGCTTTACGATCTTTGTCCTGGCAGCCCTCATCGGCTGCCTCTACGCGCTCGGATCGAGGAGGCGCCGTGTCGGTCGCTAGCGCTCCGCTGCGAGAAGAAGCCGCCTTCCGTCCAGCGACGCGCCCGGTCATCCTTGTCGTCGCAGCTCGGAGCATCCAGGCGGTGCTCTTCCTCGCCGCGGTGTTCTTCATCACCGTGCCGCTCGCGTGGCTCGTGCTGCTCGCTTTCGCCGGGAACTTCAATTTCCCCTCGCTCGTGCCGACGTCCTTCACGGTCCAGTGGTGGCACACCGTGCTCTCCTCACCGGGTCTGCTCCACTCAGTCGTGCTCTCGGTGACGATCACGCCGGTCGTGGTCGCGCTCTCGGCGGTGCTCTGCCTTCCGGCGGCCTACGCGCTCGGGCGCTTCAACTTCCTCGGCAAGCGCGTCGTGCTGCTCTCGATCTTCTCGATTAACGCCTTCCCGCGCATCAGCTTGTACATCGCGATGATCCCGATGCTGTTCGCCCTCAACTTGATGGGCACCGTCGTCGGCGTCGTGATCGTCCAGCTGATTGGCACGATCCTGTTCATGACCTGGATCCCGGCGACCGGGTTCGCCGCGATCCCCGACGCGCTCGTCGACGCGGCCCATGACGCGGGTGCCAGCAAGTTCCAGGTCTTCTGGCGCGTCATGCTCCCCCTCGCCCGCCCGAGTATCGCGGTTGCCGCCGTGCTGAGTTTCCTCGCCGCCTTCGACGAGGCACAGGGCACGTTCCTTGTAGGGGCTCCGAACTACCTCACAATGCCGGTGCGCATGTACTCGCTCGTGCTCGACTACCCAGTGCAGTTCGCTGCCGTTTTCGCGGTCGTGCTCTCGATCCCCTCGGTCGTCTTGATGCTGCTCGTTCGCAAACACCTCTTCGCCGGCACGGGCTCGGCGATGCAGCTTCGCTAGGAGAACTGGTGCGCACAGAACCCCTGACGGCGAGCCGCGGCTCGGCGCTCGTCCTCGAGCAGGTGCGAAAGGCCTTCGGCGGCGCCGTCGCCGTCGACGAGGTAAGCCTGTCGGTCGCGCCTTCGGAGTTCGTCACCTTGCTCGGGCCGTCCGGCAGCGGCAAGACCACCGTGCTGCGGATGATCGGTGGGTTCATCGCCCCAGACGGCGGGCGGATCTTGATCGACGACAACGACGTCGTGAAGGTGCCCGTCGAGCGCCGGCCGACGGCGATGCTCTTCCAGCAGCTCTCGCTCTGGCCGCATCTGAGCGTCGCCCGCAACGTCAGCTTCGGGCTCGAGTTGCGCAAGCGCCCGAAGACCGAGATCCGCACCCGGGTCGCCGAGCTGCTCGAGATCGTTGGCCTCGCCGACTTCGGCGGGAGGCTTCCCGCCCAGCTCTCCGGCGGCCAGCAACAGCGCGTCGCGCTCGCGCGCGCGCTCGCGCTCGAGCCGCGTATCTTGCTGCTCGATGAGCCCTTCAGTGCGCTCGACACGAAGCTACGCGTGGAGCTTCGGACCTTCGTCCGCTCCCTGCAGCGCGAAGTCGGCACGACGACGATCCTCGTCACCCACGATCAGGAGGAGGCGCTCGAGCTGTCCGATCGTATCGCCGTGCTGCGCGACGGCCGGATCGAGCAGATCGGCACCCCGGGCGCCATCTATGACACGCCCGAGACGGGTTTTGTCGCCGAGTTCCTCGGGGCGATGAACTTCTTGGCGGGAACGGTGGACGGCCGCCTTGCGCGCCTTTCGGGCGGTATCACGGTGCCGCTCGACGCCGTGCCGACAGACGAGGTGGGCGCCGGCCGGGTCGAGATCGGCGTGCGGCCAGAAGACGTGATCGTCACGCCCGACCCCGGCGGCGCCTTCGTCGTCGAGCGGGTCACAAGAAAGGGCTATGTCAACGAGCTCTTCCTACGCAGTGGACCCGTAAGCCTCAGGGCCTACGTCGGCAAGGACCTCGCCCTCGAGCCTGGCGGCAGCTGCGCGCTGCGTTTCGGGCACCTGCACCTCTTCTCGGCGCGACCGCCCGGCGGCGAGGCGGATGGCGAGGCGCCTCTGGCGACTGCGCCGATCGACGCGCTCGCGGAGATGACGAACGCGCGCGAGGCAGCCCGGTGAGCGACCGGTCACCTTTTGTCGAGCGCGCCGCGGGCGAGCCGCCCTTCGTCTTTGCCCATCGCGGTGCCTCGGCGCTCGAGCCGGAGAACACGCTTGCCGCCTTCGCTCGGGCCGCCGAGCTCGGTGCCGACGGCATCGAGCTTGACGTCCAGCTGACGCGCGATGGGATCGCCGTCGTCCTGCACGACCCGGCCCTGTATCGCGCCGGCGGCGTTTTTCACCTCCATGACCCCGGGGACGCCGAGCGCGTGCTGGTCGGCTCGCTCGAGATCGCAGATTTCGCTGCCCCGACCGTCTTCCCTGATGGCTCCCGCCACCCGATCGCCCGCTTCGATGAGGCGCTCGAGGCGATCCCGGAATGGCAGTGGCTTGACGTCGAGCTCAAGGCCGGCGGGACCTACGACCCGCGGCTGTCCGACGTCGTCGCCGGCCACCTCCGCCGTCGAAGCGAGCGGACGCTCGTGTCCTCCTTCGATCACTTCGTGCTGCGTGAGCTTGCCGAGCGAGCACCGCAGATCCCGCGCGCCGCGCTCTGCGACGCCCGCCTGATTGACCCGCGGTCGGTATTGGCGCCAATCCCGGCGACGATGCTCAACCTGCGCCGGTCGTGGTGCACACGCGCCGATGTCGAGCGCTGGCGGTCCGCTGGTGTCGCCGTCTGCCTCTACGGCGGCGAGATCCTCTTTGACCTGGCGGACGTCTCGACGTGGCCGGTGTCGGGCCTGTTCCTCGACGACCCGCGCCTCAAAGAGAGCTTTGCCACGGCGCGACCCGCACAGCCGGCGTGAGCGGCACGACCGCTCCGGCAACGGCCGCCGGCCTGCGCCCGCTGCTCGAGGCGCTCGGCAAGCTGGCGCTTGAGGGACTCGACGAGGCACTCTCGCGAAGGTCTCGGCTTCAGGTGACTCAAAAGCGCTCGGCGCACGACCTCGTGAGCGACGCCGACCGGGCGATCGAGGAGGCACTGTGCGCCGAGATCGGACGGCTGCGTCCCGACGCCGGCTTCCTCGGGGAGGAGAACGGCTGGCGCGACGCCGCCGAACGCGAGGACCTCACCTTTGTCGTCGACCCGGTGGACGGGACGATGAACTTCGTGCACGGGCTCGGCTGGGCCTGCACGTCGATCGGGGTGCTTGCCGGCGGCGGTGCCGTTGCCGGGTGCATCGTCGACCCCTATCGCCGGGAGCTCTTCTGCGTCGGCGGGCCAGGGGACCACACAACGTGCAACGGCGCGGCGGTGGCCGTCGCTGACGGCGCGGGGCTGGCAGGTGCCGTGGTGCTCGTCGAGGTGCCCTCCGCCGTTGCGCCCGGGGTTCTCGCTCCGGTGCAGGAGGCCGTGCTCGCGGCTGGCGGGTCGCCACGCTTCATGGGCTCGGGCGCCCTCGCCCTTGCCTGTGTGGCGAGCGGCCGGGCGCACGCGGTCGTGCATGCCGGCCCGAGCATCTGGGATGTCGCGGCCGGTGTCGCCCTGGTCGAGGGTGCCGGCGGCATCGTGCTCGGGCACGAGGGGGCCTATCACCTCGGTGCGCGGGGGCCGCTCATTGCCGGCGCGCCGGAGCACTGCGCCCTGCTCGGCGCGGCGCTCGCGCGTTGTGACCTGTCCGGCGTCGGTATGGGGGGTCCGGCGTAAGGCGGTGCGAGAACGTCCTTGCGGAAAGCGCCTTCGTCTTGGTGCGCCGCGAGCTTCGGCGCTGGCACCGGAGAACACCCTCGCGGCGTTTGTGCTCGCCGGCGAGCGCCGCGCGGACGGCATCGAGATCGACGTGCAGCTCGATGGGACGGAGTCGCCGTCGTGTCCCATGAGCCGCACCTGTTCGCGTGGGACGAGGGCTTGCACCTGCGGCGGCCCGGTCGCCGTCGCCCAACTAGACACGGTGAGGCCCACGTCAGGCCTGTTTTCCCTCACGGTTCCCAGCATCGGATCCGCCGCTTCGATGAGGCGCCCGAGGCGAACGCGCCCGCACGGTGGTCCGATGTCGAGCTGGAGGCGGGGGGTAGCTACGATCCCCCCATGTCGAGGTGGTGGCCGGCGCGCTCGTTGCGCGCGGCGAGCGGACGCTTTTCTCCTCCTTCGACCACGTCGTGCTCGCTCAGTGAGCTCGTTGGATCGCGCGCAC
>JAJZKA010000066.1 GCA_021809805.1 Actinomycetes bacterium
AACCGAGCCGGGGGAGATCGATGAGCTGCCCGGACACGAGTCCACCGCTCACGATGCGCTGGCCGAGCGCATTGACCGCCGCGGCGTGGGAGCCACGACCGCGAAAGCCGCGCCGCGGGGCGCTGCGACGCGAGCTGCCGGGTTGCGCTCTTGCCCTCCGTCATGAGCCGCTAGTCGCACTAGACTCTCCATTGGCGTCGTAGCGGGCCCAGGGTGGTCCATCACAAGTGATCTTCCACGAGCGATGTGTGGCATGCCCTTGCCGATGACCCAAGCGACCGTTAATCTGATTACCGCCACGGAACGGACCACCGTCGCCGGGCACGGGGCTGGGGGGCTCGGTCGAGCCGAGGCGCGTCGACCGGTGGTGCGCCCACGCTCCGGCGAGACTCGGCGCTGCGGCGTCGCGCGCGCCAGGCGGGTGAAATCCCGGTTCGGCGCGGGCGAGCGGTGCGGCCACGACAAGGAGGGGAACCATGCACGCCAACTCTGTACGCAGCCGCTCGCTGCTGCGTCGAGCACTTCGCCTGGGAGCGAGCGCTAGCGCGCTCGGAGCACTCGCCTGGTCGGTGTCGCCGACAACAAGCTCGGGCGCGCAGACTGCGGTGAAGCACCCGACGTTCGTGTACCTCCAGACCGACGGCTCGCAGTCCTACTTCGTCCTCGAAGGTGATGGCGCAAAGGCGGAAGCGGCGAAACTCGGTGCGACGGTCAAGGTCGAGAACGAGTCGAGCAGCTCGTCGACGACGATCAGCGACATCCAGACTGGGATCGCAGACCATGTCAACGGCTTCATCGTGGTCGCACCGGCGGCGTCGCTCGGGCCGCGCATGGTGAGCCTTGCGAATGCTGCGCACATCCCAATCATGGCGTCGGACAATGGTTTTGCCGGCAGTAACCACAAGCAGGTGCCATTTGTTGGCATCGACGCTGCGCAGTTCGGTGCGAACTCCGGCAAGCTGATGATGAACTTCTATAAGGCGCTCAAGTGGAAGAGCAGTAACACCTACATGCTCCTCATCACGAATCCCGCGCTGCCGACGATCGTCCAGCGCACGACCGCCGAGCAGAAGGCAGCGATTGCCGCTGGGTTTCCAAAGGGCCACATCATCGACGTGCCGACCACGGACAACACCACGGAGCAGGCCTACACGAACACCGGCCCCGTCAAGACGGCGCACCCGCAGGCCCAGCACTGGCTGGTGACCGGTGGGAACGATGACGTCGCCTTCGGAGCGGCCAAGGCGCTCGTGGCCGCCGGCGTGAAGCCGCAGAATATCGACGCGGTGGGCCTCGGCGGCGACCTCGCATGCCAGATTTGGGCCAAGGGTGCGCCGAACGTGGGCTTCCGTGGGACGAACTACATCTACCCGAATGCCATCGGGGCCAGCGCGGTGAAAGAGCTGTACAACCACGTGGTCCACCACGTGGCCTTCCCGGGCAACACCTACGTCTCCCCGATCCGCATGACGAGGGCAACGCTCCACAAGGTCGACAAGGCCTGTTGAGTAATTCGCAAGGAGCTGATCGACTCGCCGTCGCCCGGGAGATCGATTCGGACGACGGCGAGTCGTACCGCTGTGGAGCGCCGCGTTGGAGGAACGCTCATTGATGTCGACGCTTGCTGAAATGGGAACAGAGAATGGCGGAATCGCCGTCGAGGGTGGTCAAACATCAACGTCCGGCACCTCCAGGCGGCTGACGAACACGTTGTCTCGCGACGTCCTGATCGATTTCGCACTCATCGCCGCGCTCGGGCTGCTCATGGTCATCTTCGGTGTGGCGAGCTCTGGCAAGGAGTTTCTCGGGTCGAACATTGTCGCAATCTTCGACTCAGGTGCGATCCTGGGCGTTGTCGCCGTCGGTGAGGTCATCGTTATGATCGCTGGCGCGCTCGACATCTCGGTGGGATCCAACGCCGGTCTCGTGACCGCGGCGGTCAGCGAGGTCATGGTCCACCAGCGCAACAATCTCCCGCTCGCGATCGTGGCTGGCCTGCTCGTCGGTGCGCTTGCTGGGGCTGTCAACGGCTTCGCGGTCGCATACCTTCGCATCAACGCCGTCATCGCCACGCTCGCTACCTATTCAGCCTTCCTCGGCGCTGCGCTGCTCGTGACCAACGGTAACCAGGTCGGCGTGGTGAGTAACTTTCTCGCGACGCTCGGTACGGGGTCGGTGGCCTCCATCCCCTATCTGGTGTTCATCCTCATCGTGGTGGTCGCGATTGCAATGTTCGCCATGCGGTCCACGCTCGCCGGTCATCGCGTCTATGCGGTCGGCGGCAGTCCGACGGCGTCGCGCCTCGCCGGTATCCGGGTCCAGCGCTACTTGCTCGCTGTCTTCGTGGTGAGTGGCTTGTGCGCGGCCGTTGCTGGCGTCATGCTCGTCGGCCAGACCGGCACGGCGCAGCCGACCGAGGGCAGCGTCGGACTCGAGCTGACCGCGATCACGGCGGTGTTGCTCGGTGGCACCGGGCTTACGGGAGGAACGGGCAGCGTGCTCGGCGCAGTCTTGGGTGTGCTGGTTCTCTCGACGCTGGACAACGGATTGCTCTTGATTGGCGTGCCGTCGTTCTGGCAGGAGGTGGCCACCGGTGGCCTCCTCCTCGTCGCCGTGCTGCTCCAAGACGTCGGCGGGCACCGGGCGCGTTGGCGGGCGGTGCGGGCCGCCAGGCGGCGAGCCGCGCGCTCGAGCGCAGCGATGGCGGTGCGGCCGTGAGCGCGCCGGCAAGCCAAGCGTCGGTGACCGTCGCTCGCCTCGCGGCCTCGCACTTGTCAAAGCGCTACGGTCACGTCGCCGCGCTGAACGACGTGTCGGTCGAGTTCCGCCCTGGTCTCACGGGGATCATCGGCGACAACGGTGCGGGGAAGTCGACGTTGCTCAAGATCTTCAGTGGGGTCGAGGTCCCCGACGAAGGCGCTGTGCTCATCGACGGCGAGCCTGTGCTGCTCGACTCGGCGCGCGTTGCGCGCCGTGCGGGGATCGAGTCGCTCTACCAAGATCTCGCCCTGGTCGAGACGATGTCGATTGCCCATAACATCTTCCTCGGTCGTGAGCTCACCCGCCGAGTTGCGGGCCTCTGCCTCGTCGACCGGCGCAAGATGCGCCAAGCCGCGGACGAAGCACTGCGTAAGGTGCGCATCGCCATGCCGCCTTCACGTACCGGCGTGCGCCAGTTGAGCGGCGGACAGCGTCAAGCCGTGGCCCTTGCGCGAGCGATGCGCTTTGGTGCCCGGGTGGTCCTGCTCGACGAACCGACGGCAGCCCTCGGGCCCCGCGAGACCGCGGCCGTGCTCGGCATCGTGCGCGACATGGCTGATCGCGGCGAGACGGTGGTCATGGTCGGCCACAATCTTCCCCAGATGCTCGAGCTCGCGGACAACCTGCTCGTGATGCGCGCGGGTCGCGTCGTCGCGACCCCCGATCCGCGAGCGACCACATTGCGCGACCTGACCGAGTTCATGGTGGGCTCTCTTGACTGAGGCAGCGTTGCGTCTGTCAGGTCGTACGGCGATCGTGACCGGTGCGGCGAGCGGTATCGGCGCAGCTTCGGCGCAACGCCTTGCAAGCGAAGGTGCACGCGTGCTGCTCGTCGATATCGACGAACCCTTGGGCCGCGAGGTCGCCGCGACGATCACGGCGCGCGGCGGGCAGGCCGAATTCGTGCATTGCGACGTCGCCCGGGCGACCGACTGGGCACGGCTTCGCGAACGCGTCCTTGCGATCTCGCCGGCGGTGCACGTGTTGCACTCCAACGCCTATTTCGAAGCCGTCGCTCCTGCCGCAGATCTCGAAGAAGAGGACTGGGACCGCCAATTGGCGGTCTGCTTGAAGGCGACCTACCTCGCCATCAAGACCTTCGCGGCGGCACTGCAGCGCGAAGGCGCCTCGGTCATCATCACTTCGTCGGTGCACGCCCTGTTCGGGCTTCCCGGTCATCCCGCCTACGCCGCGGCAAAAGGTGGGCTGAGCGCGCTGACCCGTCAGCTCGCCGTCGACTACGCACCGGCGGTGCGCGTCAACGCGGTTGTGCCCGGACCGATCGCGACGGGGGCATGGGACCGCATCAGCCATGAGGAGCGAGAGCGAAGCGCTGCGGCGACCGTGCTCGGGCGTCTTGGTCGCCCCGAAGAGGTCGCCGCAGTCGTGGCGTTTCTTGCCTCCTCGGAGAGTTCGTATGTCACCGGTGCGAACCTCGTCGTCGATGGAGGATGGAGCATCTCCAAGGAGTCGTCATGACGAGTCGGGCACGGCGCGTCGGCCCGGGCCGAGTCAAGGAGGGGCGATGAAGATCACCAGGCTTGAGACGTTCCTGGTCGCCCCGCGGTGGCTTTTTTTGCGCGTCGAGACCGATGAGGGGCTCGTTGGCTGGGGGGAACCGATCGTTGAAGGGAGAGCCGAGACCGTTCGCAGTGCGGTCGAAGAGGTTGCGGAGCTGTTGGTCGGCGAGGACCCGTTGCGCATCGAGCACCACTGGCAGATCCTCACGCGGGGCGGCTTTTACCGCGGCGGGCCAGTCCTGTCGAGTGTTGTGGCTGGGATCGACCAGGCGCTGTGGGACATCACCGGCAAGGCGCTCTCGGTTCCCGTCCACCAGCTCCTTGGAGGGGCGGTACGTGAGCGAGCGCGCGTCTACGCCTGGATCGGCGGTGACGTGCCCGAGGCGCTCGCCGAAGCGGCACTCGCCCAGATCCAGGGCGGCTTCAGCGCCGTCAAGATGAACGGCTCGGCGCAAACCGAGCCGCTCGAGACGCCGCGGGCGATCGATGCCATTGTCGAGCGGGTCGCGGCGGTCCGTGAGGTGATCGGCCCTTCGCGCGACCTTGTCATCGACTTCCACGGCCGCATGTCAACCGCGCTTGCGCGCACGTTGCTGCGGGCACTCGAGCCGCTCGCGCCGCTCTTTGTTGAAGAGCCGGTCCTGCCCGAATTTGCGCGGGACCTGCGTCCGCTCGTGCAGTCAACGACGATTCCGCTCGCGACGGGTGAGCGGCTCTATTCACGCAATGACTTTCGCGACGTGATCTCGACCGGAATTGCCGTGGCACAGCCCGATGTCTCCCACGCCGGCGGGATCTCCGAGGTGCGCCGGATCGCTGCGATGGCTGAGGCCTTCGATGTCCTGGTGGCCCCGCATTGCCCGCTCGGTCCGATCGCGCTCGCCGCGAGCTTGCAGCTGGCGTTCTCGATGCCCAACTTCTTGATCCAAGAGCAGAGCATCGGCCTGCATTACAACGCCGGCGCTGAGGCGATCGACTACCTCGTCGACCCGACCCCGTTCCGCTTCGTGGACGGCTATGCCGCACCGCTCGTCGCTCCCGGACTTGGGATCGACATTGACGAAGCGGCGGTGCGGCGTGCCGCAGAGATCGGCCATCGCTGGCGCAACCCGCGCTGGACCCATCGTGACGGCTCGTTCGCCGAGTGGTGATCCCTACAGCTGGCAGGCATCAGCGCGGCCGCACGCGCAGGTGATTGAGGTCCCGTGGTGCTGAGCGCGCGGAGCGAGCTCGGACGCGGTGGGCGGATCGCGTCCTTGGTGTCGAGCTCGGGCCAAGAGTGGCTTTGGCATGGCGCTCGGGCGAGCGAACGCGACGGTCTTGGACCGTCGCCCAACTTCGTCGACATCGGCGGCGTCGATGAGCGCGTTCGGACCATCAGCGGAACTCCCGACCACGGAGCGATGTGGACGAAGGTGGGGGAAGGGAGCGACGAGGACGCCGTGGCGAGCACCGATGAGTTCGTGCTCCATCGCCGGATCATTTCGGCTGATGCACCCGTGCTCAACTCCCACCTTGTCGCCGAGCCGGGACACCGGCTTCTCTTGGCCTGGCACGCCCTCGTCGAGCTCGAACCCGGCCTGAGCAATGGCGTCCCCCCACGGCGGGGGACGCCGTGCCCGCCTGGCCGGTCGAGGAGCGCGAAACGGTAACGATGCGCTGGCCAGTTGTGCTCGGCCGTAAGGGTTGCGATCCTCGGGGCAATCGACGACGGGTCCGCATTGCTTTGCCTACCGGCCGGCCTTGGAGAGCTTGAGATACACGGCACGCACGGCGGGTTGAGCTGTTCCCTTTCCCGTGAAGCTCAGCCGGTCGTATTCGGGATCCGGCACAACCCTGGCGGCCACCCGATGACGCCTGGCATCGACCGGTACCGCGGCCCCGGCATCGAGGCGACGCTTGGACCCGGCCACAACGCCACCCATGCGCGCCCTGGCGAGCGTGCCTCAGTGCCGGCGAGCGGCCCGCTTGCTTGGCGGCTCACCCTTCAACAGAGCCATCGCTGCCCATCAGGGCGTTGAGCCACCGTCTACCTGCAAAATTCCTGGTCGGCCTTGCCGCGGCCGGAGCGGCCGGTCGTGGCGCGGGGACGCCCTGTGCGGCCGGGCGAGCCTGGGGTGGCGGCGGCACGCGCTCCCCGGCTCACGCCGTCTCTCTTGCGCCCGGGGCGGTCGCCTAGCCTCGGGGCGTGGCTCGCAGGTTTCGCCAGGTCGTCCCGCGGCCCGAGCGCTCGCGCCCGGGCACGACACCGCCCTGGTCACGGCTCTCTCCGCGCGAGCGCGAGCGCGTCGATCTCCCCATGGTGCGCCGCGCGCTGGCGGCGGCAGGGCTGTCAGGCACCGGGCCGTACGGCACGGGCGCGCCGTCCGCTCCCTCCGCAGCCACCTTGGTCGATGCCGCCGTGCTGGCGGCGCTGTTTGAGCAGGACGGCGAGGCGATGCTGGTGCTGATCCGGCGCGCGGCGGCGCTGGAGCGCGATCCCGGGCACGTCGCGTTGCCCGGTGGGCGTGTCGAGCCGGGCGAGCCGGCACTTGCTGCCGCGCTGCGCGAGGCGCATGAGGAGATCGGCCTCGACCCCGCGGCGGTCGAGGTACTGGGGCACCTCCCGCCGATGCGCCGGCACAGCGCAGCCCACCAGATCGCGCCCTTCATCGCCGCCTTGGAGGACCGTCCCCATCTGGCGCCGAGCCCCGAGGAGGTCGAAGCCGTCTTCGAGGTGCCCCTGTTCGAGCTGCTCGCCGACGGCGTCGCTTGGGAGGAGCACTGGGGTGAGGACGCCGCGCCCGAGGCACACCGGGTGTGCTTTTTCGCGGTGCCCTCGCTCGGCGATGACCTTTTGTGGGGCTTGACGGGTCGGGTCGTGTGGGAGCTGCTCGAGCTCGTGGCTACGGTGCCGCATCGATGACCCGCACGCTGGCAAGCCTTGGCGGGCTCTTCCAACCTGGCGCCGGCGCGCGGTCCCGGCGCGGGCCCCGCAAGGCGAGGGTGTTCGTGCTTGCAACTGCGCTGGTGTTCTGTGCGATGGCGCTGTGGAGCGCGGCGACGCCGCTGTACGCGGCGCCCGACGAGCCGGTCCAGGCAGCCAAGGCCGCGGCGGTCGTGCGCGGCGAGCTCGCCGGCTCGCGCTATTCGAGCCAGGCCAAGGCGCTCGGCCTCGTGCGCGTGCCGGCCTTCTTTGCGGTGCCTACCAACCGCAACGATCCGACGTGCTACCACCGCCAGCCCACGATCCCGGCAAGCTGCGCGCCCGCTCTCGTGAACGCCGGGAACGCGCTGACTCCGTCATGGATCTATGTGGCGCGCTATCCGCCGCTGTACTACGCGATCGTGGGGCTTCCGAGCCTGTTCGGGAGCGATCCGCTCACCCTGTATTTGATGCGGCTCGTCGCCGCGCTCTTGAGCGCGGTCTTCGTCGGCCTGGCGGTGATGTCCGCGGTCGTGTGGTCCAAGAATCGCCTGCTGCTCGCCGGTGTCCTTGTCGCCACCACCCCGATGGTGCTCTTCCTCGGTGGCGTCGTGAACCCGAGCGGCCTAGAGGTCGCCGCAGCGATCAGCGTGTGGACTTCGGGCACGCTGCTTGCTACCGAGCACCTCCACGACCCGCCGCCGGGACTGGTGGCGGTGCTCGGCGGGTCGGCGGCGGTCTTCGAGCTCGTGCGAGCCCTCTCGCCGTTCTGGCTCGCGCTCATTGCGCTCGTGTTGGTGGGGATCTCCGACTGGCGCGGGCTTGCCGCCTTCTTCCGCCGCCGGGAGCCGCGTTGGGCGGTCGCTGGCGTGGCGCTCGTCGGCGTGGTGGCGGTCGCCTGGATCCTTGGTGAGCACGCCACGGACGTCTACTCAAGAAGCCCGCTCGGGCCGACGCCCGAGACGACGATCCTCGAGACGTCCTTTTCGCACAACGATTTCTACCTGCAGGGGATGATCGGCGTGTTCGGGTGGTTCGACACCTTCTCGCCGACCTTCACCTACGTCGCGTGGTACGGGTTGGTCGGCCTGCTCGCTCTCATGGCGGCGGTCGTCGCACGGGCACGCCAGGTGCTCGTGCTCGTGCTGCTCACGGTGGCCATTGTGGTCGTGCCGGTGGCGATCTCGAGCTCGCAGGTGCACCGCTACGGCTACACCTGGTCGGGCCGCGACACCCTGCCGCTCGCGGTCGGCCTGCCGCTCCTCGCCGCGGCGCTGATCGCCCAGAGCGACTTCGCGCGCCACGGTCGCCGCCTGGTCGCTGGGGCCGGCGTGGTTGCCTCCCTCGCCCAGTTCGCTGCCTTCTTCGAGGCGCTCCGCCGCTATGGGGTCGGCACACGGGGCCCCGACTTCGGCTTCTTGCTCCACGCCAGCTGGTCCCCGCCCACTGGCTTCTTCTTCCTTGTCGTGGCAGAAGCCGTGGTGCTGGCGCTGCTGTGCGCGGGCGCCGCCGCCCTGGTCCCCGCCCCCTCGCTGCGCCGAGGCGCGCACGCCCCGGGACCCCGGGTCGGGGTGGCCACGCCGAGGGCCGGTGCCGAAGGCGCGGGACGTGAACAAGCGGGCTCGGCCCCGCTCGGGGAGGACCTGGCGGGCGCCGGCGTCCCGCCTGGCGAGTCCCCCCTTCCTGCCTCGAGCGAGCCCAGCAACTAGCCTGACCGGCCGGACCTGGCGCCAGTGGCGCCGACACCGGGACGACGCGCCCGGGCCCAGCGCAGCAGGCACCGGGAGGCAGAGGGGAAATGGTGGAGCTCGAGATCGGCATAGGGAAGTCGGCGCGCCAGGCCTTCGGCCTTGACCAGTTGTCGATCGTGCCCTCCCGGCGGACACGGGACGCCGCGGACGTGGATATTTCCTGGCAGCTCGACGCCTTCCGCCTCGACCTGCCCCTCGTCGCCGCCCCGAGCGACGCGGTCGTCAGCCCCGCTCAGGCGATCGAGCTCAACCGCCTGGGCGCGCTCGCGGTGCTCGATCTCGAAGGGCTGTGGACCCGCTATGAGGATCCGGCGCCCCTCCTCGCCGAGCTCGGGCGCATGTCGGCCGGTGCGGTCGCCCAGCGGCTGGCTGAGCTGTATGCAGAGCCGGTGCATCTCGAGCTCGTCACCGCCAGGGTCGCGGAGATCTCGACCTCGGGGGCGGTCGCGTGCGGGGCGGTCAGCCCGCAACACGCCGCGGCGCTCGCCCCGGCGGCACTCGCCGGAGAGCTCGACGTGCTCGTCGTGCAGGGCACGGTTGTTTCGGCGGACCACGTCTCCAAGACGGCCGAGACGCTCGATCTCGCCGCCTTGATTCGTGAGCTCGACGTCCCTGTCCTCGTCGGCGGGTGCGCCTCGTACCAGGCGGCACTGCACTTGATGCGGACGGGCGCCGTCGGGGTGATCGTCGGCACCGGGCCGGGCGGTTCGTCGACCACCGCCGAGGTGCTCGGCATCGGCGTGCCACTCGGCACGGCGATCGCCGATGCCGCCGGGGCGCGCTCGCGTCATCTGGAGGAGACCGGCGTCTACGTCCACGTCGTGGCCGAGGGTCCGATCACCACTGGTGCGGATGTCGCCAAGGCGCTCGCGTGCGGGGCCGATGCCGTGATGCTCGGCACCCCGCTCGCCGGCACGTCCACCGCCCCGGGCTGTGGACGCCACTGGACCGGCGCTGCCACCCACCAGCGCCTTCCCCGAGCCGTCTGCTCACAGGTCGGCACGGAGGCGACGCTCGGTGAGGTGCTCTTCGGCCCGGCGCGCTCCGCCGATGGGCGCACCAATCTCGTGGGTGCGCTGTGCAAGACCATCGCGCTGTGTGGCTACGCGAACGTTCGGGAGTTCCACAAAGCCGATGTCGTCGTGGCTCCCTCGGCGGGCCGCGCCCCGCTCGCCGGCTGACCACCGTGCCCCGGGGGCGGGCTCGGGCAGACCTGGTGGCGCTCGGGTGGCTCGTCCTCCTCGTCTTTTTGTACCTGTCGCCGGCGATCAAGGACGGTCCGAGCTTCGGTCCTGCCGACATCGGCCAGGGCCTCTCGCACCTCACGGCGCTCGCGCATGGCCTGCCGAACCACAACATCATCAACGGTGACCAAATCGACCAGGCGATCCCCTGGAATACCCTCGATTGGCGCCTCGTGCACCGTGGCGAGCTGCCGCTGTGGAACGACCTCGCCGGAACGGGCTTTCCCCAGCTGGTGAACTTTGAGTCGGCGCCGCTCGCTCTGCCGAGCCTCATCGGCTACCTCTTCCCGCTCTCGCTCGCGTTCTTGGTCACCATCGCCGTCAAGCTCTTGATCTGCGCGACCGGCGCGTATGTCTGTGCGCGCCTGCTCGGTTGCCGCCCGCTCGCGGCGGCGCTCGCCGGCTCGACGGCGATGCTCTCGGGGAGCTTTGCGGGCTGGCTCGGCTGGGCCATCTCCGGCCCGCTCGCCTGGGCGGGCTGGATCCTCGCGGCGGCGATCTGGTGCGCGCATAGCCGCCGCCCGCTGGCGCCCGTGGCGCTCTTGGCGGTCTCAGCGGCCTTTTGCATCTACGGCGGCTTCCCGGAGGACTACGCGCTGTTGGCCTTCGGGATCGGTCTCGTGCTCGCCGTGGCGGGGGTCATCCTCGCCCTCCGACGCCGCCTCGTGCTCGCCGTCGTGGGTCGCCTCGCGCTCGGTGGCGCCCTCGGCGCGGCCCTTGCAGCCCCGCTGTGGCTGTCGGGGCTGTCGGGGATTGGCGCCTCTGCGCGAGCCGGCACCGCCGCGGCAACTGGCCTGCCGTTGTCGGACCTGTCGCTGCTCGTCGCGCAGGGCTATGACGGCCTGCCGATCCGCGGCAGCTACTACTTCGGCACGGCGGACTACTTCGAGTCCGCCGCCTATGTCGGGGTGATCGCGCTCGCGCTCGCGCTCGTGGCGCTGTGGTGCTGCTGGCGTCGCATGGCCGTCGCCGCCCTCGGGGTCGGCCTGGTGGGCTGCCTGCTCCTTGTGTATCGCCTCGGGCCGGCGGCGCCGGTGCAGCATCTCGTCAGTCACCTCGGCCTGCTCGGCACCGTCGCCCTCCAGCGCGCCCTGCCACTCGTCGGCCTGTTCTTGGCGTTGCTGGCGGGCGTGGGCGCCGAGGTGGTCCTCGCCCGCTGGCGAGAGGCGCGGGTGCGCGCCGCGCTGCTCGGGACGGCGGCGTTGGTCGCCGGCGTCGTCGGTTGGCTGTGGGCGGACGTCGGCGACGTCACGATGCCTCCCGCCGACGCGGCGCAGTACCACGTGCTGCCGGCCGCCTCCACCTTGCCCGGCATCTTGGCCGGGCTCCGCCGCGCCGCGCTGTGGTGGCCGAGCGCGATGGCTGCGGCGTTGGTGCTGGGCGTTCTGATCGCCTCACATCTCGCCGGGTCGAGCCGCCGGGTGCACGCCGCCACGTCATCTCGCCGCTCCGTCGGGGCCGGCCTCGCCATGGCCGGTGTCCAGGGGGCGTTCTTGCTCTTCTCGGGGGTCGGGATCAACTCCTACGCGGCGACGAGCTTCCCGACAACGCCTGCGACGCGCCAGCTCGCGGCGGCGGTGGGCACGCGCCTCGTGGCGCTCGACGGCGGGAACGTCGCCAATCTGCGTCAGTGGACGGGAGTCGGTTTCTATCCCGAGATCAACGTCGGCTATGGGATCGACGAGCTCGGGATGCACGACCCGCTGATCCCCCAGTCCTACTTTGACGCCTGGCCGGTGCCCGACACCGGTCAGGACGCCGGGGGGACCAACCTGTTCGTGCCCGCCGTCGATTCCGCCGCGTTGGCGCGCCGCTACGGCGCGGCGGCGATCCTCGCCCCGGTGAGCGTTCCGGCGCCGTTGGGGACCGTCAAGGTGGCGACCATCCCGGCAAATGACGGCAATCCGCACCAGGCGATGGTTCTGTACAAGGTGCCTGGTGGGTCGCGGTTCTCCTTCGCGGGGGCCACCGCGGTGACCGCGACGGCGACGTCGGCCCTGCCGGGCGCGAAGCCAGCGGCGCAGCCGGGCGCGGACCGCGTCGTGTCGGCCAGCCACCCTGGGGACGCCAGCTATGTGGTGCACGTCGTCGCGCCGCAGCCCGGCGAGCTCGCTGCAGCGATCACGGCGGTGGCCGGGTGGCAAGCGAGCGCGGACGGCCAGGTGCTCCCCTTGTCGCATCGCCGGGGCATGCTCTTGGTCGCGGTGCCGGCAGGGACGACGACGCTGACGCTCAGCTACCGTCCCCCACACTTCGGGCTCGCCACCGCGCTCGCACTATGTGCACTCCTTGTGCTAATAGGTTGGGCAGCCCTCGGCTGGTGGCGACGGCGCCGGGCGGGTGAGGGCCGACGTTGGCCCGCTGGTAGCCTCAACGCGTGGCTGTGAACGTCGCTTTGGGCCCCGAACCTGTTGGCTTCGACACGATCGCGGTCGTCGACTTCGGGGCGCAGTACGCGCAGTTGATCGCGCGGCGGGTGCGCGAGGCGCACGTGTACTCCGAGATCGTGCCGCACTCGATCACCGCGGCCGAGCTGGCAGCGCGCGCGCCGAAGGGCATCATCCTCTCAGGCGGCCCAAGCTCGGTGTATGCCGAGGGGGCGCCGCGCCTCGACCCGGCGATCTTCGAACTCGACATGCCCGTGCTCGGAATCTGCTACGGCGCCCAGCTCCTCGCGCAGCAGCTCGGCGGCGAGGTGGCCCGCACCGGCGTCGCCGAGTATGGGCGCACGCGCCTCACTCGCGGCCCAGCCACCACGAGCGCGCTCGTCGGGTCGTGGCCCGAGCAGTCCGACGTGTGGATGAGCCACGGCGACTCGATCGTCGCGCCGCCGCCCGGCGCGGTCGTCACGGCGGCGACCGACCAGGTGGCCGTCGCCGCCTTCGAGGACGTCGCGGCGCGCCGCTACGCCGTGCAATTCCACCCCGAGGTGGTCCATACCGAGCGGGGCGACGAGCTGTTGAAGGCCTTCTGCCTGCAGGTCTGTGACTGCCGGCCGACCTGGACCCACGTCTCGGTGATCGAGGCGGCAATCGATCAGGTGCGCCAGATGGTGGGGACCGGCCGGGTGCTGTGCGCGCTGTCGGGTGGGGTGGACTCGGCGGTGACCGCCGCCCTCGTGCACAAGGCGATCGGTGATCAGCTGACCTGTGTCTTCGTCGATACCGGGCTGATGCGCGCCGGGGAAGGCGAGCAGGTCGAGGAGACCTTCCGCCGCCAGTTCGGCCTCGATCTCGTCCATGTGAAGGCGCAGGACCGCTTCTTTGGCGCCCTGGCGGGCCTCACTGATCCCGAGGCCAAGCGCAAGGTGATCGGCGAGCTGTTTGTGCGGGTCTTTGAAGAGGTCGCCTCGGAGGCGAGCGGGGTGGGCTTCCTCGCTCAAGGGACGCTGTATCCGGACGTGATCGAGTCAGGCAGCGGGCACGCCGCGACGATCAAGACGCACCACAACGTGGGCGGCCTGCCTGAAGACATGGAGCTCGAGCTCGTCGAGCCGCTGCGTTTGCTGTTCAAGGACGAGGTGCGGGCGATCGGAGAGGAGCTGGGCCTGCCCGAGGAGCTGGTCTGGCGCCAGCCCTTCCCCGGGCCGGGCCTCGCGGTGCGCATCGTCGGCGAGGTGACGCACGAGCGCGTCGAGCTCGTGCGTGCTGCAGACGCCATCGTGCTCGAGGAGGTCCGCAACGCCGGGTTGTGGCGCGAGTTGTGGCAATCCTTCGCCGTCCTGCCGGCGGTGCGCAGCGTCGGAGTGATGGGCGACGAGCGCACCTATGCCTACCCGATCGTCGTGCGCGCGGTCACGAGCGATGACGCCATGACCGCGGATTGGGCGCGGCTTCCCCACGAGCTTTTGGAGCAGATCGCCAAGCGGATCATCAACGAGGTCCCCGGGATCAATCGGGTCGCCTACGACATCACCTCCAAGCCGCCCGGCACGATCGAGTGGGAGTGAGCCTCTTCGGCGATGCCGCGGGCGGGGACCTGTTCGACCTCGACGCCGAGCTCGGCGAGGCCACCCCAGCCCCCCATGAGGCACGAGAGCGCCCGCGCCCGGTGGGCGACGGGGAAGCCGCGGAGGCGCTCGTTGCCGATCTCAACCCGGCCCAGCGTGCCGCGGTGCTGCATCGCGGCGGGCCGCTGGTCGTGATCGCGGGCGCCGGCTCGGGCAAGACCCGCGTCCTCACCCGACGGATTGCCCACCTGCTCGCAACCGGCACGTCGCCATATCGGGTGCTGGCGATCACCTTTACCAACAAGGCGGCCGACGAGATGCGCCGCCGCGTCGGCGCGCTCGTTGGCCCGATCGTTGAGAAGATGTGGATCTCGACGTTCCACTCGGCGTGCGTGCGCATCTTGCGGCGCAATGTCGAGGCCGCCGGGTATCGCGCCGGCTTCACGATCTATGACGACGGTGACAGCCGTCGCCTCGTCGACCACGCCGTCGAAGACCTCGGCATCGACGCCAAGCGCTTCCCGGCGCGCGCGGTGCTCGGCGCGATCAGCGCCGCCAAGGCCGAGCTGCTCGACCCGCTCGGATACGCGCAGCGCGCCTACACGATCTATGAGCGCAAGATCGCCGAGATCTATGCCGAATACGACCGCCGAATGCACGAGGCGAACGCGTTGGACTTCGACGACTTGCTGCTCGCCACGGTGGCACTGTTGCGCCGAGACGAGGCGGTGCGGGCGGAGTATGCCGAACGTTTCGAGCACCTGCTTGTCGACGAGTACCAGGACACCAACCGTGCCCAGAACGAGATCGTCACCCTGCTCGGCTCCGCGCATCGCAACGTCTGCGTGGTCGGCGACTCCGACCAGAGCATCTACCGCTTCCGCGGCGCCGAGATCCGCAACCTGTTGGATTTTGAGGTCGCCTTCCCGGACCAGACGACGATCGTGCTCGACCAGAACTACCGCTCGACCCAGACGATCCTCGATGCCGCCAACGCCGTCATCGGCAACAACCTTGTGCGCCAGGACAAGCGGTTGTGGAGCGCGCTCGGGACGGGGGAGACCATCAAGCGCCTCCGCGCCGGGGACGAACGCGCCGAGGCAACCTTTGTTGCTCAAGAGATTGCGACCTTGCGCCGCGCGCACGGGGTGCGCCTCGACGAGATCGCTGTCTTTTACCGCACGAATGCCCAGTCCCGTGCCATCGAGCAGGCACTCGCGGACCGAGGCCTTCCCTACAAGGTGATCGGAGGCACCCGCTTCTACGACCGCCGCGAGGTGCGCGACCTCCTCGCCTACCTGCGCCTCGTGACGAATCCGAGCGACGAGGTCTCCCTGCGCCGCGTCATCAACGTGCCAAAGCGCGGGGTCGGGACCACGAGCGTCGCCAAGCTGACGGGCCTTGCCCGCGAGCAGCGATGCAGCTTCGCCGAGGCTCTCGGGCGCGCGAGCGAGGCGGGTGTGACCGGCAGGGCGGCCACGGGCATCGCCGCCTTCTGCTCCCTTGTCGCAACCCTCGGCGGCCTTGTCCATTCGGCCCCGGCCGATGTCGTGGCCGAGGTGCTCGCCCGCACCGGCTACCTCGATGCCCTCGAGGCGGAGGCGGCGACCGGCGCCACGAGCCGCATCGAGGCCGAGGGGCGGATGGAGAACCTCGAGGAGCTCGAGACGGCCGCCGCCGGATACGACGATCTCGCCGGCTTTCTCGAGGCCTGCTCGCTCGTGGCCGCGACCGACGACCTCGAAGAGGGCGACGGGCGGGTTGCGCTGATGACGCTGCACGCCGCCAAGGGGCTCGAATTCTCGGCGGTCTTTCTGACCGGCATGGAGGAGGGCGTCTTCCCCCACGACCGCGCCCTGTCGGAACCAGATGACCTCGAAGAGGAGCGGCGCCTGTGCTATGTCGGCATCACCCGGGCCCGCGAGCGCCTCTATCTCACCCATACCTTCATCCGCACGCTCTTTGGGGCCACGCGCGACAGCTTGCCCAGCCGCTTTTTGCGCGAGATCCCCGATGGGTTGATCGAGGACCTCGAGAGCGCTTTCTCCTCGGGTGGTATGGCTCTTCGCGAGGCCGCCTGGGGGAGCCGGGCGGGCCTGCGCGAGCAGATCGGCAGCGCGCTCGACGACGGTGGGCGGCCCAGCGCCGGTGCGTCGCGCCCGGTGGCCTCGACGGGAGCGGAGTCGCTCGGCCTGTCGGCCGGTGACCGCATCGTGCACGCCCGCTGGGGCGAGGGGACGGTCGTTTCGGTGCGCGGCGAGGGCGAGCGCGCCGAGGCGGACATCGCCTTCGCCCGTCGGGGCACCAAGCGCTTCCTCCTTGCGCTCACCCCGCTCAAGCGCGCGTAGCAGGACCCTCGTCCTGGGCCCTTGACCTCAAGGAGCGCCCGGTCTCGCCGATAGAGACGACGACCACCGCCCATTGGGGCGGGGGACAGGCGGCCGCAGTACACGGCGACGAGGACGCGATGAGAACCTTGAGGCGCAGACGAGGGGCGACGCGCGCGCGAGCCACCCGTGCAGGCGCGCGCCGTGGCGCCCTCGTCGGCCTCCTCCTCGTCGCCTGCTCGGCCTGCTGCTCGCCGCCCAGCAGGCGGACTCGGCCTACGCGCAGGCCAGTACGCGGGCAAAGGAGGCATTCAGTGCCGAGGGCACCCCGGTTGCCTCTGCGCTGTTGCCAGTTCCCGATCGACATCTTGAAGATCGACCGCTCCTTCATCGCCGCGGCACCACGTTCGCCCGAGGCACGGGCGCTGCTGCAGAGCCTCGTCCAGCTCGGCAAGTCCCTCGGGCTCGACACCTTGGCCGAGGGCATCGAGGACGAGACCCAGCTCATCGAGCTGCAGCGCCAAGAGTGCGCCCAGGGCCAGGGATTCTTGTACTCGCGACCCATTTCTCCAGAGGAAATCGAGGAGCTGCTCGCCGCCGCAAAGCCGCGCCTCGGCCGCGCGGCCCATCTCGGCTGAGGCGCAATCGCTGCCGCGACCCTTGCGGGGGATGGCGGGCTCGGAGCATGCTTCGCCGATGGAGCCGCGCACGATCCCGCCCTTTCGCGCCGACCACGTCGGAAGCCTGCTGCGGCCGCCGGAGCTGCTTGCGGCCCGCGCCGACTACACCGCGGGGAAGATCGGCGCCGAAGGCTTGCGAGCCGCCGAGGATGCGGCGATCGCGTCGGCCGTCGCCCTGCAGCAAGACGCCGGCCTGAAGAGCATCACCGACGGGGAGTTCCGGCGCACCTCGTGGCACATGGATTTCATCTACCAGCTCGGAGGGATCGAACCGGGCAGCGAGTCGTTGCAGGTGAGCTTCAAAAATGCAGCGGGAGAGACCTCATTCAGCTCGGCTGCGCTCCATGTTGCTGGGCCGGTGAGGCTTGAACACACGATCTTCGGCGATGCGTTCTCCTACCTCGCCTCCTTAGCGGGCGATTCGCTCCCCAAGATGACGATCCCTTCGCCGAGTATGGTGCACTACCGGGGCGGCCCCGCGATGATCGATCCGGTCGTCTATCCCGATCCTGAGCAGTTCTGGGCGGATTTGTCGGCCGCCTACGCCGAGCAGGTGCGCCGGCTCGGGGCGCTCGGTTGCCGCTACCTCCAGCTCGACGACACCTCGCTCGCGTACCTCAACGACCCCGCCCAGCGGGCGATGCTGAGCGAGCGCGGGGACGATGCCGAGCACCAGCACCTCCGCTACATCCGCCAGATGAATGCGGCCCTCGCGGGCCGTCCGCAGGCGATGGTGGTCACCACCCACGCGTGCCGCGGGAACTTCCGGTCCTACTGGGCTGCCGAAGGCGGCTATGACTTCGTCGCCGAGGCGCTGTTCAACGAGCTCGACGTCGATGGCTTCTTCTTGGAGTACGACGACGAGCGCTCGGGTGGCTTCGAACCGTTGCGCTTCCTGCCTAAGGGCAAGGTCGTCGTGCTCGGGCTCGTCACCACGAAGCGCGGCGAGCTCGAGTCGAAGGACGCGCTGAAGGCCCGCATCGACGAAGCGGCGCGCTTCGCGCCCCTCGAACAGCTGTGCCTCTCGCCCCAGTGTGGGTTCTCCTCAACGGTCGAGGGCAACAAGATCACGGTCGAGGAGGAGATCGCCAAGCTCCGTCTGATCGTCGAGGTGGCCGAAGAGGTGTGGGGCTGAGCGCGAGGCACGGCCCCCGTCATCGTCTTCTCCTCGCCGTCGGCTTGGATGACCGTCGCCTTTGGACAACGCGCCCGCTGTCTTGCACAACCTCGGCATCAACGGGTCACTTCCACCCAAGCACTGGGGCCCCATGGCCGACAAGGACGCGTGTGGCGGGCATGTGGGCGGTCTCGACGCGTGGGCGCGCTCTGTGGCCCGGCGCCGCGCTCGCACCTTGGCGACCAGAACGACGCACGGCCCGATGCTCGCTCCGGCGCGCAGGCGACGTGGCCGCAGCGACGTGTCATTCCGACCAAGGGCGCCGTCTCCAGATCCCTTGGGACTGCCGGGGTCTATTGCGATCGGCGTGGGGCATCGCCAGGGCGAAGGCGAGGACCTGTCAGGTGCTCTTGTTGGAGCCGTTGGTTGACGCCAGAGACGAGACGTTGCGACAAGGACCCAAAGATCCCTTGGACGAACCTGGCGGGCTTAGGTGAGCGCTGCGTCCGGGCGGCGAGGGCGCGAACGTCGCCGTGGCGATGGCACCGGCCGCGCAGGCGATCCGAAACGGGCCAGGGCCCTCCCA
>JAJZKA010000002.1 GCA_021809805.1 Actinomycetes bacterium
AGCTCGTGGCTTTGGTGCTGCCCGCTTCGGCGGGCGGCACCAAAGGTCGTGGCGTCTGACCGCTGAATAAGACCGCAAAGAGAGCAATGAGCGAATCCAACCTGACGGTGGGTGTTGCCCCAGTGCCCGCCACTTCACAGCGCCCGCGCTCGCTTCACGGCTTGACCCAGCAACTCTTGCGCGTCGGTACCGCGGTTTCCGCAGTCATTCCGCTCGGCGCATTGATTGCCATGGTGATCGTGCTGCTCGTCGAAGCACTCCCCGCGATCCGTTACAACGGATGGGGTTTCATCACCGGAACCCAATGGAACCTCGGCAGCTTCTACTCGCCTCCAGTGCATACGAGAGGGGTGCTCCACCCGCTCGACGCCAACTACGGGGCCCTCCCACTCATCCTCGGAACCCTTGAGACCTCTGCAATCGCGGTGGTTGTCGGTTTCCCGGTCGCGGTCGGGGCCGCAATCTTCATCGTTGAGAAGTTGCCGCGGGCGCTGTCGGGCGTCATCGGTCTCATTCTCGAGATCCTCGCCGGCATTCCGAGCGTCGTCATCGGCCTCTTCGGAGTCTTCACGTTCGGGCCTTGGCTCGCGCGCACGATCTATCCGTTGCTCGCGCATCTCCCAAACGTTCCGGTTCTCAATGTCTTTCGCGGCGATCACGGTTATGGGCAGGGCCTGCTCAGTGCCGGGGTCATCCTGGCCGCGATGATCGTCCCGATCATCGCGGCCACGGCCCGCGACTTGCTCCGCCAGGTTCCTGAGGCAACCCGGGAGGGCGCCGAGGCCCTTGGGATGACGAGCAGTGAGGTGTTCTTCAGCGTGCAGTTTCGCTGGATCCGCACCGGGGTGATCGGCGCCTTGGTGCTGGGGCTTGGACGTGCCCTTGGCGAGACGATCGCGGTCGCGCTCGTCAGCGGCAGCACCCTGCAACTGGCCCACAATATCTACGGTTCGATGACCACCATTGCCGCGGCGATCGTGACCCTGCTCGACTCCTCCCAGAGCGATCCGACGGGCTTCTCAACGAGGAGCCTCTCAGAAGCGGCACTTGTGCTTCTCGTCATCACCTTGGTGGTCAACGTCGCCGCCCGGCTGCTCGTTCGTCGTTCGGCGCGCGGTGCGGCGCTTCCGGTCGGGGTGGGCTTTTGATGGCCGGCGCGACCAGTGCGCTCGCAGACCAAGTCAACGTGCCGGCGGACCCGATCGCCTGGAGCCGGCGGGCACGCTCCGCCATATGGTGGTCGCTGTGCGGCACCGGCCTTGCCCTGGTCGTCGCGATCGTCGTCTGGGTCCTCGAGGGCGTGGTCCAGAGCGCGATCCCTGGCTGGAGCTGGTCCATCTTCACCCAGGCAACCACCGGGGTCGGTGGTGGCCTGGCAAACACGATTGTCGGCACCTTCGTGTTGATGCTCGGCGTGGGCATCCTCGCCGGACTCGTCGGGATCGGGACGGGACTGTTCCTCTCCGAGATGGCGAGGCCGAGCCCGCTGACCGCCGTCCTGCGAAGCGCGTCGGAGGTACTCTCCGGGGTTCCCTCGATCGTCTTCGGCTACACCGGCTATGTGGCCCTTGTCGTCGGCTTGCACTGGGGGTTCTCGCTGCTCGCTGCGCTGATCGTGCTGTCGCTCCTTGTCGTCCCCTACGTCGCCAAGTCGACCGAGATCGCGCTCAATCAGGTCCCGCTCGCCTATCGGGAGGGTGGCGAGGCGCTCGGAATGGCGAAGACCTACCTGCTGCGCAAAATCGTGATGCGCTCGGCGGTGCCAGGGATGGCGACGGGCGTCATCGTGGCGCTCGCGATCTCGGTCGGGGAGACCGCGCCGATGCTCTACACGGCGGGGTTCTCCAACAGCTACCCGAGCAGTGCCCTTGTGCATGCTCCCGTTCCCTACCTCACGTATGCGACCTGGACGTTCTGGAACGAGCCGACCCAGGCGGTGCGCAACTTGGCCTTCGACTCCTCGGTTCTGCTCGTGGCGCTCGTCCTGTTGCTCGTGTTGGCCGCTCGATTGGTGGTGCGACTGACCCAGCGTTATGCCCCCGAGCGGTCGCGCGGTGCCCCCCGCACCGTTCGGGTTCGTCGCGGCGCGTGATGCCGCCCACCTTTGGCGGGCGACGGAGGTTCGAGCGGTCCGGCTCGCCAGTTGGCGATTCATCGCGACGGCGTCGGTCGCTCCCGTAAGGCGATCGCCATCTCGAGCAGCTCGACGTGGTCTGCGGCGGCATGGCCTCGCCATCCGCACTGACCATGGCCAGGCAAATGGCCGCTTTCGCTCTCTCGCGGGCGCTCTTGTGCGAGGCGACCGGGAGCTGCGAACAACACGGCCATTCCCTTGCGTGCAGAACGGGCGCCTGCCTGCCGGTTATCGGGTACCACGGCCGACGAATCGGTGGCTTCGGGCCGACTAGTACTCGGCGAGGCTCCTGCCCGCGTCGGTGATCTGGTCGACTTGGGGCAGGATCGCCCGCTCCAGCGTGGGCTCGTAGGCGACCCAGGTGTCGAGGGCGCCGATGCGTCGCACCGGCGCGTCGAGATCGCCGAAGCAGTGCTCGGCGACAAACGCCGCCACCTCGCCGCCGAAGCCACCGGTGAGCACGTCCTCGTGCACAACGAGCAGGCGGGAGGTGCGCGCGACGGTATCGGCGACGAGCTCGCGGTCCCAAGGCGCGAGCGTGCGCAGGTCGACGACCTCTGCCTCGATGCCCTCCTTGGCGAGCTCCTCCGCGGCAAGGAGGGATCGCCGCACCGTCGCGCCCCACGTGACGATGCTCAGGTCCTCGCCCGGGCGGACGATCGTCCCCTTGCCAAAGGGCAGGACGTAGTTCGCTTCCGGATAAGGGTCCATCGCGTAGCGCTGGCGGAAGAGGTGCTTGTGCTCGAGGAAGAGCACCGGGTCCTCGTAGGACATCGCAGCGCGAAAGAGCCCGACGGCATCGCGGGCTCGGGAGGGGAAGGCGACCAACAGCCCGGGGGTGTGGGCGAAGATTGACTCCCCGCATTGGGAGTGCCAGATCGACCCGCCGGCAAGGTATCCGCCGATCGCACACCGCACCACGATCGGTGCCGAGAAGGTGCCGTTGGAGCGCCACCGCATGGTCGCCGCCTCCGAGCGGATCTGCTGCATGGCAGGCCAGATGTAGTCGAAGAACTGGATCTCGGGGACCGGCCTCAGGCCGCGGACAGCCTGTCCGACGGCCCGGCCGATGATGTTCGCCTCGGCCAGGGGGGTGTTGAAGCAGCGATCCTTGCCAAAGCTCCGCTGGAGGCCGAGCGTCGTCCCAAAGACGCCGCCCAGTCCGTCGAGCTCAGCGAGGATCGCCGGGTCGGCATCGGCGACGTCCTCGCCGAAGACGCGCACGCGCTCATCGCTCGCCATCGCCTCGTGCAGCACCCGCCGGATCGACTCGCTGAAGTGCACGGGTGAGCCCTCGTCGCTCGGTGGCTCCGGCTCGGGGAACGGGGCGAGCGAGACGAGGTGAGCGAGCACCGTCTCAGGGTTCGGCCGCGCTGCATCGAGCGCCTTGGCGGCCGCAGCGAGGACTAGCTCCCGGGCCTCCGCCTTCATCTTGGCGACGTCGTCGGCGCTGATCAGCCCCGCCGCCATGAGCTCGTGTTCCATGCGGGCGAGTGGGTCGATGGCGGCCTCCTTGGCGAGCTCGTCGGCGCTGCGGTAGCGGAGCTGGTTGTCCGAGGAGGAGTGCGAGTAGGGGCGCGTCACCGCGGCCTGCACGAGGCTCGGACCGTCGCCCGCGCGGGCCCGTTTCACCGCGCGCTCGGCGGCCTGGCGCGCTGCGAAGTAGTCACCGCCGTCGATGCGCGCCACCTCGAAGTGGGGGAAACCCGAGATCAGGTCGCCAATAGGAGCCGGCGCCTGTTCCTCGGAACGCACCGAGATCGCGTAGCCGTTATCGGCGACGAGGTAGACGATCGGGAGCCGCATCTTGGACGCCGTGTTGAGGCTTTCCCAGAACTCACCCTCGGAGGTGGCCCCCTCGCCGATCGAGACGTAGGTGACCTCATCATCGTGGTGCTCGACGCCGGCGAGGCTGCGGCCAGCCGCGAAGCGCGTGGTCTCCGCGCAGCCGACGGCCGGGATGCACTGGCTGCCCGTGGGGCTCGATTGGCTGACGATGTGCAGCGGGCGGCTCGCCCAGTGCGAAGGCATCTGGCGACCACCCGAGGCCGGGTCCTCAGCCGAGCCGACGGCCTGGAGCAGCACCTCATACGGGCTCACACCGAGCGCGAGCACGAGGGGCAGATCCCGGTAGTAGGGAAAGAACCAGTCATAGCCCGGGCGCAGCGACCTCGCGAACGCCGTGAGCAGGGCCTCGTGGCCCGCGCCGGCGATGTGGAAGTAGGTGCGTCCCTGCTTGTGGAGGATGAGCTGGCGGTCGTCGAGCTCGCGGGCCATGCAGGCGAGTCGGAAGTCCGCCAGCACCTCTGGGACGGCGATGCCACGGTAGGTGGCGCCGCGTTCTGCCTGCTCGTGGGTCCTGGGCGAGATCATCGGCTCACCTGGCGTCCCAGATCACCGCATCGAGTCCTCGGTTACGCACGAACCCTGCCTCCCTGGTCACCGCCCGACGGCGGAATGCAGCGGCCGGCAGAACCGGCGCGTCACCTGAGGCGGCCAAAGACCCCTGCCACCGTTTCAGGCTCGACGAACTAGAGTAGGTGCGCGGACGGGGGAAGGAGGACAGGTTGCCCACCGGCCTGCTAGCAGATCTCTTTGGTCCCGATGGTCTCATCGTGATCGCGGTCATTGTCGTGGTTCTGCTCTTTGGGGGATCGCAGCTGCCCAAGCTGGCGCGCGGCCTCGGCAGCGCGTCGCACGAGTTCAAGAAGGGACTCGAGCAAGGCGACGGCACCGCGGCGAACTCCGACGCTGCAGCTGAGAAGGACAAGAGCGGCGCCTGAGCGCGACGGACACGCAACGACCTGAGCAGACCCGCGCCCGGTCGGGGCGCGCGTCTGCGCGTCGGCGCGTCGCCTTTGTTGGCCACACCGTCGCCGAATACCTCGTCGCTGCAGCGCTTGTCGTCTCGGGCTTCCACGCCAATGGGCCCGTCGCCGACGAGCTGATCGCGGTCGGAGCGCTGCTCGGCATCCTGAACGCGGTGACGCGCGGGCCACTCGGGGCGCTGCGGCTGCTTTCGCGGCGTGCCCACCATGTGGCCGACGGCGTGGTCATCGTCCTCCTCGCCCTCGCGCCGTTGGGCGAGCTCGGCCACCTCCACGCCCTCGGCCTGGTCGTCAGCGAGGTCGTCGCGCTCGTCCTGTTGCGAATCGAGCGCACGACTCGCTATAGCGAACCCGCGACTGGCACGCCGCCGCTCCACCTCTCGGGGGCCGCATTTGCCGGTCGTCTCGCCGGTCGGGCGCGCCGAGCCGTGGCCGTCCGCGCCACCGAGCACCGCGTGGCCCGGCCCGATGTCAGGGCGCGCCCGCCGCTCCACCTCTCGGGGGCCGCATTTGCCGGTCGTCTCGCCGGTCGGACCAAGCGCGCGATCGCCAGACAGAATGCGCGCCGCCAAGGTGCCCCGCGCTGAGCTCGGTCGGTTGGCCTCGGTGGAATGGCAGTAGGTAGTCTCGCCACGTGACCGCCGGAGCTCAGCCCGACAGCCCCGACGCGAGCGCTCCGAGCGTCGCCGAGGCCCCTTCCCCGCGCACCGCCCTGTGGCGGCGCCGGCTTGCCATGCCCTTCTTGCTCCTCGGGGGGGCCGTTGTCCTCGCTGGGTGCAACGCGCCGAGCTTCGGTGCCTTCCGAGGCGCCACGGTCCAGGGCCATGACACCTTCAAGCTCTGGTCGGGAATGATGATCGCCGGCCTCGTGGTCGCCGCGATCGTCTGGGGCCTCATCTTCTGGGCGGTGTTCCGCTACCGCCGCCGGGACGAGACGATCCCGCGCCAGTTCCACTCGAACGTCCTGCTCGAGATCATCTACACCGGGCTACCGGTGATCATCGTCGGCACGATCTTCTACTTCACTGTGCTCACCGAGAACAACGTCGATGCCCTCGCGAAGCGACCGGCCGAGATCGTCCATGTGACGGCCTACCGCTGGGGCTGGCGTTTCAACTACTACTCGGGGAGCAACCAGACCCAGAACGTGCTGATCGCGACCAAGGGCCAGCCCCAGGCGTTGGCACTTCCCGCGACATCGAGCGTCTATCCCCAGCTCGTGCTGCCCGACCACTCGACCGTCGAGATCTATCTGACCTCGGTGGACGTCGTGCACGAGTTCTGGGTGCCCGCTTTTGACTTCGGGCGCTACGCGCAGCCCGGCCACCCGAACACGTGGGACTTCACGACCACGACTACGGGTACATTCCGCGGTCAGTGCGCGGAGTACTGCGGCTTGTACCACGCTGAGATGCTCTTCACGGTCAAAGTCGAGCCGAAGGCGACCTTCCAGCGTTGGCTCGCCCACCAGCAGTCTGCGCAGGCACACTCAGGAGCGCTGTCATGACCGTTCTCGCCGAGCGACCCTCCGGGTTCGCCCACCCCGAGGCCGAGCACGGCCCAACGGGCCTGCTGAAGTGGCTGACGAGCACCGACCACAAGGTGATCGGCAAGAGCTACACGATCACGTCGATTGCCTTCTTCTTGGCCGCCGGGATCATGGCGATGCTGATTCGCATTCAGCTCGCCGGGCCGGATAGCACGGTCGTCTCGCAGCACACCTACAACGAGCTGTTCACGATGCACGGCAGCTTGATGCTGTACCTGTTCGCCGGACCGTTCGCGTTCGGTGGGATTGCGAACTACATCATCCCATTGCAGGTGGGCGCGCCGGACATGGCCTTTCCCCGGCTGAACGCGCTGTCGTACTGGTTGTATCTGTCGGGCGGCCTGACGATGATCGGTGGCTTCTTGACCGTCGGCGGCGCGGCCGACTTCGGTTGGGTCGCCTACGCACCCTTGTCGGACGCGGTCAACTCGCCCGGTGCCGGTCCGGACATGTGGATCGTTGCCCTCGTGCTCACCGGCTTCTCGGCGATCTTCACGGGCGTCAACCTCGTGGCGACGATCTTCTATCTGCGCGCGCCTGGTCTGACGATGTTCCGACTGCCGATCTTCACCTGGAACATGCTGGTGACCGCGATCCTGATTCTCGTCGCCTTCCCGGTGCTCACGGCGGCACTCGTGATGCTGTGGTGCGATCGACATCTCGGCGCGCACATCTATACGGTGAGCGGCGGCGGTGTCCCGGTGCTCTGGCAGAACCTGTTCTGGTTCTTCGGCCATCCCGAGGTCTACATCCTCGCCCTGCCGTACTTCGGCATGGTCACCGAGGTGCTGGCTGTCTTCTCCCGTAAGCCCGTGTTCGGCTACCGCGGCATGATCTTTGCGACGATCACGATCGGCGCGTTGTCAACGGCGGTGTGGGCGCACCACATGTTCACCACCGGCACCGTGCTCCTGCCCTTCTTCAGCTTGATGTCGTACCTGATCGCTGTGCCTACCGGGATCAAGTTCTTCAACTGGATCGGCACGATGTGGCGCGGCTCGTTGCAGTTCACCTCGTCGATGCTGTTCGCCGTCGGGTTTCTCATCGTGTTCTTGTTCGGCGGCGTCACCGGGGTCCTGCTCGCCTCTCCACCGGTTGACTTCTATGTGCACGACACCTACTTCGTCATCGCGCACTTCCACGAGGTGCTCTTCGGCTCGGCGGTCTTCGGCGGCTTTGCAGGGCTGTACTACTGGTATCCCAAGATGACCGGCCGGATGCTGCGCGAGGGCCTCGGCAAAGCGAGCTTCTGGCTCATGTTCATCGGTTTTTGGGTGACCTACCTGCCCCAGTACCTGCTCGGCCTGCGCGGCATGCCGCGCAGGATCGCCGTGTACTCGGCGTCCACGGGTTGGGCCGGCCTGAACCTGATCTCGACGGTCGGAGCGTTCATCCTCTTTGCTGCCGCGGCCTTCACGGTGCTGAACCTCTGGGTTTCCTGGCGTGTTCCCGAAGTGGCGCCCGCCAATCCTTGGGATGGGCACACCCTGGAGTGGGCGGCCGCCTCACCGCCGGTGCACCATAACTTCACCTGGTTGCCGCCGGTCCGTTCCGAGCGCCCGGTCTGGGATTTCAACCACCCCGAGCACACCACTCAGATGCACCCCCCAAGCGAGGGTGAGGTGACCAGGGCCGAGCGGGTCCTCGCGTCTGGCCATCCTGACGCGGGCAAGGAGACACAGCGATGAAGATCGAGGCGCGGATCTTGTTCGTGATGTTCGTCTTCGGGGCGGTCATTGCGACGATCTACTGGTTTACGTCCTATGAGGACGGTGGCACGGTCATGCTCGCCGCGGTGTCGCTGCTCGGCCTGCTGCCTGGGAGCTACTACTTCTGGTGGTCCCGGCGGATGCAGCCACGACCAGAAGATCTGCCAGATGCGAACCCCGAGGACTCGCCGGCGATCATCGGTGCTTTCCCCAGCTCGAGCATCTGGCCCTTCATCCTCGGTGTCGGTGCAGCCTTTGTCGCCATCGCTCTGGTCTTCGGCGTGTGGACGGCGGTCTTCGGGGGCACCTTGATCGTTGCGGCGGTGATCGGCGTCATCATAGAAAGCCGCCGAGGTGGCGCCTACTGACTTAACGGCGCCTGCCGAGGTTCCTGGCGAAGCGCACGACGAAGACCACCAGGATCACCAAGAGGACCACGAAGAGCCCGAACCCGACGGCGAAGGCGACGGTCGACGCAGCCAGCAGACCGGTCATGCGGTCCTCCGGAAGCGGAGCAGTCCTTCCTGGGCGACACTCGCGACGAGGGCTCCGTCGCGGGCATACAGCGTGCCGAGCGAGAAGCCGCGCGCCCCGCCTGCGGTCGGGCTGTGCAAGTCGTAGAGGAGCCACTCGTCAGCCCGGAACGGCCGATGGAACCACATGCAGTGGTCGAGGCTGGCGCCGATGAACTCCTCGTCCCAAGGGCTGAAGCCGTGGCGCTGTAGGACAGTGTCCACCAAGGTGATGTCCGAGCAGAAGGTAACGACCGCGGCGTGGATGAGCGGGTCAGCCCGTAGGGGCTGCGCGAAGCGGAACCAGAGCTGTTCGCGCCGGGCCGTCTCAGACCCCGCACCCCGCGACCAAGGGAGCTCGGTGATGAAACGGATCTCGAGGCCCTCGGCGTGGTGGAAGCGCTCGGGGATGCCGGCGGCGACGTCCTCCGCCGGCAGCGCGTCGAGCGCCTCGGGAGGCGGGACCACCGGAGGGGCGTCCTGGTGCTCGAGGCCCTCTTCCTCGCCCCGGTGGAACGAGCAGTGCAGGTTGAAGATGGCACGGCCATGCTGGATCGCGACGACGCGGCGCGTGGTGAAGCTCCTGCCATCGCGGATGCGGTCGACGTCATAGAGGATCGGAACGGCGGGGTCGCCCGGTCGGAGGAAGTAGGCGTGCAGTGAGTGCACCGTGCTCTCCGCGATGGTCCGGCCCGCTGCGACCAGTGCCTGGGCGGCCACCTGGCCCCCGAAAACCCGCTGGCGGGATCCGGTCGGGCTCTTGCCGCGGAACAAATTGACCTCGATCGCCTCGAGATCGAGAAGTTCGAGCAGTCCTGCCGTGCCAGCCTCCACCCCGTGAAGCTACACTCTCACCGTCATGCCAGGTCCGACGCCGACTGATCCTGACGCGCCGCAAGCGCCCGGCCGGCTCCAGGCGTTTTTGCGTGGCGCGCACTTCGCCAAGCTGTGGCGCTACATGTCGGTGTCGATCCTGACGACGTTCCTGTCGCTCGGCCTGCTCTACGTCTTTTACCGCAAGGTCAAGGTCGGTGCGGTCGACCTGAACGGCTGGCAGATCAGCCAGGCCGAGGTGGCGAACGTGATCGCCACGGCGATCACGACGATCCCTTCGTACTACCTCAACCGGGCCTGGGCCTGGGGCAAGAGCGGCAAGTCACACCTGTGGCGGGAGGTCGTCCCGTTCTGGGTGATCGCCTTCATCAGCCTCGTGCTGTCGACTCTCGTCGTCGGCTTGGCGAGCCGTGAGGCCGTGCACCTCTCGCAGCGCCACGAGGTGCAGACGATCCTTGTTGAGCTCGGCAATCTCGCTACCTACGGCGCGATGTGGTTGGCGAAGTACTTCATCTTCAACAAGGTGCTCTTCGTTGGCGGCGAGCGCTCGGGCAGGGAGGGCGGCGACGCGGTCGTGACGCCGCTGTCGGCGGCGGCGCCTCACGGCCAAAAGCGGAACGCCCGTGGCGAGCGCCAGCGCGGCGAGTCCGAGCGTGGGGACGTTGCCGAACTGCTCGTAGAGGGTCGCCCCACGCCGTAGCGGGATGGTGGTGGTGAGCGTGGCTGGGACGCCGAGCTCGCTGCGCCAGAGCACCGCGCCGCTCGGAGCGATCACGGCGCTGACGCCGACCGTTGCGGCTTGGAGGAGATAGCGACCTTCGGCGACCGCTTGAATACGCGAGGCCGCGAGCTCTTGGCCGGGGATCTCGCTTGTGGCGTACGACGCGGTGTTCGTCGCCACGACGAGGGCACGGCCTCCGGCGCGTACCGCAGAGCGTCCGCGTCCGGGGAAGAAGTCCTCATAGGAGATGAGCGCGCCGAGCGGGCCCGCTGGCGTCCTCAGCAGACCGCTCCCGTGCCCGACGACCATGTCACGGGGGACCGCGGCGAGGTTCACCACGTGCTGGAGCACGCCCCGGAAGGGGACGTACTCACCGAAGGGCACCGGGTGTGCCTTCTCGTCGCTGGCGGCGATCCGCCCGTTGGGCGTGATCGCGACGAGCGCGTTGGTGAACTGGTGCTGGCCGACGAGGGCAGTCACCCCGGCGAGCAGCGTGGCGTGGAGGTGGTGAGCCAGTGCGCCGAGGGCGCGCTCGGCGGGAGAGCCGGCGAGCGGTCCACCGAGCGAGACGACGTCCTCGGGCCAGAGCACCACCGCGACCCGTCCGGGAGCGACGCGCGACGTCTCGGCGATCGTCGCCGCCAGCGCCGTGCTCGCAGGCTGCTCGAGCGAGGTGAGGCCCCGGCGCCCCCCGCCTTGGACGATCGCTGCCCGGAGGCTCCCTGCTTTTGGGGACCCGTTCGGGGCGACGCTGGCCAACATGACGGCGAGCGCGACGCCGCCGAGGCTCCCGAGTGCTCCGAGTGCATCGCGTGGGTGGCGCGAGCGGTACCGGCGGCCGAGGCTGGAGGCGCCGCCTGCCCCGAGGGCGGCTGCGGCGGCCACCATGAGGAGCGGGCCACCGATCCGGGTGAGTGCAAGGAGCGGGCCGCCACTCTGGCCAATCGCCACGCCACCAATCGGCATGCCGCCGACGGGCCAGTGGTCGCGCACCCATTCGAGCAGGATGACGGCACCGACGATTCGTAGTTGTTGGAGCGCTCCTCGAGACGCGAGCAGTGCGAAGAGGGCGCACAGGAGCCCTTCGAGGCCGACCAGTAGGACGTATCCGGCGAGCGTGAAGGCGGCCACGAAGAGGGCGCCGACGGCGTACTGGGCGATGCCGCACCCGGCACCCACGAGCAAGCGACGCGACGGGTGGGCGCCCGTCAATGCAGATGACAAGATCCCGAGGCCGATGATGCCGAGCGGCCACCACCCAAATGGCGGGGCGGCGAGGGCAATGAGCAGCCCAGCGGTGACGCCGGCGGCCAAGGCGACGCTGTCGTGCCGGCGCATCCCGAAGACCTGTGATCAGGAGGTCGTGGCCCGCCCGAGCGCGCCGTCGAGGCTCGCCGCGGCGGCGTTCCCGCTGCGGATGCAGGCGGGGATGCCGATCCCGCCGAAGGCCGACCCGCAGAGCTGCAGACTGGCGAGATCGGCCGTCCGCTCGCCGATGCGCTGGAGCCGGTGCCGAGTGCCCGGCCCGTACTGCGGGAACGCCTGTGGCCAGCGCTGCACGATCGTGTCGCTCGGCTCGTGTTCGATCCCGAGATAGCGCTGAATCTCCGCGCGCACGGCGCCCAGAAGCTCCTCGTCGCTCATCCGGGCCGACCGCTCGTCACCGAAGCGGCCCGTGGAGGCGCGGATGACCACGCTGCCTGGCGGGGCGGACCGTGGCCACTTGGTCGACACGAAGCTGAGCGCGGTGCAGAGCGCGCCGGTGCCTCGCGGCAAGAGCATGCCGGTGCCGGGCAGCGGCGAGTCGGTTGGACGGCCCGCGGCGAGGGCGCGGGTGGTCGCCTTCGGCACGGCGTCAACGGGGTAAGCGAGTGTCACGGTGATGACGCCGGCGTACTCGATTGCGGCACACCAGGCTGCGAGCTCGGGGTCGACGCCGCCGAGGAGGCGGGCCGCCGCGAAGGCCGGCACGGCGAGCACGACGCCATCCACGCGAACGTCCGCGCCCGCGCCGGTCAGCCGCCATGCGGCCGCCTCGCGTCGCACCACTTCAATGCTTGTGGCGCGTGTCAGCTGGACGCCGACCGCAGTGCAGCGTGCCACGAGTGCGTCGACGAGCTGACCCATGCCTCCGGCGAGCCCAAGGAACATCGATCCCGGCGCGCCGGACGGAGTGCCGGCGGCGCTTTGTCGGCGGGCCCGCATGGCGCCCGCGAGCGTGCGCTGGCCGGCGAGCATGCCGGCGAGTGCCGGTGCGGTCGACCACAGCGAGAGCTGGCGCACGTCGCCGGCGTTGATCCCACCGAGGAGGGGATCGATCAGGGTCGCGACGACCTCGGGTCCGAGCTGGCGCAGCGCGTCAGCGACGGTCGGATCGTGCTCGAGATCGCCCGGGTCGGGGACCGGGCGGGCGGGCCACACGAGCCCGATCCCCGCCCGCAGGAGCCCAGGTGGGCTCAAGATCCCCGAGCGGGCGAGGCTCGCCAGATCGCTCGGCACGCCGAGCATCAGCCCGCTCGGCAGCCGGCGGGGGCGGCCCCTGGCGAAGATCAGCGCTCCTGCCTCGTTCGGCGAGCTCAGCGCGTCACCGAGGCCGACCGCTTGGACGAGATCGGCCGCCGCGGGGTCCCGGCTGATGAAGACGTCCGGTCCGAGGTCCACCGGCCGGCCGCAGAACGCGGCGGTGCGCAGCTTGCCGCCGAGACGCTCGTCGGCCTCGAACAAGATGACCTCGTGCGCGCTCGAGAGCGCGTGGGCAGCGGCAAGACCGGCGATGCCACCACCGACGACGGCAACCGAGGGACTCATCGCTCCGAAGGGGGGCGAGCGGCGACGACGCGCTGAGCAAGAGCGGCGAACACCGCGCGGTCATCGTTGAGTGAGGCGGTGCGGGTGAAGGCGAGGCCGAGCTCGCCCGCCAGCTGGGCCGCCTCGATGTCGAGATCGTAGAGGACCTCGAGGTGATCTGCGGTGAAGCCGGCTGGGCAGACGACGACGCCCCCGAAGCCCTGGGCGGCGAGCTCGCGCAACATGACGAGGATGTCGGGCCCGATCCAGGGCTCGGGCGTGCGCCCGGCACTCTGCCAACCCACGCGATAGTGGGCAAGCTCGAGGCGACCAGCGACGAGACGGGCGGTCTCGGCGAGCTCGTCGGGGTAGGGATCGCCGTCAGCGAGGATCCGCTCGGGAAGGCTGTGGGCGGTGAAGCAGTACTCGATCTCGCCACGCGTCGGCGGGAGCGACGCAGTCGCACTGCGCACCCGCGCGGCGAGCGCGGCGATCAGCGCCTCTTCGTCGTGCCAGTGGCGGACGAAGCCGCAGGCCAGCCCGAGCTCGGCGCAGCGCTCGGCGGCCCGCTCGAGGTACTCACCGACGCTGAGGCGCGAGTAGTGGGGGGCCAGCACGATGCCGACGACGTCGGTCACCCCGCGCCCGGCGAGCTCAGCGACGGCCGCCTCGATCGTTGGTGCCGAGTGCTTGGCGCCGTAGGCGACGACGTAGGCCCCGGGCTCGAGCACCTCGAGCTCCTCCTGCAGCGCGGCCAGCTGTGCAGCGGTCCGGGCGTTCAGTGGCGAGATTCCGCCGATTGCGTCATAGCGCCGCTTGAGGTCGCCAAGCTGCTCAGGTGTGGGAGGGCGGCCGCGGCGGACATCAAGGTAGAAGCGCTCGACGTCGTCGGGACCGCTCGGGGTTCCGTAGGTCATCACGACGACGCCGGTCGTCATCGCTCGCCGTCCGCCCCGCTCTCTGCTGACACCCGGTGCACGAGTTCGACGATCCTCGTGAGGACCTCGGGGTCGGTTGCTGGCAGCACCCCGTGGCCCAGGTTGAAGACGTGCCGACGTCCGCCGCCCTCCTTCAACACGCGGCGAGTTTCCCGAGCCGCTACCTCAAAACCCGCCAGGCAGATCGCGGGATCGAGGTTGCCTTGCAAGACGACCTCAGGGCCTACGCGCTGGCGTGCCCGGTCCAACGGCACGCGCCAGTCGACGCCCACGACCTCGGCGCCGGCGCCGGCCATCAAATCCAGCAGCTCACCGGTGCCCACGCCGAAGTGGATGCGGGGAACCTCGAGGTCCGCGAGTCCTTCCAGCACCCTGCGGGTAGCAGGCAGGACGTGGCGCTCATAGTCCGCCCGCGAGAGCGCGCCCGCCCAGCTGTCGAAGAGCTGGATCGCGCCCGCCCCGCAGTCGACTTGCGCTCGCAAGGAGGTGATCGCCAGGTCAGCGAGCCGATCGAGCAGCAGGCGCCACAAGGGCGGGTCACCGTGCATCAGCGCCTTGGTTCGCACGAAGTCGCGACTCGGCCCGCCTTCGACGAGGTAGCTCGCCACCGTGAAGGGCGCGCCGGCGAAGCCGATCAGGGGGACCCCGAGCCGCTCGGTGAGCAGGCGGACGGTCTCAAGTACGTAGGGTACGTCCTCTTCGGGCTCAAGCGGACGGAGGCGGCGCAGGTCAGCGCTCGTTCCGAACGGCTCGGCGATCACGGGGCCGCGCCCTGGGACGACGTCGATGTCGATACCGATACCGACGAGGGGGATCACGATGTCGGAGAACAGGATCGCCGCGTCGACGCCGTAACGATCGACGGGCTGGAGCGTGATCTCGGCGGCGAGCTCCGGCGAGCGGATGGCCTCAAGGATGCTCCCCTCCCCGCGCAGCTTGCGATACTCGGGCAGCGAGCGACCTGCCTGGCGCATGAACCACACCGGCACCCGCTCGATGGCCTCGCCGCGGCAGGCCCGGAGAAACAGCGGCTCGAGCTCGGGCACGCGACGACCCTAGTGCGGGACTGGTACCTCCGCGACCTGCTTGGGCGCTTGAACCGGGCGGCTTCACGACCCGTCCGGTGCCCCGTTTGGAACGCTCCGGCAGGTGTCGACTACAAAGGGGGCCGTGAGCGAGGTGTCGGCCATCCAACCGCCATCCCCAGCGGCGGCCGCAGCCGTCCACCAGCGGCGGCCGCAGATGCTGGCTGTCGGGGTGATGATCTGGCTCGGGTCCGAGTTCATGTTCTTCTCGGGCCTGTTTGCCGCGTTCTTTACGATTCGTGCGAACGCCGGGTCACATTGGCCCCCACCGGGGACCAAGCTCGACACCTACCAAGCGCTGATCTTCACGATCGTCCTGTTGGCCTCGAGCCCCACGATGCAGTTGGGCGTCTGGGCGATCGAGCGCGGCGAGCGCAACAAGGCTCGTGCCTGGATCATCGTGAGCTTCCTGCTGGGTGCAGCCTTTATCGCCAACCAGGCCTACGAGTGGAAGACGCTGCCGTTCCGGGTGGACACCAATGCCTACGGCTCGCTCTTCTACATCATGAGCGGCCTGCACGGTCTGCACGTGATCCTCGGCCTCCTGGCGATGCTCGCGATGCTCGGGAGGATGAAGGGACCGAAGGGCGATCCGGGCGAGATGCCGGTCTTCCAGGCCATCAGCTACTACTGGCACTTCGTCGATATCGTCTGGATCGGCCTGTTCAGCGCTCTGTTCTTGCTGTCATGAGCTCGTACCTCCTTTCAAGAGGCCTTGCGCGGCCAAGCGTCGAGGCGGTGGTCTCGTGAGGCTCGCACTCCGGCACCGGCTCGTGTGCCGGGTCGCCGTCCCAGCCGCCGTGGTCGTTGCCGCGGTGAGCCTCGGCATGCTCGTGTGGTGGCCGGCGAGCACCCCGACGCCGACGCTCGCGGGCACCGTGCTGACGGCCTCGGTGACCAAGTCAACAAACCACAAGCCGAACCTGAACCTGGGCAAGACGCTGTTCGATGAGACGTGCGCCAGCTGCCACGGGAGCGCGGCGCAGGGCAGCGCCGTGGCTCCGAGCCTGCAGGGCCTCGGTGCCGGCACCATCGACCTGTGGCTGTCGAGCGGCTGGATGCCCCTTGCGACCCCCAGCGTCCAGCCGGCGCGCAAGCCACCGAAGTACGATCCGGCCCAGAACGTGGACATCGCGCAATACGTGGCGTCGCTATCGAACTACCAGGGCTTCGCGATCCCCAAGGTCAACTTGAAGGGTGCCAACGTCGCGAACGGTTTCAGCGTCTTTGCCGAGATCTGTGCGGCCTGCCACACGATCACCGGTGCGGGCGACGCGCTGTCAGGCGGGATCATCGCTCCGTCGCTGCATGACGTCTCCAAAACCCAGATTGCTGAGGCGGTGCGCACCGGGCCCGGCAACATGCCGCGATTCGGGCGTGGTGTTATCTCAAACGCCCAGCTCAGCGATGTTATCGCTTACGTGACACGCAACATCGAGCACCCGACCAACCCCGGTGGTCTCGGCCTCGGAGGAGTCGGACCTGTTGCCGAGGGCTTCGTCGGCCTGTTCATCGGCGTGGGTCTCTGCGTGCTCGCCGCCTTCTGGATTGGCGACCGCACGCCCCGCGGCCCGGTCGGCGCCGAGCAGCACGGGGACGGCGAGGGCGGCCCTGACGGCGACGGGGGCAACCCGGGACCCGTTGGGGACGACGGCGGGAGTGATCGGGAGATTCAACATGTCTGACGAGCACGGCAGTGGCGTGCCAGTGAACCTCTCGCCGGGGGGGCGCCCCTTGGGACAGCGAGATCCACACGCCTCGCCCGTCCAGCGGGTGCAGGTCGACCTCAGCGCGCCACAATTCCAGGTCGCTGCCAAGAACCCGAAGCGGACAGAGCGCACGACACTCGTGTTCTTCTTGCTTGCGCTCGCCGGCTTTGCTGGCTTCGGCGCTGCCTATACCCAAAACGCCAGCAACTTCTTGCTCGGGCTCTCGATGGCCCTTGGCCTGTTGATGTTCGGCTTCGGCGTCGCGTCGTGGGGAATGTTCCTCATGCCGCGGGGCCCATTCGAAGAGCCGCGGGCGTTGATGCAAACGACTCCTGAAGAGAAGCGCCTGTTCCTTGGGGACTTCGAGAGCCGGGGCAAGGTCGCCATCGAGCGTCGCGGCTTCCTCGCCAAGGCGATGGGGGCGGCTGCTGCCGTGCTCGGCATCGTGACAGCATTCCCGCTGATTCGTTCGCTCGGCCCGCTGCCGAAAAAGAGCTTGTATAGGACGAAATGGCGCAAGGGTTCGTATGTCACCGACATCAACAATCGCCGCGTGAAGGTCGATGACATCGACGTCGGCAGCATGGTGACGGTTTTCCCCCAAGATGACGTGGGTGGAGCGATCTCCCAGACCGTCCTGTTACACCCCCAGACGACGGACATCGTGACGATGACGGGTCGCGAGACGTGGGCCCCCCAGGGCTTCATCGCGTTCTCCAAGGTGTGCACCCACGCTGGTTGCCCGGTCGGTCTCTACGAGCAGGCGACTGAGCAGCTGTTGTGCCCATGCCACCAGTCGCTCTTCGACATCTACTCGGGAGCTGAGCCGGTCTTTGGACCCGCCCCGCGACCGCTGCCGCAGCTGCCGCTCTATATCGACTCGCGCGGCTATATCCGGGCTCAGACCGGTTACGACGAGCCGGTTGGCCCGGGCTTTTGGGAACGCGGGGGGACGACGTGATCGACCGCTTGTTCAACTGGATGGACGACCGGCTCGCGATTTCGCGTGGCGGCCGGCACCTCCTGAACAAGATCTTCCCGGACCACTGGAGCTTCATGCTCGGTGAGATCGCGCTGTACTCGTTCATCGTCTTGCTTTTGACGGGCATCTTCCTCACGCTGTACTTCGTCCCGTCCGAGGCCACGACGATCTACCACGGCAGTTACCGGCCGCTCGACGGGGCGCACGTGTCCGAAGCGTTCGCGTCGACCGTGAACCTCTCATTCGCGGTGCGCGGCGGCCTGCTCGTACGCCAGATGCACCACTGGGCCGCCAACATCTTCGTGGGCTCGATCGTCGTCCACATGCTGCGCGTCTTTTTCACCGGCGCGTTCCGCCGCCCTCGCGAGGTCAACTGGATCATTGGCGCCAACCTGTTGATCCTTGCGATCTTCAATGGCTTCCTCGGCTATTCGCTGCCGGACGACCTCGTCTCGGGTACCGGTATCCGGATCGCCTTCTCGATTCTTGAGTCCGTGCCGTTCGTTGGCAGCTATCTCGCCTTTTTCCTCTTTGGCGGTCTGTACCCGGGCAACGGTGCGATCATCCCCCGCTTTTTCATCATCCACGTCTTGATCTTGCCGCTCATCATCTTGGGACTCCTCGGTGCCCACCTCGGTCTGCTCGTGCGCCATAAGCACACCCAGTTCAAGCAGCCGGGCGCCCGCGAGGACAACGTCGTTGGCACCCCGCTGTGGCCGAGTTTCATGACCAAGACGCTGGGCTTCTTCTTCTTGACCACCGGCGTCACGGCCCTGTTGGGTGCGCTCGTCCAGATCAACCCGATCTGGCAATACGGGCAGTACTACCCCTGGAAGGTGAGCTACGCGGTTCAGCCTGACTGGTACATGGGCTGGCTCGACGGCGCGCTGCGCATCATGCCGAGCTGGGAGATCCATCTCCCCGGCCATATGATCCCGAACGCCTTCTTCCCTGGCGTGTTGCTGCCGGGGGTGACCTTTACGGTCATCATGCTGTGGCCCTTCTTGGAGGCCAAGCTCACCGGGGAGCATGTCCGCGAGCATCATCTCCTCGACCGGCCCCGCGACCGTCCCGTTCGGACGGCGACCGGCGCGGCGGTGTTCGCGTTCTACTTCGTCCTCTTCGGGGCGAGCGCGACGGACGTGCTCGCCAACTACCTGTCGATCACCTTGAACACGGTGCTGTGGACATTCCGCATCGCGGCCATCGTCGTGCCGATCATTGTCTGGCCGATCGCGTACAGGATCTGCAAGGAACTGCAGCGCACCCCGAACGCCGGTAAGCGCAAGGTGCACAACATCGTGGTGCGCGACGCGAATGGCGGTTACCGGACCATCCCGGCCGAGGAGTACCCCGGCTACGTCGGTGCCGAGCTCGAGCCGCTCGACGTCGAGAAGATCGAGGTCCTCACGGCGGCGGGCAAAGTCACCGAGCCGGGCGTCTACGAGATCCCCCGCGACTACCGCTGAGCCTCGCGCCCGCCTGCTCGCCGGAGCCCCTTGATCGAGATCGCCGCTTCGCGCTGACTGGCCGCGGCGCGGAGCCGGTGGTGGGGCTCGAACCCACGACCTGACGATTACAAATCGCCTGCGCTACCAACTGCGCCACACCGGCGGACGCCGCCTGGCGGCGGCAAGCGAACGGAGTCTAGTGAGCCAGTGCTGCTCGTCCTGGCGTGGGTCCGCTCGCCGCCGGAGATCTCGGTGAAATCGATGCGGCAGGGGCGGGGATGGCGCATCCAAGGACGCACAAAGGCCGAGGCCGCATCGCCACGGCGAGCGATCGACCGACAAGGACGCTGATCCCTGGGCCAGCTCTCGCCCCGGTGACGGTGACGGTGACGGTGACGGGCGCGAGATGCGGCTAGGGCGCTGTTGAACAACGCTCTTCACAGCCGGCCCGACCGGGCGTAGCGTTTCCTCGGGTCCTCGGGGGTAAGCCTGCACCGAAGAGCCGGAGTTGAGGGGGAAGATCCGGTCGCGCTGGTCTTGGCCTTTGGCCAACAGGTGTCGTGCCCTCCTTAGGACGCTCCCGAGGGCCCATCACGTCGTCGCGAGCACCCAGTTCCCGTCTTGTCTCGTCAGCCCGAGCACGACGAGCCTGCGCAGGTTCAACGCCGCGACGCGCCGGTGCGCCCAGGCCTCGTTCCGCTCGACGCCGCGATAGCGCAGGCGCCGGTTCCCCTTCGCGACGAGCCAGGAGATCGTGCGCTCGGCCATCGGGCGGTGCTTTCGATAGGTGCCGCGCAGCTCCTCGTCTTGCCAGGCGGCCCTCGCCGCGACGAGCTCCCGGTCGTGCTCGGAGACGGTGAAGCTGCGCGACGCGGCCTTCGTGCAGCGAACCTTGAGCGGGCAGACCGCACAGTGCGGGGCGAACTTCGCGGTGCCGGCCCTGGACACCGAAGCCGTGTGACCCGCCGGGCAGGTGACCGTGCGGGCGTCGTGGTCGACGGCGAAGTCATCACGGACGAAGCCGCCAGGGAGGACGGAGCGGGACGGGAGCGGCTTGATGACGAGGCGGTGGCGGCGCTCCCCGAGGTCGCTGCGTGTCGTCCCCGATCCGTAGGCGGAGTCGGCGAGGACCTCGAGGCCGTCCGGCTCGTCCTCCATCAGCTCGACGCCGGTCGGTCCGTCGGGGGGCGTTCGCCGGCGTGATCTTGACGGCGGTGACGATCCCGGTGTCCGGCTCGCTGGCGAGATGCGCCTTGAAGCCGTCGGTCCGCACGGCGGTCGATTCACGCCCGCGGCGGGCCTCGACATCGACGGTCGAGATCACCCGGTCCTTCGCGACCTTCTTCGCGATCTTCCAGCTGCCGGGGGTCTCGCCGGGCTCGACGTCCTGGCCGGCCACGAGGGCGAGCAGGCCGATCGTGTCGGCGGCGAGCTCGCTCGACGGGCTCTCCTGCGCGGCGGCGAGGACCGCTTCGGCGTCATGGACGAGGCCGGTGACGATGGCGTCGCGCGCAGACTGGTCCGACCATTCGATGACCGGCTTGCCGCCCTCGTCGGTGGCGGTCGAGAGCGAGACGAGGGCCGCCTCGGGGACCGCCCGGCGCACCTTCCTGATCGCGGAGATGAGCTGGGTCACGGTGTCCTGGGTGGCGACGGCGTCGTCGAGGATCGTCGAGTCGAGGGCGCGGCGCGTCTTCTTCGCGAGGACCCCGGTCGCCTCGACGACGGAGCGCACCGCGTCGAAGATCCGCTGCGGGCGCTCGGAGCGGCGAAGGCGCGTCCGCCAGTAGGTGAGGACGGTGAAGTCAAAGCCCGGGTCGTCGAGGGCGAGCCCGCAGGCGACCTTCCAGTCGATGCGCGTCCGCAGCTGGCGGATCGCGTCGCGGTCCGACAGCCCCTCCAGGGCCTGCAGGACCATCACCGAGCAGACGAGCACCGCGGGGATCGAGGGGCGGCCGCGACCGGAGGGGAAGAGGTCCGCGAACTCCTCCTCCTGGAAGAGCTCTAGTCGGTGATCGGCTAAGAACGCATAGACGGTCCCGTCCTCGACGAGGCCCCGGCAGAAGACCGCGGCGTCGAGCATCCGGCGGTCAGGAGTGGCTTTTCCCTGCATGGGACAAGTCTCGTCCGCGCCCGGGCAAATCGCGAGCACCCGCGACGGGGGGCGATTAAATCAACAGCGCCCTAGGGCTTCGGGCGCTCGGGTGCCTTCGGGAAGGTCACCGCGCCGGTCGGTCGCGCGTCGCTCACGGCTGGGCGAGCATCGCTGACAGTTGGGCGCGGGGCGAGCGGGCGGCTCTCCAGCACTCGGACCGCCCCGGTAGCGGCGAGCCTGACGGGCAGGCCCGCCGGTCCGGCGCTGGTGGAGCGGCTCCCCGGGGCCGCCGGTGCCGTCGCAGCGGGCGCCAGTGGATTGCGCGAGTGAGCCACGGTGGGGACGAGCATCCGGCCGAGAAAAGAGCGACCGATGAGGCCGAGCACCGCCGCGAACGCGGGGCGGGTGATGACGACGGTCAGGATCGCAATGAACAACCCGAGCCCAAGGCCAGCGGCGGCATCGGCAGGAAAGGCGAGGCCCACGTAGCACTCGTTGAACGCGACCGCGAGCGCGCCAAGAACTGCGAGCGGGCCGAGCAAGTGATCTTGAGCGAAAAGGAGGGCGACGGCGACGGCGAGTGCCATGGCTGCCTGGGCGTTGGGGAGCCCTGGCGACGTGCTGCGGTGCGCGAGCACGACGACACCGGCGAGCACCTGGTAGGGCCGCTGGTGGCCGATGGCCCGGGCGATCGGCAGGGCCACCAAGTAGGCCAGCACCCCGGTGAGCGGCGCCGCGACCGACGCCGCGAGTTGGCGGGCGCCCCCTCCGGTCCGCCCGCTGCGGGCACGCAGATACCCGGCGGCCACGAGGAGCCCGAAGAGGGCAAAGGCGGCCCAGGAGTGGAACGCCCGCGCCATGCCGTGCGCGAATCCGCTCTCCGCAACCAGCCGATTGACTTCGAGAAACCAGCGCGAGTCCACTGGCGACGCTCCTTGGTCATCGGACGGCTCATCTGTCGTGCCGGTCCGGGCAGCATAGGTCCGCCCTTGCGATGAGCTACTGCTTTCGCGGGCGCATCTGACGCGCTGCGGCCGATCCGCTCGGGAGCGAGCGAGCCGCTAGCGTGCGGCCGATGCTCGGGAGCCGTCTGTCCAGCCCGCGCCGCCGTCGTCGCATCTGGCTTCCGGTCCTCGCCGGACTGCTGGTCGCGCTGGTGATCGGTGAGGTGGCCAATCAGGTGGTCTCGAGCTCTGGCGCGGCGGCGACCCGCAGCACTCGCAGCTGGATCGCCGCGGTGGCGCCACTTGTCGATCAGAGCAGCTCCCTGTCGGTGACGCTGGCCAAGGTGCGCAACGGGAGCAGTCTGCAGCGCGCCCAGCTCGACGCGCTCCTCGGCGAGCTCGAAGGAAGCGCCAGGCAGCTCCGGCGCGATTACAGCGCCCTCGAGCTCGCACCGCCTACACCAGCGAGCGGCGCCGCGCTCGGGGCCGTCTTCGCGAATCGTGCTCGAGCCGCCACAGAGCTGAGTGGCGCGATCGCGCTGGCCATGGACAACGCGGCGGCCGCCGGGACCGCCGAACAGACCCTCGCCAAGGTTGCAGCAGACCTGCGCGCCGGAGACGCTGCCTATCGCCGCTTCCGTCAGGAGCTGCCGCACCACGGCGCCCGCCGGCTCGGTTCCTCGGTGTGGCTGCGCGCGCCGTCAGCGTGGAGCGCTCCGGCTCTCGCGGTCTGGGTCAGTGTGCTCAGCCGTGCCCAGGCGCTCGTCGGGCGCCGCCAGCTCAGTCTGCTCGCCGTCTCCCTCCAGCCCCGCGTTCTCAAGATCGACGGCCTGCCAACGACCACGGTCCCAACCCCGACCACCACCACGACGACGACCACGACGCTGCCGACCACGGGGAGCGCGCTCACTGGCACGGCGACCACGGTGGGCCATCGCCGCCGGCCACGCCACCACCGCGGCGCAACGACCACGACCACACCCGTCGTGACGACGACGACTCTCCAGATCCCGCCCGCTGGGTCCGTGTCTTTGGTGCAAGCGACGTCCCGCCTCACGGTCACTGTCGTCGTTGCCTCCACCGGCAACCTGCCGGTCGACGGCGCTCTCGTTCAGGCCACGCTCGTGCCGACCGGCAAGGTCGCCGCGTCGCCGGAACGGGCTGCGCATCACCTTCGCGTGCTGACACCGGGCAACGCCCGCTACCTCACCCTCGGCCCGCTCGCGGTCCGCTCAGGGGCGACCTACCGGCTCCAGGTGACGGCGGGATTCCCGGGAGGTGCGCTGCGCCAGGCGAACATCGCGCTCCAGGTCGAGCCCTAGGGCTAGCTTGCCCCGTCCGGCGGTGGCGTCGTCGCGCGGAGCCGCCAGGCGTGCTCGGCTCGCGCCATCACCTCGCGCACGGCCAGACCCTGGTCGAGCGCCACCTTGCGGGCGTCTTCGTATTCGACCTTGGCGCGCCCGGGACTGACCTTGATACGCACCGGTTGTCCGGCGACCTCGACTTGCTCGAAGTGCCGCGAGGTTGCGTATCGCCCGACGACGCTGGCGCGCACGCCGAACGATCCGGTTTCGCGCGCCAGGGCGAGCCGCAGCACCTCCGCGAGGGCGGGGTCGGCAAGGGCGCTGACGAGGTGCCCCGGTCGGCCTTTCTTCATCACGACCGGGGTTACCCAGCAGTCGGCCGCACCCGCGCTGAGCAACGCGTCGATCGCCGCGGCGAGCTGCTCGCCCGTCGCGTCGTCCACGTTCGCCTCGAGGAGGATGAGCGGCTGGCCGCCCGGTGCGGTGTCCGGCGATGCCTCGAGCCGCATGGGGCGCGAGCCCAGGACGACCTGGGTGCAATTCGGTAAGCCGTCGAGGTCGCGGCTGCCTGCGCCATAGCCGGTGGCCTCGACCGTCATCGCCGGGAGCGGGCCGAAGCGCTCGACCGTCGCCGCCAAGATCGCGGCGCCGGTCGGCGTGGTGAGCTCGACGTCGACGTCACGACCGGTCATGGGCGCGCCCGCGAGCAGCCCGAGCACCGCGGGTGACGGGTTCGGCAAGAGCCCGTGCTGGGCGCGGACGAAACCGGTGCCGGTGGCGACCGGACCGGCGGCGACCTCGTCGATGCCGAGCAGCTCGAGAGCGGTCATCGTGCCGACGATGTCGACCAGGGTGTCGTGGCCGCCGACCTCGTGGAAGTGGACTTGGGCGATCGGGCGCCGGTGCAGCCGCCCCTCCACGTCGGCGAGCGCGGCCAGGGTCGCCTCTGCGCGCCGGGCGACCCTTGTCGGCAATTTGGCGGCCTGGATGAGGGCGAGCAGCGCGGGATAGGTGCGCACAACGGCGTCCTCGCGGACCTCGACCTCGACACGCGTGGCAGCGATCCCACCGCGCAGCACCGCGGAGGACTCAATTCCCCAGCCGCCGATTGGCAGGCGCCGCAGCATCGTCTCGATCTCGCGCAGATCCGCGCCCGCGTCGACGAGGCTGCCGAGCGCCATGTCGCCGGCGATGCCGGCGAAGCAGTTGAACCACGCGACGCGGGCGGTCGGGGTGCTTGGGGCCTGTGGTGGTACGGACATGTCGCAGCGACTCAGGCGAGCATCCGGGCGACGGCACAGGCGGCGCCGAACCCGTTGTCGATGCCAACGACGCTGATCCCAGATGCGCACGAGGCGTGCATCGCCAAGAGCGCGGTGACCCCGTCGAGCCCGGCGCCATAGCCGACGCTGGTGGGCACGGCGACAATCGGAGCCGAGGTCAGGCCGCCCACGATGCTTGCGAGTGCCCCTTCCATGCCGGCGACCACGATCACCGCGTCGGCGTCGCTGAGCTCGTCAAGCGATGCGAACAGCCGGTGCACGCCGGCGACTCCGCAGTCGGCGAGCTGGTGGGGCACGAAGCCGTACGCGCTGAGGGTGCTGTGGCATTCGGCCGCGACGGGGAGGTCGGCCGTGCCCGCGGTGAGCACCAGGACGCGACCCTCCCGGCGCGGCGCCCGTCGCCATGCCACGAGCGAGTGCTCGCCGGGGACGGGCGAGGTCCCGGTGATCTCCCCGCCCGGACAGCGGCGAAGCGTCGTCTCCACCTGGAGCGGCGTCGCCCGCGTGAGGAGCACGGGACCACTGCCGTGCTCGAGCAGCTCTTCGACGATCGCGGCGCAGTGTTCTGGTGCCTTGCCCGGTCCAAAGACCGCCTCAGGCAGGCCCTGGCGCATCGCGCGGTGGTGGTCGATACGGGCGAAGCCGAGGTCGGCGAAGGGGAGGCGCCGCAACAGGGTCGCTGCCTCCTCGACCGAGCGCTCGCCGCTCTGTACGGCCTTCAATAGGGTCTCGAGATCCTCGTGGTCCATGAGGCTTACTATCCTGCCAGCCATGAGCGATCACCCGATCCCCTGGCAGAAGATCGCCTGCTTGGGGCCCGAAGGGACCTTCACTGAGGAGGCCCTGCTCGGTGAGAATGATCTTGGCGGCGCTGAGATCGTGCTCACGGGGACAATCGAAGAGGCCGTGGCTGCCGCCGCATCAGGGCAGGCCGATGCCGCCTTTGTCCCGCTCGAGAACTCGATCGAGGGCTCCATCTCCGCCACGCTCGACCGCCTCGTCTTCGGCGAGGAGCTGCTCGTCCAGCGCGAGGTGGTCCTCGACGTCCACCTCCATCTCGCCGCGCCCCACGGCGCAAGCCTCTCCACGCTGGAGCGCGTCTACTCCTACCCGCCGGCCTTCGCCCAGTGTCGAGACTTCCTGCTCGCTGCGGCGCCCAAGGCCGCGCAGATCGCCGTCTCTTCCACCGCCGAGGGCGCTCGCTTGGTGGCCGAACGCGGGGAGCCGGAGGCAGCCGCGGTGGTGCCGCGCAACGCGGCGACCCGGTACGGGCTCGAGCTCCTCGCCGAGGCGATCGAGGACCACGACGGGAACCAGACCCGCTTCGTGCTCGTGGCGCCGGGGCGCATCCCCGCCCCGACGGGCCACGACCGCACACTGCTCGTCTGCTTCCAGCATGAGAACCGTCCTGGCAGCCTGCTCGAGATCCTGAGCCAGTTTGCGGCGCGCCGCCTTGACCTGACGCGCCTCGTCTCGCGGCCGACCAAGCAGGCGCTCGGAGAGCACTGCTTTGTCATCGAGGTGGAGGGTCACGTTGCCGACGAGGTGCTCGGCGACTGCCTGCGCTCGCTGCACGCCAACTTGGAGGCGCTGCGCTTCCTCGGCTCGTATCCGGTCTCGGGATCACCGGCTCGTGCCCGGCGCGCCGAGGTCGACCTGCGCCGCCAGGCGGCGGAGCATTGGCTGGCAGACTTGCGGGGCCACATCGGCGATCCGTAGGGATTCGCCGCCGGGAGGGATGGCAGAGCGGCCGAATGCGGCGGTCTTGAAAACCGTTGGGCGAGAGCCCCGGGGGTTCGAATCCCTCTCCCTCCGCTCAGCTCAGCCGGGGCGGCACGTCACCGCCCGATCGCTGTGCTGCTCGTGCTGGTTCCTGCAGCGAAAGCGAGGCAACCGTTGGGGCGCAGCGCCACGCCGACGTTGTCGCCCCGCCGAGCGCGCCGTGGCGAGAAGATTCCGCTGAGCGGCGTCCCGTCGACCAGAACGACGGCGTGCTCGTAGCCGACCCCGCGGAAGGCGACGTCGGTGACCTTCCCCAAGAGCTGGCAACCTGTGCCACCGGGCTCCGCGAGGCTGACCGCGGCGGGGCGGACGAGGAGCAGGCCGGCGCCAGTGTGCCGATCCAGGCCTTCGCCGGGCGTCGCGAGCAGGCGTACCGGATTCGTCCCTGCGTCGAGGTGGATCTCCACCTCGCCGGTTGGCGCGCGTCCCGCAATGCGGACCGCGAGCTCGCCGGCCAGTCCGGTGAATCGTGCGACAAATGGGGTGGCGGGAGCGGCGTAGATCGTCTCGGGGTCGGCGAGCTGCACCAGGCGACCGTGCTCGAGCACGCCGATCCGGTCGGCGAGAGCGAACGCCTCGGCCTGGTCATGGGTGATGTAGATCGTCGTGGTCCCCGCTTCGCGCACCAGCGAGGAGATCTCCACGCGCATCTGCTCGCGCAGCGCGGCGTCGAGGTTCGACAGCGGCTCATCGCACAAGAGCAGTCCGGTGTCGCCGATCAGGGCACGCGCCAGCCCGACCCGTTGTTGCTCGCCGCCTGACAGCTCGGACGGGAAACGCTGGCAGAGCGCTCCGATGCCGAGCCGGCCGAGCAGGATCTCGGCACGCCGCCGCGCCTCCTCTCGGTGCACGCCGCGGCGCTTCAGCGCGAAGGCGACGTTGTCGCGGGCACAAAGGTGCGGCCAGAGCGCGTAATCCTGAAAGACCATCGCCAGCTCCCGCTGTTCGGGCGGCAGGTGAATCGACGGCGCGGCGACGGCCCGACCACCGATCTCGATGCGCCCGCCACTGAGGCGCTCGATTCCCGCGAGGCAGCGAAGCATGGTGGTCTTGCCCGAGCCAGACGGGCCGAGCAAGACGAAGAAGGTGCCAGGGCTGAGCTCGAAGCAGATGTCCTCGACGGCGAGTTTTCCGTTCGGGTACTGCTTGGTCATCGACTGCACGCGGACGGGGTGCGCCGCCGTCAGCGGTGCCTGTGCATTGCTCTTGGTCATTCGTTCACGCCCTCTCCGACGTGTCGCCAGCCGTCCGGTGCCACGAGGCGGAAGATGCCGAGCGCGAGCCCGACGACGGCGAACGCAAGGCCGACCGCGACGACGGCCTGGGCCGTGCCGATGCCGAAGTGGTAGTTGCCGAGGTTGTCCTCGATCGCGACCGACGCCGGCGGCGACCCGGGCGCGTAGAGCAGCTGTGACAACGGGAGCTCCAACAAGATCCCCGAGAAGGTCAAGAGCCAGGCCATCAGCAGCGGGCGGGAGAGGGCGGGCAGCACGCCCCGGGCCCAGGCACGCGTTGCTGAGGCGCCGTGGGCGCGGGCGGCATTGCGCAGCGAGGGGTCGATCTGGGATACGGCACCGACGAGCACGCGGGCGTTCGTCGGCATGCTCGAGGCGATATAGGCCACGACGAGCAGCGTCGTCGTCTGGTAGAGGCTGAGCCCGAGATGGGAGAGCGCTGGCAGGTTGTAGGCGAAGATGTAGCCGGCTCCGAAGACGACGCCGGGGAGCGCGACAGCCGCCAAGAGCAAGAAGTCAAGCAGTGCGCCCGAGGCGCTGCCACGACGCGAGAGCAAGTTGGCACAAAGAAAGCCAAGCGCGACCGTCACCGTGGCCGTGATCAGGCCGTAGATCAGCGAGCGCCCGAGTGGTCCAGACAATCCCGAGTTCTCAAAGACGGCGCGGTAGTTCACGAGCGTTGGCTGGAGCGAGGCGCCGTAGTCGGAGAGCAGCGACGAGCTGAGCGCGCCGAAGCCGGGGACGCCGAGCGCGACGCTGAAATATCCGATCACCAGGATGAGGCTCGCGCCGAGCCCCCTCGGCGAGAGGCGGCGACGCAGCGCGGGGCGGCTGCGGCCGGACAAGACGCGATAGGCGCGCCCGCGAAGTGCGCGGGCCTGGAGCGCGAGCGGGACGGCGACCGAGCCGACGAGCAGCCAGCCGATCGCGGCCGCCCCCGGGAAGCTCGGCGGGAAGCCGTTGACGTTGGCAAACAGCTGGTAGGTCGCGAGCGGGAAGTTGGCCCGGTAGGCGAGCGTTGCGGCGACGCCGAAGTCGCTCACGGACTCGGCGAAGCCGATGGCGATCGCCGAGGTGATGGCGGGAGCGAGGATCGGGATCAACAGGCGCAGGCTCGCCATGCGCCCGGCCCCGTGGGTACGAGCGGCGTCCTCGTATTCCTGGCCGAGCCCGCGCAGCGCGGCGGTGATCGTGAGGTACGTGAAGGGAACGCAACGCAGCCCGAGCAAGAGCACGACCCCAAAGGGGCCCATGATCGCCGAGGTGATGAAGGGGAAGTCGAGCCCGATCCGGTACATCACGCCGTCGGGTTGCACCAGGCGCTCCCATCCCGAAGCGGGAAGCCAGGACGGCAGCACCAGCACGAGCCACATCGCTCCGGCGATGAAACGGCGCCCCGGGAGCAGGGTGCGGTTGGCGAGCCAGGCGATTGGGATGCCGACGAGCAAGCCGATCCCTGCTGCGGCAGCGCTCACCCACAGCGAGTCCACGAGCGACACCGCGGTGGTCCCGGTGAAGACCCCGCGCAGGTACGAGAGCGTGAACCACTGCGACCCCTGGCCAAAGAGCCGAGGCGACACCGCGAGCATCAAGAAGCAAGCGCAGGGCAGCACGATCAGGGCGGCCAAGAGGGCCCAGAACGCAGCCAGGCCGCCGCGCGCGGCGAGCTGGGGATCCCAGCGCAGCCTGTCGAGACGCCGCCGGTCGAACGATCCGGTTCGATTTGCAGAGGGACCGCACCCCTCCGGCGGCTCGAGCGCCGCCGGAGGGGGCAAGTCGTGTTGCAGCGTCGCCATCAACCCGGCCTTTGGCAGCCGGCCGCGGTGGCGCGGACTCGGATCACTTCACGATGCTCGAGTCGAACCACGAGTTGATCGCGTTCTCCTTCGGGCCCCAGACGTAAGGGTTGATCGACTGGGTCTTCACGCCAGAGAGCGGCGGGAGGATTCCCCGAGGCGCGATCCCGCTGAGCACCGGGTAGTAGAGCGAGTCGCCCGTCGGGTCGCCGGTCTTCATCACCTTCTGGCCGGCGCGAGAAAGGACGTAGCTCGCGAACAGCTCGGCTTCCTTTTGCTCTTGCGCCGGTGCCTTGGCGTCGATGCCGATGACGCTTGGAAGGATTGTGACGGGGTTGAGGTACTTCACGGCGATGTTGTGATCCGAGAAGTAGGCGCCAATGCCGGCCGAGCTCTGCACGAGGGCGAGGTTGATCTGGCCCGAAGCGAGCGCGGCGAGCGTCGGTCCATTCGTCGGGTTCACGACGAGCCCATTGGCCTTGAGCTTGGAGAAGTACGTCTTGCCCTTGGCGATGCCACCAAGATTCTGCATGATACCTGCGATGAATGGGTAGGTGGGCCCGGACTGGCTGGGATCGTTCATTCCGACCTGACCCCGCCACTTCGCCGACAACAGCGCCTGCCAGGAGCGCGGTGGGTGAGCCACCTTCTGCTTGTTGTAGGCCATGATCGCCATCAAGGTGACGCCCGTCGGAACGTAGGACTTGTCGGCGGGTAGCGCGGCTTTGCCGAGCGAGTTCCAATGCACGTTCGGCTCGAAGCCGCGCACCAAGAGGTGTTGGTCGTCAAGCTCAGCAAAAGCAGTCGCTCCGTCCACCCAGAGCAATCCCCACTTCGGGTTGTTCTTGGATGCCTCGATCTCGGTCAGCAGCGGGCCGGTCGAGTTGTCGTTGAGCTGCACCGGGATGTGGTACTTCTTCGAGAAGTCCTCGGTCTCGAGCTTGTCGTAGCCCTGGGCTGAGTAGACGACGAGCGGCACCACGCCAGCCTTGGGCGTGCGCTGGGCGGTCGCGGTCGCCTGGACACCGGCGAGGGCGACGGTTGCGACCGCCGCGCCGGCGAGGACGTAGCGGCCACGGGGGCGCCGGGAATCCGGGCTCACCTGCGCGTGAGCATGCACGGTTGGTTCTCCTCTCGTCCCGTCACTCAAGGGAGGTGACGGCCGTTAGGGACGGTAAGAGACCCGCTTTACAAGAGAGCGACTTGAGGGCGACTGCGCGTTGAACAGTTCGCGACCGCCCGGCTCCTATGAGGGTGGGGAGGGCCCCTCGCCTTCGACCGCGTAGACGCGCGCCGCGTAGTCCTCGAGCGCCTGTTCGCAGCGCTCGAGCGCAGCTCGAGCGCGGTCGATGCCCGTTGCCCCAAAGGCATCCCGGCCGTGCACTTTGTCAAGCCAGCCTTTCAGCTTGGCGAGATCGACGTCGTTCTCCTCGAGTTCGGCATAGGTGAAGTGCTCTTCGTCGTACTCCTTGCGCAACTGTCGCAAGAAATCCTCGCAGCGATCGACGATCTCTTCGTACTCGTCGTCGCGCGCCGCGTTGAACACCTCGAGCAGGTGCCCTTGGCCCGCCAGCGTGGCGGCGTCGAAGAGGTACGCGGTACCGCCGATCTCGGCGATCTCGGCGCGCAGCGCGCGAAGCGCCCGTTCGGCCGCAGGGCTGGCCGGGAGCGCGGCCGCCGAGTTCTGAACGTAGACGGCGCCGAGCCCCTTGATCTTCCTCCACACCCCGGCGCGCAGACGGGTCGGCTCGCTCGGGATGCGGTAGATGAGCAGCAACCAGTGCTCGGCACCGCCGGCTGGCGTCGTCTTCTCGCTCGTCATGTCCCGACTATGCACGAGCCGCCGGTCGCCCGCACGGGCCGATGTCACTTGCGGGGGAATAGTGAGCAGCCCAGGGCGGTTGTTGTGGGGACCGCAGATCCTTTGGAGGTGGACCGGTTGGTCGAGCTCAACGAGACGTTGCCCCTGCTGCCGCTCAGCACCGGCGTCGTCCTTCCCGGAATGGTCCTCACCTTGACCCTTGAGACCGATGAGGCGCGCAGCGCCGGCGAGGCGGCGCGCACCGCGGGAGGGCACATGGTCCTTGTCCCCCATGTCGAAGGGCGCTATGCCAAGGTGGGCGTCATCGCCGAGATCCTCGAGCAAGGCGAGCTGCCTGACGGCCCGCCGGCGATCGTTGTGCGGGGGGTCGGCCGCGGATTGATCGGCGCCGCCGTCCCCTCGACGGGGTCCGCGCTGTGGATCCAGGTGGAGCCCGTTGCGGTGCAGCCTGCCACCGAGGCGACCACCGAGCTTGCCCGCGAGTACCGGGCAGTGCTGGAGAACGTACTGATCGCACGGGGCGCACTGCGGACGGCTGAGCGCTTGCGGGCGATCAACGAGCCCGAGCAGATCGCTGACGTGGCGGGCTACTCGGCTGACCTCAGCCTGGCGCAAAAGGTCGAGGTCCTTGAGACAATCGATCTCGAAAAACGGCTCCGCCTGGTGCTCGGCTGGGCCCGCGACACCCTCGCTGACCTGGCGCTTCGCGAGAGGATCAAGACCGACGTCGAAGAGGGCATGGAGAAGGCCCAGCGGGAGTTCCTGTTGCGCCGCCAGCTCGAGGAGATCCGCAAGGAGCTCGGCGAGCTCGATGGCGTGCCCGAGGACGGCTCGGTCGAGGGCTACCGCGCCCGCCTCGCCGAAAAGGCACTCCCGGACAAGGCCCGCGCCGCGGTGGAGCGCGAGCTTGCCAAGCTCGAGCGAGCGAGCGAGCAAAATCCCGAGAGCGGGTGGATCCGCGCCTGGTTGGATACCGTGCTCGAGCTGCCTTGGGCCACGAGCTCGCCGGACCGCCTCGATGTCACCGCCGCCTCGGCGATCCTCGATGAGGACCACGATGGCCTCGCTGACGTGAAAGAGCGCATCCTCGAGCACCTCGCGGTGCGCAAGCTGCGCAACGAGCGCGGGCTCGTCTCCCTCGGAAGGGGAGCCGGCGCCATCTTGGCGCTGGTGGGTCCGCCAGGTGTCGGCAAGACCTCGCTCGGCGAGTCGGTAGCCCGTGCCCTCGGCCGCCGCTTCGTGCGCGTCGCCCTGGGCGGGGTGCGCGACGAGGCCGAGATCCGGGGCCACCGGCGCACCTACGTCGGCGCCCAGCCCGGCCGCATCGTCCGGGCCCTCGCCGAGGCCGGCACGGCAAATCCGGTCGTGCTCCTGGACGAGGTCGACAAGCTCGGCGCGGATTATCGCGGTGATCCCTCTTCGGCCCTGCTCGAGGTGCTCGATCCGGCACAGAACCACACGTTTCGCGACCACTACCTCGAGCTCGAGCTCGACCTTTCGAATGTGCTGTTCCTCGCGACGGCGAACGTCATCGACACGATCCCCACTGCGTTGCTCGACCGCATGGAGGTCATCCGCCTTGACGGCTACACCGAAGCGGAGAAGGTGGCGATCGGGCGCAATCACCTGCTCGCTCGTCAGCGCGACCAGGCCGCTTTGGCCGGCGACGAGCTCCAGGTGAGCGACGAGGCGCTGCGGCGCGTCATCGCTGATTACACCCGCGAGGCGGGCGTTCGGAACTTCGAACGCGAGCTCGGGCGGCTCGCCCGCAAGGTGGCCACCCGGCTTGCTTCCGGCTCGCTGAGCGCTCCGGTGCGCATCGACGCGGACGCGGTCGCCGCCTACCTTGGCCGTCCGCGCTTTTTCTTCGAGGCGGCGGACCGCACCAGCGTCCCCGGCGTGGCGACCGGGCTGGCCGTCACCGGTGCTGGCGGGGACGTGCTCTTTGTTGAGGCGACCGTGATGGATGGCCCAGAGGGCCTCACCCTCACGGGACAACTCGGCGAGGTGATGCGCGAATCTGCCGAGATCGCGCTGTCCTACGTGCGCTCGCACGCGGCAGAGCTCGGGATCGACTCCGGGGCCTTTGTCGGCAGGCGCTTCCATCTCCACGTGCCTGCGGGCGCGGTGCCAAAGGACGGTCCTTCTGCTGGGGTAACGATGGCGAGCGCGCTGGTGAGCCTGCTCACCGGCCAGGCGGTGCGCTCCGAGGTCGGCATGACCGGAGAAGTCACCCTGCAAGGTCGAGTCCTGGCGATCGGTGGCGTGCGACAGAAGGTGCTTGCCGCCCATCGCGCCGGACTGAAGGTCGTGATCCTGCCGCAACGCAACGGGCCCGATCTCGAGGACGTGCCCGAAGAGGTGCGCAGCCAGCTCGGGGTGCACCTGGCGCAGAACATCGACGAGGTCCTCGCCGTGGCACTCAGCCCTGCGAATGTCGAGAGTGCCGTGGCGGCCTAACGCGCTGCTCGTCAGGCTGACCCGTCGGCATTCGGACGGCGGGTCAGCTCGCGCGCTTGAAGGCTCGCACTGCGAGCGGGGCGAAGACGAGCAAGATGCCGGCGATCCACGCCAGCGACTCGAGGAGGTGAGGGGTGATCGGGCCGCCGTAGGCGAGGGAGCGCATCACGGCGACCACGAGGGTCACGGGGTTCGGCCGAGCGATGGCCTGCAGCCAGCCAGGCATGGTCGCCACGGGCACGAAGGCCCCCGAGACGAAGGTGAGGGGGAACAGCCACACCAGCCCGAAGGACTGCACGGCCTCGGGGTCCTTCAATGCAAGGCCAACGAAGGCGGCGATCGTGCAGATGGCGAGGCCGAAGAGCACCGAGAGCAGGATCATCAAGATCGCGGGTCCTGCTCCGTTGTCGAAGCGGAATCCCACGCCGTAGCCGACCGCGATGAGCACCAGGACGACGGCGAGGCTCCGCACAACATCAGAGCTGAGGCGACCTGCGAGCACGGCGAAGCGGGCGGCGGGCATCGAGCGCACCCGATCGATGAGACCCCGGCCGAGGTCGTAGGAGAGGCCGATCGCCGTCCCGAAGGACGCGAACGAGGCCGTCTGGGCGATCGCGCCCGGGAGCATGTACTCCGCGTAGTTGACCCCGGCAGTATGGATGGCGCCGCCGAACACGTAGCGGAAGAGCAGCACGAACATCACCGGCTGGATCAGCGAGAAGAAGAGCACGGTCGGGATGCGGATCAGCTGGAGCAGGTACCGGCGGGTCATCACCTGCGCGTCCGCAAGCGCCCATCGGGCGCGTTCGACCACGCCCGGCTCATCGTCGTGGTGCGCGCCAAGCGTCGTCGTGGTCATCGCGTCTCCGATCCAAGGCTCGCCGCCGTCGCCTGGCGCCCGCGCCGCCGCCGCTTGGTTGGCACAGCGGGCGCGTTGGAGGCGGCGTGTCCGGTGAGGGCCAAGAAGACATCGTCGAGAGAGGGCCGGTTGATCGCGAGGTCGAGCACCTCGACTCGCTCGTTGTCGAGGAGGCGCACCGCCTCGAGCAAGGCTCGTGAGCCCATCGAACCGACCGGGAGACGCAGCTCGTTCGTCACCGGGTCCTCTTGGGCATCCCCTGCGGCGAGCGGCGCGAGTGCTCGTCGCGCCCGCTCGAGGTCGGTGGCCGAGGCGAAGGTGCCGGTCAGCACGTCGCCCCCAACGCGGCTCTTCAGCTCTGGGGCAGTGCCCTTGGCGATCACCCGTCCCTGGTCGATGACGACGATCGAGTCGGCAAGCTGGTCCGCCTCCTCGAGGTATTGGGTCGTCAGCAACAACGTCGTGCCGTCCCGCACCAGATCGCGGATCACGCCCCATAGGTCGAGACGGCTGCGCGGGTCGAGGCCCGTCGTTGGCTCGTCGAGGAACAGGACCGAGGGATGCGCGACGAGGCTGGCCGCGAGGTCGAGGCGTCGCCGCATCCCTCCGGAGTAGCCCTTCGCCAGCCGGCTTGCCGCATCGCTTAACTGGAAGCGCTCGAGCAGCTCTCGCGCGCGGCGCGCGGCCGTCTGGCGATCGAGGTGGTAGAGGCGGCCCGCCATCTCCAGGTTCTCATAACCGGTGAGGTGATCGTCCACGGCGGAGAACTGACCCGCGAGGCCGATGCGGCGCCGGACCGCGGCGGCCTGGTGCACGACGTCGTGGCCCTCCACTGCCGCAGTCCCCTCGTCAGGAGGGGTGAGGGTCGTGAGGACTCGCACCAAGGTGGTCTTGCCGCTCCCGTTCGGGCCGAGCAGACCGAGCACCGAGCCACTGGGGACCTCGAGGTCGAGGCCGTCGAGCGCCACGGTCTCCTCGAAGCGCTTGACGATTCCACGAGCGACGATTGCCGGGTGGTCCCCCCTGTCCATGGCGCCTCCTGGCCCCGGATCGACTCCGCCGACGCGACGGCGTACGCTGTACGCACCTACCTACCGTACACGAGCGCAGGCGACAAACGGGCAGGAGCATGGAACGAGAGGGCGAGCACGATCGGAGAGGACCGGGCGACCATCCGCGCGCTTCCGCCGTGCTCTCGCGCGAGCGGATCGCCACGATGGCGCTCGCCCTGCTCGATGACGAGGGCCTCGAGACGTTCTCGATGCGCCGCCTCGCCCGACGCCTTGGCGTCGGCGTGATGTCGCTCTATCGCTACTACCCGAGCAAGGACGAGCTGTTCTCCGAGCTCGCCCGCCAGGTGTTCGGTGCGGCGCCGGCCGAGCCGGCACCGGGCGAGACCTGGCGCGAGTGCCTCGTCGGCCTGGCGGTGTCGTTCCGGCGTCTCCTGCTCGCGCATCCCAATGCCCTGCCGCTGCTGTTCAAGCACGGCGGTGTCCCCCTGCGCGGGCGACCCGCGATCGAGGCGATGCGCCAAGCGCTGAAGGATGCGGGTCTGAGCGAGCCGGAGGCCGCGGACGCCTGGCGCGCGATCGGCGCCTACCTCGTCGGCTACGTGACCGTGGAGCGCATGACGCGCAGCGGCGCTTCAGGTGGTGCGACCCCCCCGCCCGAGCGGGACTTCCCGGCGCTCGCAAGGATCGCGCCGTACCTTAAGGACTCCTGGGATGCGCAGTTCGTGGCATCGCTAATGGTAGTGCTCGACGGCGTCACGCGGCTCGCTGAGGCCGGCCCTTGTAGGCCGCCGGTCACAGCCAGTGGAACCAAGGGTGCCCGTTCCGCCAGATGACGAGGAAGACCTTGCCGACGACGTAGCTCGCCGGGACGAGGCCCCAGTAGCGGCTGTCGTAGGAGATCTGCCGGCAGTCGCCCATGACGAAGTAGTGGGCGGCCGGGATGACCGTGCGCTTGATGTTCCAATTCCGCTGCGCGCACGCCTGATGCCCCGGCTCGGAGTAGACGCCGTTCAGATTCGGCAAGAACGGCTCTTTGAGTACCTTGCCGTTCACGTAGATGGTGTGCCCCTTGGACCAGATCGTCTCGCCTGGAAGGCCGATCACGCGCTTCACGAGGTCCGAGTCCTGGAGCATCGGGTCGGAGGGCACCCGTCGGAACACGATGACATCACCGCGGTGGATGTTGTCGCGCACCCATGGCAGCTTGTCGACGAGGATGCGGTCGCCCGTGATGAGGGTCGGAGTCATCGAGCCGGAAGGGACATAGAAGGTCTCGATGGCAAACGTGCGCACCAAGAACGCGATCAGGGCGGCGACAAAAAGCACCCCGAACCATTCGAACCATCGGTTCGAGTGTCTGCGGCGATGGACGGCTCGGCGGGCCGGTCGCTCGTCCATCAGTACCGGCGCGGCCTGATGCGCATCGCCCTCATCCGCCATGGTCACCCGGGCAGCGTACAGGTGCCCGCGTAGACTGGACAGGTCGCCACGCGGCATCACGGTGCGGCCGCGCGCGACGAGACCGAAGGGGGCAGCGTGTGATCCTCGTCTGCGGGGAGGCATTGGTCGATCTCGTGGAGGTCCCGGGAGGATCCGGGGCGCCGATGCTGCGCTCGCTCCCCGGTGGGAGTCCTGCCAATGCTGCGGTGGCGCTCGCCCGGCTGGGTGAGGACGTCGCGCTGTGCACGCGCCTCGGTGAAGATGCCTGTGGGGATCTCGTCCGCCAGTATCTCGAACGCAACGGCGTCGACCTGTCCTATGTCGTGACGGCGGCCGAGCCGACGACGCTGGCGCTGGTGAGCCTCTCGAGCGGTGGGGACGCGCGCTACAGCTTCTACTTCGACGCGACGGCGGGCGCTTGCTGGCAGCCAGGCGACGTGCCCGCACCGTCCGCTTCCTTCGAGGCCGTTCACCTCGGCTCGATGGCGCTCGCCTCTCTTGCCGGCCGGCGGGTCCTCGGTGACTTCGTGGCGTCCCTTGGCGAGCAGGTGACGATCTCGCTCGACCCGAACGTACGCCTCAACGTCGTCGCCGACCCGTCGCAGTACCGGGCGGACCTCGAGCGCCTCGTCGGACGTGCCGATCTCATCCGCGTGAGCGGCGATGACCTCGAGCTGCTCTACCCCGACCGGCCGGTCGAAGCCTCCGGCGCAGCGTGGGCGGGTCTCGGGTCCCGGCTGCTGGTGGTGTCCCGGGGTGCGGCCGGACCCCTCGTTTTTTTCAGGGACGAGTGCTTTTCCGTTTCCAGCCCGGTCATCGAGGTGGTGGACACCGTCGGTGCCGGCGACACCTATTCGGCGGCGCTGCTGCACTGCTTTGCGCAGGCAGGGCTGCTTGCCGAGCGTCTCGCCGGCGCTGACCGCCAAGACCTCGACACGGCGCTCGCGTATGCCGCGGCGGCTGCCAGCATCACTTGCGAGCGACAGGGCGCGGACCCGCCGACGGCCGCCGAGGTGGCCGCTCGCCTCGCTTTACCGCCCGAGTCCGGATCATGACAGGCGGGGAGTAAGGTCGCCTTATGGCCGATCCGGCACGCTTTGCGGACGACGCGATGGAGTACATGCCGTCGCTCTATAGCGCCGCCATGCGGATGACGAGGAACCCTGCAGACGCCGAGGATCTCCTGCAGGAGACCTATCTCAAGGCGTATCGCGCGTATGGACGCTTTGAGCAGGGCACCAATCTCAAAGCATGGCTGTACCGCATCTTGACCAATACCTACATCAATGCCTACCGGGCGCGACGGCGCCGGCCCGAGGAGAGCGACGTCGAGAACGTTGAGGACCTCTACCTCTATCGGCGGCTCGGTGCCGCGGGCGGCTCCGCGGATGGGCGCAGCGCCGAGGAGGAGGTGCTCGATCGTTTTACCGATGATGAGGTGAAGGCGGCGATCGAGTCGCTGCCCGAGGTATTCCGGATCGCCGTGCTTCTCGCCGACGTCGAGGGCTTCTCCTACAAAGAGATCGCCGACATCACCCAGGTGCCAATCGGCACCGTGATGAGTCGGATCCACCGGGGAAGGAGAGCGCTCCAAAAAGCGTTGGGGGAGTACGGGCTCCAGCGGGGCCTCGTGGAGGCAGCTCCACGATGATCTGGCGGAGATGGGAGACGAGATGAACGACCGAGGCGGTGCCAACGGCCCGGTCGGCAGCTGGTGTGGGAGCCAGGGCGCTGCGCAAGACGGCGACGTCGCCAACTGCGAAGAGACGATCCACCGCCTCTACTTCTTCTTGGACGGCGAGCTGACCGAGGACCGTCGTAGTGCGATCTCAAAGCACCTTGACCACTGCGGTGACTGCCTCGACGCGGTCGACTTCGAGGCCGAGCTGCGGCGTGTGATTGCCGACCGCTGTCGAGATCGCGTCCCTGAGCAGCTGCGCGACCGAATCGCGACGGCCCTACGCAACGAGCAGGAGCAGCGCGCCTGACCGGATCCAGGTGAGACCCTAGGCTGAGGTGATGAACGAGCAGGTAGCGCCAGAGATTGTGGCCTGGGATGTCGCGTTGCGCGTCGCCCGTCAGACCTTGCGCCTGGCCTCCGCCCCCCCAGTGACCGAGCGCGAGCTCGCTGCACTTCGCCGGGATTTCGACGCCGCGACGGCCCGGGCCGAACAGCTGGTCGAGCAGGCCACCGGGCTGCACCCGACGGTTGGCCCAGCACGCAGTCTGGTCACCGACCGCGCCGGCTGGGTGGAGGCGAACCTCGCCTCTTTCCGCCGCCTCCTGCGCCCGGTCGCGCGCCGCCTCGCTGCCAGCCCGAAGGCCCGCCGGGCGCTCAATCCTTTGAGCCGCGCTGCGGCGGGAGCCGAGGTCGGGGTCCTGCTCGCGTGGATGGCAGGGCGCGTGCTCGGGCAGTATGACCTCCTGCCGGTCGAGGGCTCCGAGCTTGATGCCGTCTACTTCGTCGGTCCGAACATCCTCGAGCTCGAGCGGCGCCACGGCTTTGCTCCCGAAGAGTTCCGGCTGTGGATTGCTTTGCACGAGGTGACGCACCGGGTGCAGTTCACCGGTGTTCCTTGGATGCGCGATTACTTCCTCGATCTCGTCGAGCGAGGCAGCGCGCTCGGCACGCCCGATGCCCAGGCGCTGCTGAGCAGCCTGCGGCGCGCCGCCGGCGAGATCCGCGAAGGCCGCAACCCGCTCGCCGAGGCGGGCATCGTCGGGCTGCTCGCGTCCTCCGAGCAGCTCGCAACCTTGCGCGAGGCTCAGGCACTGATGAGCCTGCTCGAAGGCCACGGCGATGTCGTCATGTCGAGTGCGGCGCGTGCCGAGGTCCCTTCGGCCGAGCATTTCGCGGAGGTGCTCCACCGCCGCCGCAGCGAGGTCGGTCCGGTGGCCCGGATGGCGCGCCAGGCGGTCGGGCTCGAGGGCAAGCTGCGCCAGTATGCGGAGGGGGAGCGCTTCGTCGGCCACGTGCTCCAGGCCGGTGGCGACGAGCTGTTTTCCCAGGTCTGGGGTTCTCCGGAGCTGTTGCCGAGCATGGAGGAGATCCGCGAGCCCGAGCGCTGGGTCGAGCGGGTCGGGGGACGCGCCGCGACCCCTGCGTGAGGGTGCCCCGTCCGCTGCTTCCCCCGCTCGCCGCCGAGCTCTTGGCGCGCTGTCGCTTCCCGCCACGCGGTACTGCGATCTCTTGTGCGGTCTCTGGCGGTCCAGACTCCCTCGCGCTGCTCTCCCTGGCGGTCGCGTCCGGGTGCGATGTGACGGCGTTCCATGTCGACCACGGACTTCGACCCGGCTCAAGGGACGAGGCGCGCATTGTTGCCGCGCAGGCCGCCGAACTCGGCGCGGCCTTCGTCGCTCGCTCCGCCCGGTGCTCGCCGGGCCCCAATCTCGAGGCGCGGGCGCGTGCGGCGCGCTTTGGTGCGCTGCCTGGCGACGTCGCGACCGGACACACGGCCGATGATCAGGCCGAGACCATCGTGTTGAACCTGCTGCGCGGCTCGGGCATCGACGGTCTGTGCGGGATGACCCCCGGGCCGCGACATCCCATCCTCGGCCTTCGCCGCGCCGAGACCGAGCGGCTTGCGACGTCGCTCGGGTTGCCGATCGTTCGGGATCCGACCAACGCCGCGCCCGAGCACCGCCGCAATCGGATCCGGGCCGAGGTCCTGCCGCTGTTGTGCGAGATCGCCCAACGCGACATCGTCGGCGTCCTCGCCCGCCAGGCGGGCCTTCTCGCCGGGGAGCGGGCGTTGCTCGACCACCTTGCCACGCAGATCGACGTCAGCTCCGCACCGGCGCTCGCCCAGGCGGACCCTGCGCTGGCTCGCCGCGCCCTGCGTCGATATCTACGCGACGAACTCGAGCTTGAGCACCCACTCGAGCTCGCCGCGATCGAGCGGGCGCTGTCGGTGGCGCGTGGTGAGGTGGCGGCGTGCGAGCTGCCCGGTGGTGCTCGCTTGTCGCGCTCGCATGGCCGGCTGCGCCTCGAGCGCTACGGTCGTTGAGGCCTGGCCCGACTGTGCCGTCGGGCGCGGCGCCCGACGCCTGTCCCGAACGGGCACGCGGTCCCGGGGCGGCCGAGGCTTGAAACAACCTCAACCTGTAAGGTCGTCGCGATGAGCGCAGCCGACGGCTCGGACCGACCCGATCTCTCTCGGGGCGGTCCCTCGGGGATGACGCCCGGTGAGGTCGTCATCTCCGAAGAGGAGATTCAGCGTCGAGTTGCGGAGCTGGGCCAGGCGATCACCACGGACTACGCCGGTCGCCATCCGCTGTTGATCGGTGTCCTAAAGGGTGCGTTCGTCTTCATGGCCGATCTCGCCCGAGCGATCGCGTTGCCACTCGAGATCGACTTCATGGCGGTGTCTTCTTATGGCGCGGCCACCAAGACGAGCGGCATCGTCCGAATCGTGAAGGACCTCGACGCCGATCTGACCGACCGACACGTGCTCATCGTCGAGGACATCGTCGACAGCGGGCTCACGCTCTCTTATCTGCGCAAGGGCCTCCTCGCGCGCGGACCGGCCTCGCTCGAGGTGTGCTCGTTGCTCATGAAAAAGGGCCAGCAGCGCGTGAACTTGGAGATTCCCTACGTCGGCTTCGAGATTCCGCCCGACTTCGTCGCCGGTTACGGGCTCGACGTCGCCGAGCGCTATCGGAACCTGCGCGGCATCCATCTCGTCGACGGCGTGGAGGAATCCTGAACCGCGACGATCCTTCCCTGGCTCACGCAGTCGATCTCGATGCCGCGGCACGCGCCGTGCGCGACCTGTTGGTCGCGGTGGGTGAGGATCCCGATCGCCCAGATCTCGCCGATACGCCGATGCGTGTCGCCGCGATGTACCGCGAGCTGCTCGCCGGGATGGTCGAGGACCCCGACCGCCACCTGCAGGTGACCTTCGCGGCTGAGCACGACGAGATGGTGATGGTCCGCGACATCCCCTTCGCTTCGCTGTGCGAGCACCATCTGATCCCCTTCATCGGGCGGGCGCATGTCGCCTACATCCCGAACGACGATGGCCGGATTACCGGGTTGTCCAAGCTCGCCCGGCTTGTCGACGCTCATGCCCGGCGTCTCCAGGTCCAAGAGCGCCTCACGACGGCGATCGCCGAGTCGATCCAGCGCACGCTCGAGCCCCGGGGCACCTTTGTCGTCGTCGAGGCCGAGCACCTGTGCATGTCGATGCGCGGGGTGCGCAAGCCGGGGACGGTGACCGTGACCTCGGCGGTGCGGGGCCTCTTCCGGAGCGACCCGGCGACGCGAGCAGAGGCCATGGGGTTCGTGCGCGCCGGGCGCTGAACACCGGTCCGCGGGCTTGTCGACAAGCCTTAGGCTGGCGGGGTGGTGAAGCCCCTCGTCATGGGCGTGCTCAACGTCACGCCGGACTCTTTTTTCGATGGCGGTCGCTATTTGCAGACCGGAGCCGCCATCGAGCGCGGCCGCGCGATGGCGGCCGAGGGCGCGGACATCATCGACATCGGAGGTGAGTCGACCCGGCCCGGCGCCAAACCCGTTCCCGAGGACGAGGAGCTTCGCCGGGTGCTGCCCGTTGTCGCCAGTCTCGCCGGGACGGTCCGGATCTCGATCGACACGATGAAGCCGGCGGTCGCCATGGCGGCGATCGCCGAGGGGGCGAGCCTCCTCAACGACGTGGGTGGGGCGCTTGGACCGATCGCCGCGGAGCAAAGCGTCGGGCTCGTGGTGATGCACCGCCAGGGGATGCCACAGGACATGCAACGGGCACCGCACTATGACGATGTGGTGGGCGAGGTGCACGCCGCGCTCGCCGAGGGTGCGACGGCGGCGCGATCGCTCGGTGTCGGTGAGCTCTACGTTGATCCAGGGATCGGCTTCGGCAAGACCGCGGCGCACAACCTCGCCCTTCTCGCCGCCCTCTCTCGCCTCGTGGCGGCGGGCGAACCGGTGCTCGTCGGGGCGAGCCGCAAGAGCTTCTTGGGGGTGCTGGCCGCTCCTGCCGGGGCAGCCCCTCGCCCGCCCCAAGACCGCCTACCGGGCTCGCTCGCGGTGGCGTCCTGGGCGATGCTGGCGGGTGCCGCGATCGTGCGGGTGCACGATGTCCGGGCCACGGTTCAAGCGCGCGAGCTCGCTGGTCCGCGTCTTTGCACCCTGGGGCCCGTGGCGATCAGCGGAGCGGGCCGATGAAGGGGCGCTGGGCCGCGGGCATCGTCCCGCGCAACTTCTCCTGGATCGTCAAGGACGAACTCGCCGTGAGCGAACGGCCCGGCGGCTACGCCCCGCACCATCGGCGAGTGCGCCGGCGGGAAGAGATTTTGTGGCTGCGGGCCCAGGGTTTCACCCGGGTGGTGTCGCTGCTCCCCTCGAGTCACAACCTGCATGCCTACGAGGAATTCGAGCTTCCCTTCTCCCACTTCCCGCTCCCACTGCAAGGCGATGTGCGCTCGGTGCTCGCCGCTTGCTACCCGGCACTGTTCAGCTGGCTGCGTGCTGGCGAGCGGATCCTGCTGCACCATGAGGAGCTCGGCGAGCGAGTTGCCGGGGTCGCCGCCGGCTATTTGTGGTGGGCCGGCCTCCTCCCCTCCGCGCCGCAGGCGGTCTCTGCGGTCGAGCACCTGCTGCGTCGTCAGATGGGCTCGGCTGGCCGCTCCATCGTTGCCGCCGCTGCGGAACTGGTGCCGAAGGGACCTGGAGCGGCGACGCGCGCCGAGCTGACAAGGCGCGAGCCTGATCCGCCGCCGCTTCGTCGTGCGACGCCCGACGAGGTGTCCGCGGCGCCTCGCGCCCGGGCTCGTGCGCATCCTGCCCCCGGCGAGCCACCGCCTCCGACCTCCCCAAATGCTGGCGCGCCGGCCAAGCGGTCCCCGAAGTCCGACACGGCCGCGGCGAAGGCCGCGCCCGAGGCGCCCGAGGCACCGGCGCCGTCGCGGTGAGCGACGCCATCGTCCTTCGCGGGCTGCGGCTGCTTGGAACCCACGGCGTCCTCGAAGAAGAACAGCGCCGGGCACAGCCGTTCGAGTTCGATCTCGAGCTGCGTGCGAATCTCGCCGAGGCGGGAACTAGCGATGACTTGTCGTCGACGCTCGACTACGGCGCCGTGCTGGGCGTGGTCGCGGCAATCGTCGCGAGAGAGCGCTTTTTCCTCCTCGAGGCGCTCGCCGAGACGGTGGCTGCTCGCTTGCTCGATCGCTTCGGCCGCCTCGACTCGGTTCTGGTGAGCGTCCGCAAACTGCGGCCTCCCGTCGCCGCGGATCTCGTGAGCGCCGGGGTCCGCATCGAACGCTTCCGCGATCAGCCGGGGATCTGAGGATGCTCCGGGCGCACCTCGGTCTCGGCTCGAACCTCGGCGACCGCTGGGCCCTGATCGGCCGTGCCGTGGAGCGGCTGTGTGCCATCGACGCGGACTGCGCCATGTCGCCGATCTATGAGACGGCCCCGGTTGGTGGGCCGGCGCAAGGCCCGTACCTGAACGCCGTCGCTCGTCTCGTCGTTGACCTCGAGCCCGAGGGTGCTCTCGAGCTCGCCGCCGCCCTCGAGCACGAGGCGGGTCGGGTGCGCCTCGAGCGCTTTGGTCCCCGCAGCCTCGACGTCGACGTCTTGGTGCTCGAGCGCCTTACCCCTCAAGGCCGCGAGCCGATCAGTGTCGCCACCGATCGGTTGCAGGTGCCACACCCGCGCCTGTTCGAGCGGGCGTTCGTACTCGCCCCGCTCGAGGACCTGAGCCCCGAGCTCGTACCGAGCGGCTGGCGGGAGCGGCTCGGCGGCGAGGCAGCCATCGCGGCGGCGGTGCGCAAGGTGGGTGAGCTCGTCCGCGCCAGCGCTCCCTAGCGGGCGCCGACACGAGCGCCGCTCGCGCCGTCGGCTAGACAACAACCCATGCTGCTCGCGATCGACGTCGGCAACACCCAGACGGTGGTCGGCCTGTTCGATCACGCCGCTGCCGAGCGGCCGACGCGTCCGAGCGCGTCCGATGGGCTGCTTGAGAGCTGGCGGCTCTCGACCGTGGCCGAGCGGACGGCCGAAGAGCACGCCCTGCTGCTCGGCCAGCTCCTCGCGCTGCGAGGCGTCGAGCTCCCGCATGGCACCGATTCCGAAAGCCCGATCGAGGGGGTGGTGCTCTCCTCGTCGGTTCCCAAGGTCCGCGCCACGCTGAGCGAGATGGCCGACCGCTTCTTCAGCGTGCCGCTTGTCGTGGTGGGGCCGGGTGTGCGCACCGGGATGGCGATCCGCTATGAGAACCCGCGCGAGGTCGGCGCCGACCGGGTGACCAATGCCGTCGCGGCCATCGACTTGTACCCGGCGCCGCTCGTCGTCGTTGACCTGGGCACCGCGACGACCTTCGACGTCATCTCGGCCGCCCGGGAGTACGTTGGCGGCGCGATCGCGCCAGGGCTCGACATCGCCATGGACGCGCTCTATGAGCACGCGGCTGCGCTCCCGCGCGTCGCGCTCGGTGAACCGCGGCGCGCCATCGGCCGGACGACGGTCGAGTCGATGCAGTCGGGGGCGGTCTTTGGCCACGCGGCGCTTGTCGATGGCATGTGCGACCGCCTGGAGCAGGAGATCGGCGCGGTGAACGTGGTCGCGACCGGTGGGCTCGCCGCATTGGTCGCGCCGCACTCGCGCCGGGTCGCGCACCACGAGCCGTGGCTCACCTTGCACGGCCTGCGTCTGCTGTACGAGCTCAATACCCAGCCGGGTCCACACGCCGGCGAGAACCGACGGGAGGGTTCCTGGTGAGTCCCATCGACGAGGCGCCGTACCGCTACGAGCAAGGCGACAGCGCCCAGGCGGTGGCCGCCGACCCGCGCTTTTCTGACCTCGCCCCCGGTGCCGGCTCCGGCATCGAGGCGGGCGTGGCCGGTCGGGTGATGCGCCTGCGCAGCCAGGGAAAGGTGACCTTCGCCGAGCTGCGGGACTGGACCGGGGCGATCCAGCTCTTCGCGGATGAGTCGAGGACGCCTGAGTACCGCCGTTTCGAAGCACTCTCGCTCGGCGACTGGGTAGGTGCGCGCGGCGAAGTCGTGCGCACCCGTCGCGGCGAGCTCTCGGTTCGGGTGGAGTCCTGGAGCCTGCTCGCCCGCGCGCGGCGCGATTTCGGGGACAAGTGGCGGGGAGTGCGCGACATCGAGACGCGTCACCGCCAGCGCGAGGTTGACCTGTGGGCCAACGAGGGAGTGCGCGAGACCTTCCTCTTGCGTTCCCAGGTGTTGAGCGCGTTGCGCCGCGAGCTTGAGGGGCGCGGCTTTGTCGAGGTCGAGACGCCGATCCTCCACCCCATCGCGAGCGGCGCCCACGCCCGTCCTTTTGCCACCCATTACAACGCCTTGCACGCCGACTTCTACCTGCGAATCGCTATCGAGCTGTACCTCAAACGGCTGATCGTCGGCGGCTTCGAGCGAGTCTTTGAGATCGGTCGCGTGTTTCGCAACGAAGGGCTCTCACCGCGCCACAACCCCGAGTTCACGATGCTCGAGCTGTACCAGGCCTACGCCGACTTCCGCGACATGATGGAGCTCGTCGAGGGCACCGTCGCCGAAGTGGCCCGCCAGACCAAGGGTGCCACGGTGTTCAGCTACCAAGGCCGCTCCTTGGACCTCAGCCCGCCGTGGCGCCGGGCGACCATGGAGGAGCTCGTGCGCGAGCAGACCGGCGTCGAGGTCACCCTGGCCGTCGGGCGCGACGAGCTGGCACGGCGGGCGGCAGACCTCGGGGTCGAGGTGGGCGAGCACGACGGGCCCGGCAAGATCCTCCAGGACGTCTATGAGCACACGACCGAGCACACGCTGTTCCAGCCGGTGTTCGTCACCGACTACCCCAAGGAGGTGTCACCGCTCGCGCGCGACCACCGCACGCGTCCGGGCTATGTCGAGCGCTTCGAGGCGGTCGTCGCCGGTCGCGAGCTCGTCAATGCCTTCTCCGAGCTGGCGGATCCCGACGAGCAGCGCGCGCGTTTCCTGATCCAGGCCGAAGAGCGCGCCGCCGGTGATGAAGAGGCGATGGCGCTCGACGAGGAATTTTTGCGGGCGCTCGAGCACGGCATGCCGCCGACCGGCGGCATCGGGATCGGCATCGACCGGCTCGTCATGCTGCTCGCCGACAAGGCGAACATCCGCGAGGTGATCTTGTTCCCGGCCTTGCGCCCGCTCGGGCGCAACGAGGCGCGCGCCGACGAGGGCGAGGAGCCAGAGGCGCCGGTGGCCGAGCCGGGCGAGGGTGCTGAAGAGGAGGCGGCGGGTTAGCTGGCGAGCGCCCGTGTCGAGCGTTCGAGGTCCTCGAGCAGGCTGACGCCGAGCTCGCTGAGAGCCTGGGGAACCTCGCCGTCGCCCAGGGATGCCGCCGCCTCCGCGGCGAGCGCCGCATAGCGGCGCGCGACGTCCGCCGCGAAGGTGATGCCATCCGAGCCCGCCACGAGCTCGCGGGCGATCTCGACCTCCTCGCGACCGAGCGGGCCGCCAAGCAGCTCGCGAAGGCGTGGTCCGACCTTGCGATCGGCCAGCGCCCGCTGCACCGGGAGCGTGTAAATGCCCTCGGCGAGGTCTTGGCCCGGCGGCTTGCCGAGTTCGTGCTCGCTGGCGACGATGTCCAAGACGTCGTCGCGGATTTGGAAGACCACGCCGAGGTACTCGCCAAACTGCGTGAGCGTCTCGATCTGGGCCCGCTCGAGGCCGGCGGTCATGCCGCCGATCCGGCAGGCCGTCGCCATCAGCGCGGCGGTCTTGTCGGCGATGGTCGAGAGGTAGGCCTCCTCGCTGCGATCGACGCGGTAAGCGGCCTTGACCTCTGAGAGCTGGCCCTGGCAAAGCCTCGCCATCGTGGCCGCGACGAGCTGGGCGACCTCGATGCCGAGGGAGGCAGCGATCTCGGCCGAGCGGGCGAGCAGGTAGTCCCCCGCCACGATGGCGACCAGGTTGCCCCAACGTCCGTTCACGCTCACGACGTTGCGGCGCCGCGTCGCCTCGTCCATGACGTCGTCGTGATAGAGCGACGCGAGGTGGATCAGCTCGACGCAAACGCCCCCGAGCAAGGTCTGCTCGCTGGCCACTCGCCCTGATAACGAGGCTGCGGCGATCGCGAGCGCGGGGCGCAGTCGCTTGCCCCCTGCCTTGACCAGATGGCTTGCCACCTCGTCGATGAAGGGGTCCTCCTGGCTCACCATCGCCAGCAGGCATTCCTCGAGCCGGCCGAATTCCTCCTCGGGGACGGGAAGCAGAAACAGGTCCGGGGCGTTCACTGTGGTGCACGATACGCCACTGGCCCCGGCACCCGACAAACAGGCACCGGACGGCCGGACCGCTGCAGGTGTTGCTTGGCGGAGTCTGTGGGCGGGGCAGGCATCGGGGGAAACAACCCGGCGCAGTCCCTGGTCGTCGAGATCGGGCATGGGCGGGCCGTTGGTGCCCTCATTGCTTCATCACCAAGCGGCGAGGTCGGTGGCGGCGAGTCCGTCTGTAGACTAAGGCCGAAGAGGTCGAACAGAGGGAGTCGAGATTGTTCGAGCGATTCACTGACAGGGCACGGCGGGTTCTGGTCCTCGCTCAGGAAGAGGCGCGCCTCCTCAACCACAGCTTCATCGGGACCGAGCACATCCTGCTTGGCCTCATCCACGAGGGTGAGGGCTTGGCAGCGAAGGCCCTGGAGTCGCTGGGCATCTCCTTGGAGGCGGTCCGCGACAAGGTCGAAGAGACGATCGGTCCCGCGGGCTCCGCACCGACCGGTTCGCCCCCATTCACGCCCCGCGCGAAGAAGGTCCTCGAGCTGTCGCTTCGCGAGGCGCTGCAGCTCGGCCACAACTACATCGGCACCGAACACATGCTGCTCGGCCTGGTGCGCGAAGGCGAGGGGGTCGCTGCCCAGGTGCTCCAGAGCCTGGGTGCGGACCTGCCGCGTGTGCGCCAGCAGGTCATCCAGCTGCTCTCGGGCTCGATGGGCCGGGAGACCGCCGGAGCCACGCCCGGTGGGGCGAGCCCCGAGCAAGCGACGACGGGATCGCCGGTGCTCGACCAGTTCGGGCGGAACCTCACCCAACTGGCCCGCGATCACAAGCTCGACCCCGTGATTGGGCGTGATCGCGAGATCGAGCGCTTGATGCAGGTGCTCTCGCGCCGCACCAAGAACAACCCCGTGTTGATCGGGGAGCCAGGCGTGGGCAAGACCGCGATCGTCGAGGGCCTCTCCCAGCAGATCGTGGCCAACGAGGTGCCTGAGACGCTGAGGGGCAAGCAGCTCTACACCCTCGACCTCGGCGCGCTGGTTGCCGGTAGCCGGTACCGCGGCGACTTCGAAGAGCGTCTGAAGAAAGTGCTGAAAGAGATCCGCACCCGCGGCGACACGATCCTGTTCATCGACGAGCTCCACACCCTCGTCGGGGCGGGAGCCGCCGAGGGCGCGATCGATGCCGCCTCGATCCTAAAACCCATGCTTGCCCGCGGCGAGCTGCAGACCATCGGCGCGACGACTCTCGACGAGTACCGCAAGCACCTCGAGAAGGACGCGGCGCTCGAGCGCCGGTTCCAGCCGATCAAGGTCGAAGAGCCGTCGCTGCCGCACACGATTGAGATCTTGAAGGGCCTGCGCGACCGCTACGAGGAGCACCACCAGGTCACCATCACCGACCAGGCGCTCGTGGCCGCGGCGAACCTCGCCGACCGCTACATCGCCGACCGCTACCTGCCCGACAAGGCGATCGACCTGATCGACGAGGCTGGCAGCCGCCTGCGGATTCGCCGCATGTCGACCCCGCCGGAGTACCGCAGCCTCGAAGAGGAGCTCTCCAAGCTGCGCGCCGAGAAAGAGGCCGCGCGCCAGCGCGGCAACGCTGAGCAGCTCCGCAAGCTCTCTGAGCAGGAGCAGGCCAAGCTAGAGCGCAAGGCCGCCCTCGAGCAGGAGTGGCGCGCCGAAGGCGTGGACCTGTTTGACGTGGTCGACGAGGACGTCATCGCCGATGTCCTTGCCAACTGGACGGGCATCCCTGTCTACAAGCTCACCGAGGAAGAGACGGCGAAGCTGCTCCGAATGGAAGACGAGCTGCACAAGCGGATCGTCGGCCAGGAGGAGTCGATCAAGGCGTTGTCGCGAGCGATCCGGCGGACGCGTGCCGGCCTGAAGGACCCCAAGCGTCCTTCGGGTTCGTTCATCTTCCTCGGCCCGACCGGGGTCGGAAAGACCGAGCTCGCCAAAGCCCTCGCCGAGTTCCTCTTTGGTGATGAGTCGGCGCTTATCCAGCTCGACATGAGCGAGTACATGGAGAAGCACACGGTGAGCCGCCTGGTCGGTTCTCCTCCTGGCTACGTCGGCTACGAGGAAGGCGGCCAGCTGACCGAAGCCGTGCGGCGCAAGCCGTTCTCGGTGGTGCTGTTCGACGAGGTCGAAAAGGCCCACCCTGACGTCTTCAACGCCTTGCTGCAGATCCTCGAGGACGGTCGCCTCACCGACTCCCAGGGCCGCACGGTGGACTTCAAGAACACGGTGCTGATCATGACGTCCAACCTCGGCACGGCGGACCTGCGCAAGGCCACGCTTGGCTTTGCCAAGTCGACCGAGGCGGTCACCTACGAGCGCATGAAGGCGAAGGTCAACGAGGCGCTGAAGGCGCACTTCCGGCCCGAGTTCTTGAACCGCATCGACGAGGTGATCGTCTTCCACGAGCTGCTGCTCGACGAGGTCATCCAGATCGTCGACTTGATGATCAAGCGGGTGCGTGAGCAGCTCGAGAACCTAGGGGTCAGCCTGGAGCTCACCCGGGCCGCCAAGGAGTTCGTCGCCCACCGCGGCTATGAGCCCTCGCTCGGTGCGCGACCGCTGCGCCGTGCGATCCAGCAGCTGATCGAGGACCCGCTGTCAGAGAAGCTCTTGTGGAAGGAGTTCCGGGTCGGCGAGACGGTCATCGTCGATCTGGAGGCTGAGGAGCTCGTCTTCCGCTCCGTCGAGGGCATCGAGCCGCCGCCGGTCGAGATGGCAGGAGCTGGCGCCGACTCTTGAGGGACGAGTCAGAGCAGCGAGGGGGTCGCCTGAGGCGGCCCCCTCGCTTTTTTCCTTGCGCTGCGATGGTCCCGGTGGTCCTCAGGCGCTGAGTGCCGCGTCGAGGTGGATTGGCACGCCCGTGAGCGCCTTGCTCACCGGACAGTTCGCCTTCGCGTCCTCCGCCGCCTGAACGAAGGAGTCCTCGTTCAGACCGTCGACCTCACCGCGCACCGTGAGGTCGATATGGGTGAGGTGGAAGCCGCCGTTCGGGTCGGGGCCGAGACCGACCTCGGCACGGACGTGCAGCTGCCGGGTGGTGCCGCCCACCGCGCTGATCGCGCCAGACAGCGCCATCGCGAAGCAGGCCGAGTGGGCGGCGGCGATCAACTCCTCAGGACTGGTGGTCCCCTCGGCTTCCTCGGCGGTGCGTCGGGGGAAGGACACGTCGTAGGTGCCCATTCCCGAGCTCGCAAGCTCAACGCGCCCGGCACCGTCTTGCAGACCGCCGGACCATTCGCTACGGGCGATTCTCGTGGGCATCGGCTCCTCCTGTGGACATCTTTGGGCCGCTCCCAAGTGGCAGCCCCTCGGAGGTTAGGGAGCGCTCTCTCGCGTCGGGACACCCGGTCTCTACGCTGGAGCCATGAGTCGAGAGCGGACCACGCATCGCTGCCGGGAGTGCGGGACGACGGCGGTGCGCTGGGCGGGGCGCTGCCCGCACTGTGGGGCGTGGAACAGCCTGGCTGAAGAACGGGTGGGCGCCGGGCCCCGGGGGTTGCTCGCCGAGCCGGTCGCGCTCGCGGAGGTGTCGAGCGAGGGCGGCGAGCCCTGGCCAACCGGGATCGCCGAATTCGACCGGGCGCTGTCGGGCGGCCTGGTTCCCGGATCGGTCACCCTGGTCGGCGGCGAGCCCGGCGTGGGCAAGTCGACCCTGCTCCTCCAGCTGGCGGCTGCGGTCGCGAGCAGCGGGGCGAAGGTGCTGATCTGCTCGGCCGAGGAGTCGCCTGAGCAGATCCGGCGCCGTGCCGATCGTCTCGATGCGGCAGTCGACGGCGTCTCGCTGCTCGCCACCACCTCGCTCGCCGAGGCGGTGGCGGCAGCCGAGCGCCTGTCGCCCGAGCTGCTCGTGATCGACTCCGTCCAGACCATTGGCGACCCCGATCTCGGTGCACCCGGCAGCGTCGCGCAGGTGCGCGAGGTGGCGGCAAGGCTCGTTTCGCTCGCCAAGCGGCGTCACATCGCCACCGTGCTCGTTGGCCATGTGACCAAAGAGGGCGAGCTGGCAGGTCCGCGGGTACTCGAACACCTCGTTGACACGGTGTGCAGCTTCGAGGGCGATCGCCACCACGCGTTGCGGATGCTCGCAATCAACAAACACCGCTTCGGGCCGACGGGCGAGCTCGGCGTCTTCGCCATGGGTGAGCACGGCCTGGTGAGCGTCGAGGACCCGAGCGCATTCATGCTCGCCGACCGGCGGCCTGGAGCAGCGGGCTGCGTCGTCGCCCCGGTGCTCGAGGGACGTCGGCCCCTGCTCGTTGAGATCCAGGCGCTCGTCGCCGAGAGCGCGCTCGGCACGCCGCGGCGCACGGCCCAGGGAATCATCCCCGGGCGGCTCGCCCTGCTTGTCGCCGTGCTGGAGCGCCGGGCGAGCTGTCCGCTCGCCCGCTACGACGTCTTCGCCTCCGCCGTGGGTGGGGTACGGGTGAGCGAGCCGGCGAGCGACCTCGCGCTCGCGCTCGCGCTCGCCTCGTCGGCGCTTGGACGTCCGGTTCCCGCCGACGTGGTGGCGTGCGGTGAAGTCGGCCTCGGTGGTGAGGTGCGCCAGGTCACCCAGACCCCCAAGCGGCTCTCCGAGGCGGCGCGTCGGGGATTCCGCCGAGCGATCGTGCCGTGGTCAGCGCCGGCAGATTGCGAGGGAATCGAGCTCGTGCGGGTGCGGGATCTCGCCGAGGCGGTCGAGACCCTTCGGTAGGCTGCCGACGTGGACGAGCCTGAAGGTCACCTTGAAGAGCTGCTCGCCCGCGTCGTGCCGGGCTCGCCGCTGCGCGAGGGCCTCGAGCGCATCCTGCGAGCGCACCTCGGTGCGCTCGTCGTGCTCGGGGACGGCCCTGAGGTGCTGCGGATCTGTTCGGGGGGCTTCCACATCGACGCCGAGATGAGCCCGCAGCGACTGTCCGAGCTTGCGAAGATGGATGGCGCCATCGTCCTTGACCAGGAGGCTCGCCGCATCGCCTGGGCGAACGTGCACCTCATCCCGGACCCTTCCGCCCCGACGACCGAGACCGGCACGCGGCACCGCACGGCCGAGCGGGTGGCGCGCAGCATCGGTGTGCCCGTCGTTGCCGTCTCGGAGGAGACCGGGGCGATCACGCTGTATGAGTGCGACCTGCGTCGGCAGCTGCAGGACACCGACTCGCTGATTGGTCGGGCGAACCACCTGCTCCAGACGCTCGAGCGCTTCAAGTCGCGCCTCGACGAGGTACTCGAGCGCCTCGACCAGCAAGAGCTCGCCCAGGCCGTGTCGCTCTACCAGGTGGCGGTCGTCCTCCAGCGCATGGAGATGGCGCTGCGCGTGGCGCGCTCGGTGCGCGAGCTGATCACCGAACTCGGCGCGCAGGGTCGCCTCCTCCGGCTCCAGCTCGAAGAGCTGATCGCCGGCATCGACGAGGAGCGCCGACTGGTCATCGCCGACTACGTGCGCGGCCGGCCCGGCGACGAAAACCTCGAGCCCGTGGTCGACGAGGCGCTGGCGCGGCTGGCCAAGCTGCCGACCGACTCCCTGCTCGCTACCCAGCAGGTCGCCGCCGTGCTCAATCTCTCCTACGGTGAGGACAGCGCCGGTGAACTGTCGGAGGCGATCGTGCCGCGCGGCCGGCGACTTGTGGGGCGGACCCACCAGCACTGACGCCGCGTCCTGTTCAGATGGACGCGCCTGGAAAGGTAGAATGGCAACCGCGGCTGCCGTCGAGGCCCCGGCGCCGCCTGGTCGTTCTTTCCCCGCGCGCGAGCATCGGGATGTGACGCGCCGGTGGGCTTCAAGGAGGCGCTGCAGTGTTCGACGTCGGCGACAAGGTCGTCTATCCGCACCATGGCGCCGCCGTGGTCGAGCGCCGGGAGGTACGCGAGGCCTTCGGCGAGAAGCGCGAATACCTCGTCTTGCGCCTCGCCTACGGCGATCTGACCTTGATGGTCCCGGCCGATAACACCGACGAGGTGGGCCTGCGCGAGGTGATCAACGACGAGGAGGTCGAGGAGGTCTTCGCCGTCCTTCGAAAGAAGGAGGCGCGGATGCCGACCAACTGGTCGCGACGCTACAAGAACCACGTCGAGAAGCTGAAGTCCGGCGACATCTACCAGGTCGCTGAGGTGGTGCGAAACCTGTCCATCCGAGACAAGGACAAGGGCCTGTCGGCCGGGGAGAAGCGGATGCTCAACCGCGCTCGCCAGATCCTCGTCTCCGAGCTGACCTTTGCCATCGGCGTGAGCGAGGCGGAGGCCGAAGAGCGGCTGAACGCCGAGCTGCCCTAGCGGTGCCAGCGTCGGGGGGCGCCGCCTGGGCGGTGGTGGTCGCCGGCGGGGAGGGACGCCGATTCGGGCGGGCCAAGCAGTTCGAGCCGCTCGGTGATCGCCTGGTCGTCGAGTGGTCGGTGCAGACCGCACGCCTCGTCGTCGACGACGTCGTGCTGGTCCTGCCCACTGAAGAGCTCGACGACGAGCGGCGACGCGCCGGATGTGTGCACGTCACCGAGGGTGGAACGACCCGAGCGGCTTCGGTGCGCGCTGGCCTTGCACTCGTCCCCGGGTACGTCGACTACGTCCTTGTGCACGACGCCGCCCGCCCGCTGGCCTCGCCGGCCCTGTTTGCCGCCGTCCTTGATGCCGTGCGCGCGGGTGCGGATGGGGCGATCCCCGGTCTGGCGATGGCCGACACCGTGAAGCGGGTGCGCGACGGCCGCGTCACCGAGACGCTCGATCGCCGCGAGCTCGTCGCGGTTCAGACGCCACAGGCCTTCCGAGCAGGCGCGCTGCGCCGCGCGCACGCCGGCGCACCCGAGGCCACCGACGACGCCGGACTGCTCGAAGCGATCGGTGCCGAGGTGGTCGTCGTGCCCGGCGAGCCGCGCAACTTAAAGATCACCGAGCTCGACGACCTCGCTCGTCTCGCTCGCTGGGCAGCCGAGACCCACCACCTCGCCCCTGCGGCCGAGCAGGCGGTGTTCGGGAACCCGTGACCAGTCAGCGCGTCGGCCTTGGGGTCGACGTCCACCCCTTTGCGCTCGATCCGCCGCCCGGGCGCACGCTCTTGCTGGGGGGCGTGGCCTTCCCCGGCGAGTGCCCGCTCGAGGGGCACAGCGACGCCGACGTCATCGCCCACGCCGTCGCCGACGCCATGCTCGGTGCCGCAGGGCTTGGGGACCTTGGCGCGCACTTCCCCGACACCGACCCGCGCTTTTCCGGCGCGGACAGCATCGAGCTGCTGCGCGGCGTGGCCGAGCTGCTCAAGGCCGCGGGCTGGTCGCTCACCAATGCGGATTGCACCCTCGTCGGCGAGCGACCGAAGGTCGCCGCGCATCGCGAGGAGATGGTGGTCCGCCTGAGCATGGCCGCTGGCGGTCCGGTCAGCGTCAAGGCCACCCGACCCGAACGTCTCGGCAGCCTGGGGCGCGTCGAGGGCCTGGCGTGCTTCGCCGTGGCACTCGTCACGAGTGTCGCTCCGTGAGCCGCGACATCGGCCTCGGCGGAGACCAGGTCGAGGGCCGCCATGCGGTCGCCGAGCTCCTCGCCCACGGCAAACGCCCGGTCAGTGAACTCTTGGCCGTGCCCGGGTCGAGCAGCGACGAGCTCGTCGCGCTGGCCCGCGACCGCGGGATTCGGGTTCGAAGCCTTGACGCCGCAAGCCTCGCCCGGCTGGCGCGCACCGAGGTGCCCCAGGGGGTGATCGCGAGGGCGGCGCCGGTCGCACCGACTCCCCTCGAGGAGCTCGTCCGCCCGGGTCCCGGCGGGGCCCCTCCTTTCTTGGTGGTGCTCGACCAGGTCACCGACCCACACAATCTCGGCGCGATCCTGCGAAGCGCGGTGGCTGCTGGAGCGACCGGCATCGTGCTCGGGCGTCACCGGGCCGCCCACCTCAGCCCGGCGGCATGCAAGGCAGCGGCGGGCGCTGTGGAGCACGCGCGCTTCGCTCTCGTCGGCGGCATCCCCGCCGCGCTGCGCGAGCTCGCCCGGTCGAAGGTCTGGACCGTCGGTCTCGAGGCCGGCGCCGCGGTCGATCTCGAGGCCGTCACGGTCTTGGATGCGCCTGTGGCCCTGATCCTTGGGGCCGAGGGTGCCGGGCTTTCACCGCTCGTGCGCAGCCGCTGCGAGGTGCTGTGCAGGATCCCGCTCGTCGGGCCGCTCGAGTCGCTCAACGTCGCCGCCGCCGCGGCGATCGCCTGCTTCACCGTCGCCCGCAAGCGCTCCTGAGCCGGCACGCGTCAACGGCCCGCCGGTCGGTGCCAGCGGGCCGTTGGAGAGCCCCCCTCATGAAACCGGTCCCCCTCCGGCCGGCCGCATCTGTTTATCGCATCGCGGCCATGCGCGCCAGAGATGGTCGGCGAGATTTTCGGACCGATCCCTCCCGGGCTAGCTGCGCCCGGAAAGGGGCACGAAGTCGCGCCGCGGGCTGCCCGTGTAGAGCTGGCGCGGTCGGGCGATCTTGGTCTTGTGGTCGAGCATCTCGTTCCAGTGGGCGAGCCAGCCCGAGGTGCGGGGAATCGCAAACAGCACCGGGAACATCTCGACGGGAAAGCCGAGGGCCTGATAGATCAAGCCGGAGTAGAAGTCGACGTTGGGGTACAGCCGGCGCGAGATGAAGTAGTCGTCCGCGAGCGCCACTTCCTCGAGCTTCAGCGCGATGTCGAGCAAGGGATTCTTGCCCGTGACGTCGAAGACGTCATAGGCCGCCTTGCGGATGATCTTGGCCCGCGGGTCGTAGTTCTTATAGACGCGGTGCCCGAAGCCCTGGAGCCGGCCGTGGCCCTCCTTGACGGACTGCACGAAGGCAGGGACCTCATCGAGCGTGCCGATCGAGGCCAGCATGCGCAGCACTGCCTCGTTCGCGCCGCCGTGGCGCGGGCCGTAGAGGGCGGCGCAGGCCGCGGCCACGCCAGAGTAGGGATCGGCGTGCGCCGAGCCGACAACCCGCATCGTGGTCGTCGAGCAGTTCTGCTCGTGGTCCGCATGCAGGATGAACAGCAGCTCGACGGCCCGCACGAGCGCCGGGTCCGCCTCAAAGGGCTGCCCCGAGGTCTTCCACATCATCGAGAGGAAGTTCTCGGCGAAGCTCAGCGACGCGTCGGGGTAGACGAAGGGCCGCCCCGAGCAAAAGCGATGGGTGGCGGCAGCCAGCGTCGGCATCTTGGCGATCAGGCGGACCGTGTGGTTCCAGCGGGTGGCGGGGTCCTCGATGTCCTTGGCGTCGGGGTAGAAGGTTGACAGCGCCCCGACCTCGGAGACGAGCATGCCCATCGGATGGGCGTCGTAGTGGAAGCCCTCGAGGAAGCGCTTGACGTTCTCATGGATGAAGGTGTGGCCCGTCACCTCGGCGACGAACGCGTCGAGCTGGGCCGGTGTGGGCAGTTCGCCCTTCAACAGCAAGTAGGCGACCTCGAGATAGCTGGCCTGCTCGGCCAGCTGCTCGATCGGATACCCGCGGTACTCGAGCACGCCGGCCTCGCCGTCGATATAGGTGATGGCGCTCTCGCACTCGGCGGTCGCGGAAAAGCCCGGGTCGTAGAACCACAACCCGGGCAGCAGCTTGGACCACTCCGCTGCGTTCACGCCGCCCTCGACGATCGGGACCTCGATGGCCTGGCCGGTCCGATTGTCGGTAATCGTGATGCTCTCTGGCACCTCGTTCCTCCTTTCCCCCGGCGCCTCGTGTCCCCCCGATGCCGGAAACGCTGGCGATCCTAAGCCCGCAGCGCGCTCTCACGACAGCCGGCGTCCCTTGTCGTACTGGCGCGTCCTGCAAAGATCGGGTCAACTGCACGGGTGCACGCCGGCGGACCGGAGCTCGTCGAGGAGCGGGTCACCACCCCTGAGGGTGAGCTCGTCCTGCTGCGTCCCCGCGACCCTGCCAGCTTGATCAGCGAAGAGTCCTTCGGCGAGGACGAATACCTGCCCTATTGGGCCGAGCGCTGGCCGGCAAGTGAATGGCTTTGTCGGGCGCTGCCCGAGGACCTCGGCGGCCTGAACGTGCTCGAGCTCGGCTGCGGTCTCGGGGTGCCGAGCCTCGTCTGCGCCCGCCGCGGCGCCACGGTGCTCGCCACGGACTGGTCCGGCGATGCGATCGAACTGCTCGTCGCCAACGCGAAGCGTAATGAGGCCGCGCTCGAGGCCCGGTGCGTCGACTGGCGCAGTCCCGAGGAACTGCTCGCGAGGGCACCATTTGACCTCGTGATCGCCGCGGACGTCTGCTACGAGCGGCGCAATGTCGCGCCGCTCGCTGCGCTCGTGAGCGCACTCGCCTCCGTGGTGCTCCTCGCCGATCCCGGACGCGCGCCGGCCGAGGAGCTGATCGGCGAGCTTGCCGAGGACTTCGCGGTCGAGGAGGCGGGCCAATGCGTTCGCCGGCTCACCCCACGCTCGTGCGCGCACCGGGGTGCGCTGTGCTGAACGCCAGCAATCAGCGTCTGGGACCGACCCGGCGCGATCAGAGAGAGGAGTGCAATGACTAGCGACGAAGCTGGCCGCCTTCGCGGGCGGCGTGTGCTCGTGACGGGTGCGGCGCGGGGGATCGGCTACGCGATCGCCGAGGCGGCGCTCGAGGCGGGCGCTGCCGTAGCGATCTTGGACCGGGACGAGTCCGCCCTCGCCGAGGCGGCGGGCGCGCTCGGAGAAAAGGGCCACGGTGCGGTCGCCACCGCGGTCGCCGACGTCTCCTCATACGAGGCACTGGCGGCGGCAAAGGAGGAGCTCGAGGGCGGATTCGGCATCGTGGACACCCTCGTCAACAATGCCGGCATCGCCTACAACGCGCCGGGCGAGGAGATGAGCGTCGCCGAGTGGGACCGGATGATCCAGATCAACCTGTCCGGCGTCTTTTACTGCACCCAGCTCTTCGCGGCGCCCATGCTGGCGGCCGGGCGGGGGGCCGTCGTGTCGATCGCGTCGATGTCGGGGCTGATCGTCAACCGACCCCAACCCCAGGCCGCCTACAACGTCGCCAAGGCCGGGGTCATCATGTTGACCAAGTCGCTGGCGGCCGAGTGGGCGCCGCGTGGCGTCCGCGTCAATGCCGTCGCGCCCGGCTACATCAACACCAGCCTCATCCAGCGCTTCGTCGGCAGCGACACGATGCGTGACTACTGGGTCGGCGGCACACCGCTCGGGCGGATCGGTGAGCCGGCAGAGGTGGCCGCGGCGGTGGTCTTCCTCGCCTCGGACGCCGCGAGCTTCGTCACCGGTGAGACCCTTGTCGCCGATGGCGGCTACAGCCTTTGGTAGACGGGCCACATCCGGGCCGGCGGCGCGGGCTCGCGCCGCCGGCTCGAGCAGCCGGGGCGCACGACACCACAGCGCCACGAGCGAGCACCCCCCCGAGAGACCCCCCGTCGTCTGTCCTGGGGTCGCTTAACGGGCACGCGGCACCCGCTGTGTCGTCGGAGAATGCAGAGATCCCCACCTCGGGGTCGGCGTCCAACCTGACATCAGAACACCGCGGCGTCCCCGATCATCTGCTGGGCGCTACCCAGCCAGCCCGGAGTCGCGCCCTCGCCCTTCGTTCAGCGTTGGCCGGCCACGCTCCGCCTTGTCCACGCGAAGAGCTGGCGGCGTCCCTCGTCGTCTGTGTCGCCCTTCCCGCGGCGCGGCCAAAGGCCGCGCGCGATGGTCCGGTGGGGTGCCGAGGCACGACCCCCCGACCGCCCCGACTCGTCACGGCCTCGCCGACGCGCGCGGCGGGATGTCCAGGTATCTGGTCCCGTCGATGCGACGCGAAACAGTCGCGCCGAGGGGCCAAATAGCCGTCAGCTTCGCAACTCCCGTCGCCAGACATTGGTCTCGCGTCGCTCGAAGCCGCAGCGCGCATACAGGCGGTTTGCCGCCTCCCGACTCGGGCGGGAGGTGAGGTCAAGCGTCTTTGCCCCAGCGGCCCGGGCGCCGGCAATCGCAGAATTGACGAGCGCGGCGCCAATGCCGCCCCGGCGGCGGTCGCCGTCGACGACCACGTCTTCGAGCAGCGCCCGCACCCCCGCGGTGGTCGGGAAGACCACGAGCAGGCAAGCGCCGACGATCTCGCCGTCGCTCCGCGCGATGAAGACGGTATTCGCGGCATGCCCGGCGACCTTGGCGAGGCCCGCAGCATCGAGCGGCGGCGCCGAGGAGGACAGCTGCGGCAGGAGCCGGGCGAGCGCGGCGGTCTCCTCCTCGCCCACCTGCTCGAGCACGTCGACCACCACGGTGTCGCTCATTGGCCGACACTGTAGGCGGCGACGGCTGCTCGCCGTCGCGCTGCCGCCATGGCACGGGCACCGCCGGTAGGCTCGCCGGAGGAAGGAGGACCGATGGCACGCGTGCGGTTCTGGCACCGGCAAAGCGGCGGTCTCTCGCGATCGGCGGTGCGCTTCATGCGCCGGCCCCCGCTGCGCCGGCCGGTCCTGCTTGCCGCATTTGAGGGCTGGAACGATGCTGGCGACGCCGCCTCGACGGCGACCTCGGCGCTTGCCGAGAGCTTCCGGTCTGTCCCTTTCGCGGAGGTCGACCCCGAGGAGTTCTTCGACTTCACCCAGGCGCGGCCGGAGGTGAGTCTCGGTGAGGGCGAGACGCGCCACATCGCCTGGCCGTCGACGACGTTATCGATCGCCACGGTGCGCGCCGAGGACGAGGACCTCATCGTGCTCCGTGGCCCCGAGCCGCACCTGCACTGGCAGACCTACTGCGACACGGTGGTCGAGCTCGCAAAGGGGCTCGGGGTGCGCCGTGCCGTGATGCTCGGTGCGTACCTTTCCGAGGTGACCCACAGCCGCCCGGTGCCCTTGAGCGGCAGCTCCACGCTCGACGGCCTCCTCCAGCGCTACGGCCTCGCCTCGACCCGCTACGAGGGGCCGACCGGGATCGTCGGCGTGCTGGGCGAGGCGCTCGGCCAAGCGGGTATCGAGACGACGTCGCTGTGGGCGAGCGTGCCCGCATACTCGCTCCCGGTGTCGGCCAAAGCGGCGCTCGCCCTGGCACGGGCGGCGGCACTCGTGCTCGATCGTCAGGTGGTATTGGACGACCTCGAGGAACAGGCGCGCGAGTACGAACGGCGGATGGACGAGCTCGTCGAGGAGGACGAGAACGTCGCTGCCTACGTCGCCCGGCTCGAGGAGATGGAGGATCCGGGTGCGGAGGGCGCCGTGTCCGATGGCACCTTCGAGGGCCTTGCCGAGGAGATCGAGCGCTACCTGCGCGGTAAGCGCTGATCGACCTGCGCGAGCATGGTCCGTGCCCGCGCGCGAGGACTGCCGTCACTACATCATGCAGAGCGTCCGCGGGGGTGAGCGTACCGAGCGCTGCCGGTTGGACGTCGCCGCCCTGCTCCCGTTCTCCTGCCCCGCCGACTGCCTGTTCTTCGAGCGGCGCTCCACTTCGAGCACCGGCTGGCACGTCGGGCGGCCGGAGGGAAGCTGAACGCCGACGCCGATCAGCTCTCGACGACGTCCCCGAGGAGCTCGACCTGTACGCCCTCGCTCTCCAGCCAGGAAATCGCCTCGTCGATGGCCGCCGCCTCACCCGAAAGCTCGCACACGATCCAACCCGAGTGCTCCTCGACGCTGGCGCGCCGGATGTTGGGCTCAACCGGGAAGCGGCGCGCGAGGTGGGCGAGCACCGGCTCGCGCACGAGCGCGTCCGGGAAGACGAGGCGGACGCGAACGCTCATTGGCGTCAGCCTAGGCGCGTCACGTGCCGGCGGCACCTGCCTCGCGCTGCAGGGCGGCAAGTGCGAGGTTGCCCGATCGGAACCCTTCGAGGTCCAAGGTGACGTAGCGGTATCCGGCAGCCTTGAGGGTCTCGACGACGGCCTCGCGTCGCTCGACGACGGCGACGAGATCCTCGAGTGGCACCTCGATGCGGGCGCTCTGGTCGTGATGGCGCACGCGCAGCTGGGCGAAGCCGAGGCTGCGCAGTCCGGACTCGGCGCGCGCGATCTGCTCGAGACGCGAGGAGGTAACCGACGTTCCGTGGGGCAGTCGTGAGGCAAGGCAGGCGGCCGCAGGCTTGTCGAAGGTGCGCAGGCCGAGGGCCTCAGAATGGCGGCGAACCAGGGCTTTGGTGAACCCGGCCTCGACGAGGGGGAAGCGCGCCCCCTGCTCGGCCGCGGCGGCCTGTCCGGGCCGGTGCTCTCCGAGGTCGTCGAGGTTGACCCCAAGGACGACCGTGGCCGACTCGGCCGCGGCGAGCGGGCCGAGCACCGCCATCAGCTCGCTCTTGCAATGAAAGCAGCGGTCGAGGTCGTTGCGGACGTAATCGGGGTTGTCGAGCTCGGAAGTGCGTGGTGTGACGTGCCGCAGCCCCCACTCGCTCGCGAGCGTCTTGGTGTCCTCGAGTTCCTCGGGAGCGAGCGAGGCCGACTGCGCCGTCGCGCACAGCACGCGCTCGCGCCCGAGGGTGTCGGTCGCGACCTTGGCGAGCAAGGCCGAGTCGGCCCCGCCGGAGAAGGCGACCACGACCCGGTCGAGCGAGCGCAGCACGTGCGCGAGCGCCTCAAGCGTGCCGGCATCTCCCACGGCGTGCGGCGTGTTGGGCCGGAGGCTCACCGCAGGGCCGCCAGGACCTCGGCGGGGCTGGCAACCGTGCCGACGACGAACGGGCCGAACTCGGCAAAGCGCGCTGATGCCTCGTCGAAGCGCATCGTGTAGACGCAGGCCTTGATGTCGTCGAGCTCCCTCGCGAACAAGGTGACGCCCCACTCGTAGTCGTCGAGGCCGGTCGAACCGGTCACGAGTTGGAGGACCCGGCCGGCAAAGCGCCGACCGCTCTTGCCGTGGCCGTACATGAGCTCGAGGCGGTCCTCGTAGCCGAGCTGGTACCAGTTGTCTTCGGCGAGGCGGCGCTTGGACATCGGATAAAAGCAGAAGGCGTTCATGCCATCGGGGGGAAGCGCGGGGTGCAGCCGCGCCTGAAGCAGGTGGTTCGGCAGTCCCGTGGCGTATTCGGAGACTTCGGTGATCGACACGTAGGACCAGCTCGGAGTGCACCCAGCTCGCGCCAGCGCGCTCTGCAGGCTGCGCAGCCGGACCTCTGATGGGCCGAGCGCCATGACGGCGAGATCGGCCTTGTGGCCGAGCAGAGCGGCCATCACGACCTGGTGCTCGCCGGCCTGGCAGTCCTTGATGGCGAGCTCGATCGCCTGGGGATCGTGGCCAGGAGCGAGGTGGCAGAACAGGTGGAGAACCCGCCAGCCGGCGATCGTCGCGTGGTCATCGCGCGGCTCGCTGGGCGCGCTTGGTTGGGCTGCTTCGGGCACGTACGAAGTCTAGAGGCGATGCCGCCCGGCGATCTGCGGGCGGTTCTGGACGCGCCACGGGGCGCCCTTGCGGGCGCCCCGTGCTCGACTGGCTTGCTGCCGGGCAGGACTAGTAGTCCTCCATGCCCCCGCCGGGACTCGCCATCGCCGGCTTTTCCTCGGGCTTGTCCACGACGACCGCCTCGGTCGTGAGGAACAAGGCCGCGATCGACGCCGCGTTCTGCAGCGCAGAGCGCGTGACCTTGGCAGCGTCGATCACCCCGGCCTTGAACAGGTTCTCGTACTCCCCGGTCGCCGCGTTGAGGCCCTCGGCACGGTCAGCGAGGTTGCGCACCTTCTCGATCACCACGCCGCCCTCGAGGCCGGCATTCACGGCGATCTGCTTCAAGGGCTCCTCGACGGCGCGTGACACGATGCGGGCGCCGAGCGCCTCGTCACCCTCGAGCTTCTCGGCCTGCTCGAGGATCGCCTGCTGCGAGCGCAGCAGCGCTACGCCACCGCCAGGCACGACGCCCTCTTCGATAGCGGCCTTGGTCGTCGACACCGCGTCCTCGATGCGGTGCTTCTTCTCTTTCAGCTCCACCTCGGTGGCGGCACCGACGCGGATCACTGCGACCCCGCCGGCGAGCTTGGCGAGGCGCTCCTGCAGCTTCTCCCGGTCGTAGTCCGAGTCGGTGTTCTCGATTTCGGCCTTGATCTGGTTGATGCGACCCTTGATGTCGTCGTCGGCGCCGGCACCTTCGACGACCGTCGTCTCGTCCTTGGTGACCACGACCTTGCGGGCCTGGCCGAGCAGGTCCAAGGTGACGTTCTCGAGCTTCAGGCCGACGTCCTCGGTGATGACCTGGCCGCCGGTGAGGATCGCCATGTCCTGGAGCATCGCCTTGCGTCGCTCACCGAAACCGGGCGCCTTGACGGCAACGCTGCGGAAGGTGCCGCGGATCTTGTTGACCACGAGCGTGGCGAGCGCCTCACCCTCGATGTCCTCGGCGATGATGACGAGCGGCTTGCCCGTCTGCATCACCTTCTCAAGCACCGGCAGCAGGTCGCGCACCGCGGTGATCTTCGAGCCGAAGAGCAGGATGTAGGGGTCCTCGAGGGAGGCCTCCATGCGCTCGGAGTCGGTCACGAAGTAGGGGGAGATGTAGCCCTTGTCAAAGCGCATCCCCTCGACGAGGTCCATCTCCATGCCGAAGGTCTGAGACTCCTCGACCGTGATGACGCCGTCCTTGCCGACCCGGTCGATCGCCTCGGCGATCATCTCGCCGATCTCCGCGTCGGCCGCCGAGATGCCGGCGACCTGGGCGATCTGGTCCTTGGAGTCGGTCTCCTTGGCGAGGTCTTTCAGCGAGGCGATCGCGGCCTCGACGGCCGCCTCGATGCCCCGCTTCAGCGACATCGGATTGGCACCGGCGGCGACGTTGCGCAGGCCCTCGCGCACGAGCGCGCCGGCGAGCACGGTGGCCGTCGTGGTGCCATCACCGGCGACGTCGTCGGTCTTCTTGGCGACTTCCTTTACCAGCTCGGCCCCGAGCCTCTCGTAGGGGTCCTCGAGGTCGATCTCCTTGGCAATCGAGACGCCGTCGTTGGTGATGGTGGGAGCGCCCCACTTCTTCTCCAAAACGACGTTGCGGCCCTTTGGCCCCAAGGTGACCTTCACGGCGTCGACGAGCTGGTTCATGCCGGCCTCGAGCGACCGGCGCGCCTGCTCGTCGAAGGCGATCAGCTTCGGCATTCGGGTGTCCTCCTTGGCTGGTGTCCCAGCCGGACGCTTAGCACTCTCAAGAGGTGAGTGCTAATAGCAAACCACGCGCTGCCGAGTCGCGCAACCGCGTGGCGCCTAGCCCCCGGCGACGGCGGGCACGACCGAAAGCGTCTGGCCGTCGCTCACCGGCGTATCGATGCCCTTCAGGAAACGGACGTCCTCGTCGGCGAGGAAGACGTTGACGAAGCGACGCAGGTTGCCGTCCTCATCGAGGAGGCGCTCGCGCATTCCCGGGTGCGCCTGTTCGAGGCCTTCGAACACCTCGGCGACGGTGGCGCCCTCCACGGCGACCTCGCCGGCGCCCCCCGTCAGGGAGCGGAGCTGGGCGGGGATGCGGACGATGACGCTCATCGGATGCCTCCTGCGGCCCGGTCGGCCGCGACGAATGCTTCGAGGGACGGGGGAATCACATAGCTCGGGCCGACGGCGTCGCCGAGGGCCTCGACGGTCTTGAGGCCGTTGCCGGTGACATAGGCCACGACGCGCTCGTCGGTGCCGATCGCGCCCTCGGCAGCGAGCTTGGCCAGCGTGGCGATCGTGACGCCACCGGCGGTCTCGGCGAAGATCCCCTCGGTGCGTGCGAGCAGCGAGATCGCCTCGAGGATCTCGGCGTCGCTCACGGCCCCGATGCGGCCTCCGCTCGAGCGGACCACCTCGAGCGCATACCAGCCATCCGCCGGGTTCCCGATCGCCAGGGACTTGGCGATCGTGTCGGGGCGCACGGGGCGGATCGTGTCGGATCCCTCCGCAAAGGCGGTGGCCACCGGCGAGCACCCGAGCGCCTGGGCCCCCGAGACCCGCACCGGGTGCGGCTCGACGAGTCCCACTTTGGCAAGCTCGCCGAATCCCTTGTGGATCTTGGTGAGCTGGCTGCCCGAGGCGATCGGGACGACGACGTGGTCAGGCAGCTGCCAACCGAGCTGTTCTGCTACCTCGAAGGCAAGCGTCTTTGAGCCCTCCGAGTAGTAGGGGCGGATGTTGACATTGACAAAGGCCCATTCGGGACGATCGCTCGCCAGCTCGGCGCACAGCCGGTTGACGTCGTCGTAGTTGCCCTCGACTGCGACGAGGTGGCCCCCAAAGACCGCCGTCGTCGCCACCTTCACCCGCTCGAGGTTGGCGGGGATGAAGACGTAGGACTCCATGCCCGCGCGGGCCGCCGCCGCCGCCACGGCGTTGGCGAGGTTGCCGGTCGAGGCACAGGCCGCGACCTTCAGGCCGAGCTCACGCGCCTTGGTCAGCGCGACGCCGACGACACGGTCTTTGAACGAGCCGGTCGGATTGCGGGTGTCGTCTTTCAGCCAGAGCTCGCCGAGGCCGAGCTCGGCGCCCAGGCGGTCCGCGCGGACAAGGGGCGTGAAGCCGGGGTTGAGATCGGCACCGGCGGGACCGGCCACCGGGAGCAAGTCGACGTAGCGCCAGATGCTGGGTGGCCCGGCGCCGATGCGCTCTTTGGTGACTCGGGCCGCGATCGCGTCGTAGTCGTAGGCAACCTCGAGGGGTCCAAAGCAGTAGTCGCAGACATGCAGCGCCTCGGCTGGATAGGCGCGATGGCATTCACGACAGACCAGGCCTTGCACGAACCCCACGGTTCCTCCCTCATCGGTCGGGCATTGGCACCTCGCACCGGAGCTCTCTCCGGCACTGGTTGCCGCGGCGTCACAGGGCCCGTCCCTCAGCCGCTCTGGATGATCAACCCCAGTGTGGACGACACAGCGCGGCCTCGTCAAAGGGGGCGACGTTGCCACCCGGTGGGTCAGGGGGAAAAATGGTCGTCGTGCCCGGTTCGATTATCAACTACCACCACGACGACTTCAGCGCAGCGCAGCTCGCCGAGCGCAAGGGTCCCCAGCGGATCTCCGTCGTCATTCCCGCCCGTGACGAGGAGCGCACCGTCGGCAGGGTCGTCTCGGCGGTGCGCGACGGCCTGGTCGACCGCATCGGCCTGGTCGACGACGTCGTCGTGGTCGACGACGGCTCCCAGGACCGCACCGCCGACATGGCGGCGCACGCCGGCGCCCGAGTCGTGCCGAGTGCCGCAGCGCGGGACGCGCACGGCCGTCCGGTGGGCCTCGGCAAGGGCGAGGCGATGCGCACGGGCCTGGCTGCGACCGAGGGCGACATCGTCGTCTTCTTGGACGCCGATGTCTCCAACCTGCGCGCCCATTTCGTCACCGGCCTCCTCGGCCCGCTCCTCACCAATGCCTCGACCGTGCTCGTCAAGGGCCGCTTCGGCCGCCCGGCGCGGGGCGACGTCGCCGGGGGTGGGCGCGTCACCGAGCTCGTTGCCCGACCCGCGCTGGCGTTGCTGTTCCCCGACCTGAGCGAGGTCGAGCAGCCGATCGCGGGCGAGACCGCGCTGCGTCGCGAAGCGCTCGCACACCTCGAGCTCGACGGCGGCTACGGCGTGGACCTCGGCATGCTGATCGACGTCGCCGGTCGCTACGGGGCCGACGCGCTCGCCCAGGTCGACCTCGGCGTGCGGGTCCACCGGTCGCGTCCGCTCGACCAGCTCGTTCCCCAGGCGCACGCCGTGCTCGGTGCCGCGCTGCGACGCGCCGGGGTGCTGAGCCAGTCGTGAGCGACCTGGTCGTGGTCTCCAACCGGGGACCGGCCACGCTGCGCATCGGCGAATCGGGTGAGCTCGAGGTCCGCCACGCGGCGGGCGGTCTCGCCCCCAGCCTGCTCCACGCGCTGGAGCGCCTCGAGGGCCGCGACCGGCTGTGGATCGCCTCGACCATGAGCGAGGGCGACCGTGAAGCGGCGCGCCGTGGCCTTCCTGCCGAGCTCGTCGGTGGATGCGCGCTCCGCCTGGTCGACGTGCCCAGCGACGTGCGTGACGCTGCCTACCGCGTCATCGCCAACGGATCGTTGTGGTTCCTCACCCACGGGCTCTTCGATCGCACCCGACGCCCGGCGTTCGACCGCCATTGGCACCGCGCCTGGGAGGGCTACCGGGAGTTCAACCGGCTCTTTGCCAGCGAGGTCGCCGAACGTGCGAGCGAGGGTGGGGTCGTGATGGTCAACGACTACCACCTCTTTTTGGTGGGCGCGTTCCTCGCCGAGCTGCGGCCGGACCTGAAGACGGTCCATTTCACCCACACGCCGTTCCCGGGTCCCGATGAGCTCTCGGTGCTCCCCCATGCAGTCCTTCGTGAGCTGCTTGGTGGCATGGCCGCGCACGGGGCGGCTGGCTTCCACACGCCCCGGTGGGCCGACGCCTACCTCGAGGGTGCCTGGCGCGTGCTCGAGGGAGCGCCAATGGCGTTCGCGGCGCCCCTCGGCATCGACATCGAGGCGCTCGCCGCGGTCGCCGAATCGCCGGAGTGCCGCGCCGCAGAGGAACGACTCGTCGAGCGCCTCGCCGGCCGTCAGCTGATTTTCCGCGCGGATCGGATCGAGCTCTCAAAGAACCTCTTGCGGGGCTTTCTCGCCTTCGAGGAACTCCTCGAGACCGAGCCGCGCTGGCGCAGCCGGGCGGTGTTCGTTGCCCGGGCCTATCCCTCACGTCAAGACCTACCCGAGTACCTCGCCTACCGCAACGAAGTCGAGCGACTGGTCGAGCGCGTCAACGAGCGCTTCGGCTCGGGCGAGAACCTGCCGATCGAGCTCGAGATCGACGACGACTTCCCAGCCTCGCTCGCCGCGTTGCGCCGCTATGACGTCTTGGTCGTGAACCCGATCCGCGATGGGATGAATCTCGTTGCCAAGGAGGGCCCCGCCGTCAACCGCAGCGACGGCGTCGTGGCGCTGTCGCGGGAGGCGGGTGCGTTCGGCGAGCTTGCTGGGCCGGCGCTCGCGCTCGACCCCTTCGACATCTCGGGAACCGCTGCCGTGCTGGCGCGCGCCCTCGAGATGCCGAGCGACGAGCGGGCCCGCCGGGCCAAGGAGCTCCACGATCGCGCCCCGGGTCTGCCGCCGGCCCGCTGGCTCGAGCGGGTGCTCGGCGAGGC
>JAJZKA010000067.1 GCA_021809805.1 Actinomycetes bacterium
ATTACCGCCAAGCGCGCGATCGTGCCGGGTGTGCTCCTGGCGGTGTCGATGAGCGCCAAGGCACCCACGGCGGCGTTCAGGTCGCCGGCGGCACGCAGGCCGCCGAGTGGAGCAGGCGGACCAAGAGCACGACCGGGATCACGTCGAGCGCGCCGACGAGGACGTGGGAGAAGCCGTTGGAGACGAGCAGCGCGGGTTGCGGGGGCGGCGACGGCGGCACGCAGGCCGCCGAGTGGTCCGTGGTCCGTTGCGCCCTGATCGGGCACCGCGCGCTCGCCGAGTCCGACGACCAAGGCGGCCCCGAGCGCGTTGGCGAGCGCCATGACGACCATCGCCGTGCCGATGCCCCCGAGGGCGACGGCGACGCCGGCGAGCGCAGGTCCGGCGAGTGACGCCGCAGAATCGCTCCAAATGGCGAGCACGTTGGTGGGGCTGAGCTCGCCCGGCGTCCCCATGGGGCGTGCGCCAGCGCCGCCTGTGCCGGTGGCGTGAGGTCCAAGCCGAGCGCGGCGAGGGCCGCCAAGACGAACACGACCGCGCCCGGGCCGGAAAAGGCGAGCGTCGCCGCCATCGCCCCGATCGCCGCCTGCAGCGCGTAGGCGGCGCAGAGGGTGCGAGCCGGTCGGCCGCGATCGGCCAGGGCGCCGGCGAGCGGGGTCAACAGGGCAGCGGGGATGAGCTGCGCGGGCACGATGCCCGTCGCTTTGCTGTGGCCGTCGCGCGCGTAGCCATGCACCAAGAGGAGGGTCCAGATCCCGAACTCACCGATCGAGAGCATCGCTCAGCCATCAGCACACGAACGACGCGCGGATTGCCGCACGTGTGGTGCAGCACGGTGCCCCGCCTAGGCCAGCCCACGGCGCCAGGGCAGTCGGCACGTGGTCACGGACGGCTCGCTCGGTGGCACGCGCCGAGGAGGCGGGCCGGCTCGGCCCCTCGGGCGTGATGGCCGACCGCTTCGGCGCGCCAGGGCCGCGGCGCGGGTCGGACAAGAGCGCGACGTAGCCTGAAGGCGTGCTCCGCCGTCCCGAAGCCGTGCCCGACGCGCCTGGCTCGTATCAGTTCAAAGACGCGGACGGGCGCGTCATCTACGTCGGCAAGGCTCGCTCGTTGCGCCAGCGCCTCTCCAACTACTTCCAAGACCCGCGCCAGCTGCACCCTCGCACGGTGCAGATGCTGGAGCGCGCCGAGTCGGTCGAGTGGATCCAGGTCCGCTCGGACGTCGAGGCGATCATGCTCGAGTACAACTTGATCAAGCGCTACCGCCCGCGCTTTAACGTCCGCCTCGTCGATGACAAGAGCTACCCCTACCTTGCGGTGACGGTGGGGGAGGAGTGGCCGAAGGCGACCGTGATGCGCGGCGCAAAGGCCAAGGGCACCCGGTACTTCGGCCCCTACGCGCACGCCTACGCGATCCGCGAGACGCTCGATCTGCTGCTGCGCTCCTTCCCCATCCGCACCTGTTCGCAGGCCAAGTTCGGCCGTCACGAGCGCCTCGGTCGACCCTGCTTGCTCTATGACATCGAGCGCTGCAGTGGTCCTTGTGTTGGGGCGGTGCGCAAGGACGACTACGACGCGATGGTCGCCGAGCTGATGGGCTTTTTGGACGGCGATACCGCTCCGATCACGGCCCGGTTGAACCAGCAGATGCAAGACGCCTCCGAGCGCCTCGAGTTCGAGCTGGCGGCGCGCCTTCGCGACCGGCTCGCCGCCGTCCGCCTGGCGAGCGAGCGCCAGGAGATGGTGGTGGCCTCCCCTGAGGACCTCGATGTGCTCGGCATCGCCGAGAGCGAGCTCGAGGCCGCGGTGCAGGTGCTGCACGTGCGCCGTGGTCGCCTGGTCGGTCGCCGCGGCTTCATCTTGGAGAAGGTGGAGCCGCTCGAGCTGGCCGGCCTGGTCGCCCGGTCGCTCGAGCAGCAGTACGCCGAGACGCCGCTCGGGCTGCCCCGAGAGGTCCTTGTGCCCTGCCTGCCCGAAGACGCCGACACCTACGCGAGCTGGCTGAGTGAGCGCCGCGGCGCCAGGGTCGCCGTCCGGGTGCCCCAGCGCGGGCGCAAGCGGGGGCTCATCGAGATGGCCGAGCGCAACGCCGCCGAGCAGCTCACGCGGCACCGCCTCCGGCGCTCGAGCGACCTTTCGACGCGGGCGCGGGCGCTCGAGGAGCTCCAGGTGCACCTCGGCCTCCAAGAGGCGCCCCTTCGTATCGAGTGCTACGACATGAGCCACCTGCAGGGCAGCGACTACGTCGGCTCGATGGTGGTCATGGAAGACGGCCTTGCCAAGCGCAGTGACTACCGTCGCTTCAAGGTCCGCTCGGTGCCGGGCAATGATGACTACGCAGCGATGCATGAGGTGCTGACGCGCCGCCTGCGCCGCCTGGCCGAGGACGAACGCGCCCCGCTCGGTGCCGCCGGCGCGTCCCCCCCCGCCAGCGCCGAGGGGGCGGGCGAGGTGAGCGACGGCCTGGAGGTCGACAGCGGGCGCCCGGCGCGCTTTGCCTACCCGCCCCAGCTGTTGCTGCTCGATGGGGGAAAGGGCCAGCTCGGCGTGGGGGTAAAGGTGCTCGAAGAGCTCGGTCTCACCGATCGCCTTGAGCTCGCCTCGCTCGCCAAGCAGTTCGAGGAGGTGTTCCGGCCCGGAAGCAGCGAACCCGTGCGCATCCCTCGCGACTCGCCGGCGATCTACCTCCTCCAACAGGTCCGGGACGAGGCCCACCGCTTCGCGATCAGCTTCCATCGGGAGCTGCGCGGGAAGAAGATGCGCACGAGCGCGCTCGACGATGTCCCCGGGCTCGGCCCCGGCCGCCGGAAGCGCCTCATCGCCGAGCTCGGCGGGGTGAAGGGGGTGCGCACGGCGTCCCTCGAGGACCTGGAGTCGCTCTCTTGGCTGCCGACCAAGGTGGCGCACGTGCTCTATGGGCACCTTCATCCCGAACATCCCGGCTCCCAGGCGCTGGCAGCGCGCGCCCCGGGGCCGGCGCTCGAGATCGCGCCGCGCGACGCGCGCGACTCGGTGCCGCCCGATGACCCGGTCGCGCCGGATCATGCGGTGGTCCCCGACCCCACGCCCGCCGGCGAGGCTCCCCCCAATGAGGAGGAGGCGGCGTGGGCGTGAATGACGGACCCCCGGCCGCCGCAGCGGACTGGGACGCCCTTGCGCCTTGGTGGAAGACCACCTTCACGGGCGGCGCGGACCCTGAGTATGAGCTGCAGATCCTGCCGATCATCGCCCGGGCCCTCAACCGGTGTCGGCGCGTCCTTGACCTCGGCTGCGGCGAGGGCCAGGTGGCCCGCTATCTCGCGGCGACGCCCCGCCACCCGTCGCTCGTTGGCCTCGACCCCTCGGCGGCTCAGCTCGCGAACGCGATCGCGGCGGGCGGCCCGGTCAGCTACGTGCGCGGTGTCGGCGAGGCGCTGCCTTTTGGCACAGGCGCCTTCGACGGGATCTGCTGCTGTCTTGTGATCGAGCACGCCGAGGACGTGGACGCCGTGCTCGCTGAGGTGGCGCGGGTGCTGGCGGTCGGCGGTCGGTTCCTGCTCCTCATCAACCACCCTCTCTACCAGGGCCCCGGTTCAGGGCTCGTCGACGACCGCATCCTCGATGAGACCTACTGGCGCGTCGGCCCCTACCTGTACGAGGGCCGCGCGCCCGAGGAGGTCGACCCGGGCGTCGAGGTCGTCTTTGCGCACCGCCCGCTCTCGCGCTATCTCAACCCCTTGGCGCGGCGCGACGTCGTGCTGGTCGAGATGCTCGAACCTCCCCCGCGCCGCGAGCTGCTCGGTGGCTCGCCTGACCCCGAGCTCGAGGCGGCCATCCCCCGGCTGCTCGCGCTGTGTTTCGAGCACCGGCCGGCGCACGGGCGAAGCGGGGTGCCGCGCGACAATGGAGCTGGCGGGCAGCGCGCGCGCCGAGAGGGGTCGAGGTGATGGCCGAGTACCTGATCGTCGCCGGTATGTCGGGGGCGGGGCGCTCAACTGCCGCCGCTGCGCTCGAGGACATGGGCTGGTTCGTCATCGACAACCTGCCTCCGGCGCTCATCACCAAGGTCGCCGAGCTCGCCAGCCACCCCGGTGCCGAGCTCGAGCGCCTGTGCTTTGTGGTGGGCCGCGGCGGTCCGGAGTCGGTCAACGAGCTCGTCCCGGCGATCGCCGCGCTGCGCGGGAGCGGCGCCCGCGTGCGGGTCTGTTTCCTCGAGGCTGCTGATGATGTCCTGGTGCGCCGCTTCGAGGGCACGCGCCGGCGCCATCCCTATGAGGCCGACGGCGTGCTGGGGGCGATCCGGGCCGAACGCGAGCTCCTCCAGCCGCTGCGTGCTGCCGCCGACGAGGTCATCGACACCACCCCGCTCAACGTGCACGAGCTTCGGGACACCTTGAAAGAGCGCTTCGGCCGCCAGGACATCGGTGACATGCAGACCACCGTGATCTCCTTTGGCTACAAGCACGGCCTGCCGCTCGATGTCGATCTCGTGCTGGACTGTCGCTTCCTGCCCAACCCGCACTGGGTCGAGGAGCTGCGCCCCTACACCGGCCTCGACGAGCCGGTCCGGCGCTACGTGCTCGAACGGCCCGAGGCGGAAGCCTTCCTCGCCCAGCTCGAAGGGCTCTTCGACTTCTTGTTGCCGGCGTACGCCAAAGAAGGCAAGTCCTACCTCTCCATCGCCATCGGCTGCACCGGCGGCCACCACCGCTCGGTGGCTATCGCCGAAGAGCTCGGCCGGCGCATCGCCGCCCACGGCTACCGGCCCCGCGTGCTGCACCGAGACCTCGAGCGTTGAGCGCCGCGACGCCGCCTCAGCGCGGCGAGCGACGCAAGCTGCGCGCGGGCGGCCCGGCGGTCGTGGCGATCGGGGGCGGCCACGGCCTTGCGCGCAGCCTCGGTGCAACCCGGCGCTTCGCCGGGGTGCTGACCGCCATCGTGTCGGCCGCCGATGACGGCGGCTCGAGCGGGCGGCTGCGCGCGAGCCTCGAGATCCCTGCCCCCGGTGACCTGCGCAAGGCGATCGGGGCGCTGCTCGTCGCGCCCGAGCGGACCGGCCCGCTGCTCGAGCACCGCTTCGGGGGCGGTGAGCTCGCCGGGCACGCCTTTGGGAACCTGCTGCTTGCGGCGTTGACGGCGACCGCCGGAGACTTCGCGGCGGCCATTGCCGACGCGTGCGAGCTGCTGGGCACGCTCGGCGCGGTGTATCCGGCGACGAGCGAGCCGGTGTCCCTGATCGGCGAGACCGCGAGCGCCTCCATCTTTGGTCAGGTCGCCGTGATGGCGACGCCCGGTCTGGTCAAGGTCCACCTCGATCCGGCCGCGCCGGAGACCCCAGCGGGAGCGCTCGAGGCCCTCGGCGCGGCCGACCTCGTCGTGCTCGGCCCGGGCTCGCTGTATACGAGCGTGCTCGCCGCGCTCGCCGCTCCGGCACTTTGCGAGGCCGTGCGGATGACCCCGGGGCGCGTCGTCTATGTCGCAAACCTCCAAGAACAGCACCCCGAGACGACCGGCTATGACCTCGGCGCGCACCTCGCTGCGCTCTTGGCGCACCACGTGCGCGTCGACGCGGTGCTCGCCGACCCGAACGCCGCGGTGCGCCTGGGGGAGCTCCCGGCGGGCACCGAAGTGCACCTCGCCGAGGTTGCGCGCCAGCCCGATGGCCTCGTGCACGACGAGGCACGGCTGGCTGATGCGTTGGCGCGCCTCCTCGAGGCGACCGCGGACCGCGCCGGCAAGGGACCGTTGGCACTTTTCGACGGGCGCGTTCCTCCGACCCCTCCTCCTCGGGGTACGGTGGAGAGCGCCCCTCCCGCTCGCTGAGCGCGGGGCGCCACGACACAACAGATGGGGGCGCGCGGGCCGACGCGGGCGCCCGCGGCCGAACGAGCCCGGAGGCGATTGCGATGGCGGTCCGTGTTGCGGTGAACGGCTTCGGCCGTATTGGCAGGAACTTCCTGCGTGCGGCCCACCAGTTGGGTGCGGATCTCGAGATCGTGGCGGTGAACGACCTCGTCAGCCCTGAGGCGAACGCCCACCTGTTGCGCTACGACTCCACGCACGGGCGTTTCCCCGGCAAGGTCGTCTCCGATGAGCGTGGCCTCGAGGTCGACGGCCAGCTCATCAAGGTGCTCGCCGAGCGTGACCCGGCCCAGCTCCCCTGGAAGGAGCTCGAGGTGGACGTGGTCGTCGAGTCGACCGGCCGCTTCACCAAGCGTGACCAGGCGGCCGCGCATCTGGCAGCGGGCGCCAGCAAGGTCGTGATCTCGGCGCCTTCGGCCGACGCGGACGCCACCTTTGTCGTCGGCGTGAACGACGACACCTACGACCCCGAGCGCCACGTCATCGTCTCCAACGCCTCGTGCACGACGAACTGCTTCGTGCCAATGATCAAGGTCCTCGACGACGCCTTCGGTGTGCGCAAGGGTCTGATGACGACGGTGCACGCCTACACCAATGACCAGGAGATCTTGGACTTCGCCCGCGACAACCTGCGGCGGGCGCGGGCGGCGGCGGTGAACATCGTGCCGTCGACGACCGGCGCGGCGCGCGCGACCGCGCTCGTGCTCGCATCGATGAAGGGCCGCTTGGACGGCACGTCGCTTCGCGTCCCGGTCCAGGACGGCTCGATCACCGACTTCACCGGCATCGTTGAGGGCGAGGTCGACGTTGCGGCAATCAACGCCGCCTATGCCAAGGCGGCGAGCTCAGGCCCGCTGTCCAAGGTGCTCGTCTACACCGAGGACCCGATCGTCTCCTCCGACATCGTCGGCTCGTCGGCCTCGTGCACCCTCGACGCGCAGCTGACGATGGCCATGCCGCTCGATTCCTCGAGCACCCTCGTCAAGGTCTTCGGCTGGTACGACAACGAGTGGGGCTACTCCTGCCGCATGGTCGACCTCGTCGGCCTCGTCGGCGCTCGCTGAGCAGAGATGACCGAGCTCTCGGGCACCACGGCGCGCTCGTGGGAGGTGCCCCACCTCGAGGACCTGCCGCCTCTTGAGGGCAAGCGCGTCCTGCTCCGGGTCGACTACAACGTGCCGCTTGCCGATGGTCCGCAGGGTTCGCGCGTCGTTGTCGACGACTACCGCATCAAGATGACGATGCCGACCATCAACTGGCTCACCGAGCGCGGTGCGCACGTCACGGCGTGCTCGCACCTTGGCCGTCCAAAGGGCAAGGTGGACGAGCGCTACTCGATGGAACCGGTACGCGCCCGGCTGGCGGAGCTTGCGCCCGGCGTCGAGCTGCTCGACAACTTGCGCTTTGATCCGGGCGAGGAGGCCAACGAGGAGAAGACCGTCGAACGCCTCGTGGCCGGCCACGACTACTACGTCAACGACGCCTTCGGCGCGGCGCACCGAGCGCATGCCTCGGTGGTCGGCCCACCCCGCTTCCTCCCCTCGGCGGCCGGGCGCCTGCTCGCCCGCGAGGTCGAGGTTCTCGGCGCGCTGCTCGACGCGCCGAGCAAGCCCTTCGTCGCCGTCGTCGGCGGTGCGAAAGTGGCCGACAAGCTCGGCGTGCTCGAGAGCCTCATCCACCGGGTGGACACCTTGATTGTCGGCGGTGGCATGAGCTACACGTTCCTCGCCGCGATGGGGCACCGCATCGGTGCCTCGTTGTTTGACGCGTCCAAGCTCGACGCGTGCAAGGCGCTCCTCGACTCGAGCGTGCAGATCCTGCTGCCGCTCGACATCGTGGTGATCTCGCCGGACGGCAAGATCAACTTTGGCGGCAACCCCGAGGTGGAGTCGCTCGGCACCACCGAGGTCGCCGAGCGCGACATCGAGGAGGGCTGGGAGGGTGTCGACATCGGTCCGCGCAGCCGCGCCGCCTACGCCGAGGCAATCGCCGGCGCGGCCACGCTGTTGTGGAACGGGCCGATGGGCGCGTTCGAGGATTCCCGCTTCGGGGAGGGCACGAAGGCCGTTGCTGAGGCCGTTTCGGCATGCAAGGGCTTCAGCGTCGTCGGCGGGGGCGACTCGGTCGCCGCGCTCGGCAAGTACGGTCTCGGCGAGGGAATCGACCACATCTCCACCGGCGGCGGCGCCTCGCTCGAGTACCTGGAGAAGGGCGACCTGCCGGGCCTCGCGGCGCTGCGTGCCGCGGTGCGCTGAGCCGGCCTGAGCGGGGAGTCAGTCGGTGGCGAGTCCTGAGCGTGGCGTGCTCATCAGTGGCAACTGGAAGATGAACGCGAACCACTTTGAGGCCCTCAAGCTGATCCAGGAGCTGTCAGCGCTGCTGCGCAGTCACGGTGGTGTCCCTGAGGGGCGCGAGGCGAGTGTGCATCCGCCCTTCACGTCGCTGCGCACCGTCCAGACCGCCATCGAGAGTGACCGGGTCCCCTTGCTGCTTGGTGCGCAGGATTGCCACGCCGCGGACCGGGGCGCCTACACCGGTGAGATCTCGGCGGAGATGCTTGCCAAGCTGAACGTGGCCTATGTGATCTGTGGACACTCCGAGCGTCGCCAACACTGCGGGGAAACCGACGAGCAGGTGCGCGCCAAGGTCGACGCCGTCTTGCGCCACGGGATGCGGCCGATCGTCTGCGTTGGCGAGGACCTCGCCGAGCGCCAGCGTGGCGAAGCGGTGCACAAGGTGCGCGGCCAGGTGGCGGCCGCGTTCTCCAAGCGCAGCTCCGAGCAGATCGCCGCCGCGGTCATCGCCTATGAGCCGATCTGGGCGATCGGGACCGGCGAGACGGCGACGGCGGCCGACGCCGAGGCAATGTGCGCCGAGATCCGCGACGAGCTGGTGGGTATTGCGGGCCCGGCGGCCGGGGTCGCCCGGGTGCAGTACGGGGGATCGGTGAAAGCGGACAACGCGGCGGAGCTGCTCGCCCAGCCCAACGTCGACGGCCTGTTAGTCGGGGGTGCCAGCCTGCAGGCCGAAGGCTTCGCCGAGATCGTCCTGGCCGGCCTCTGATCAGGGCTTCGGGCTGCTAGCCTGCCGGGTCGTGCTGACGGATGTCCTCATCGGGATCGAGATCGCCTCGTCCTTCGCCCTCATTGTCTTGATCCTCTTGCACTCGGGTCGGGGCGGCGGCCTGTCGGACATGTTCGGGTCCTCGATTGGCACCGCGGCCGCCGGCTCGACCGTGGCCGAGAAGAATCTCGACCGCATCACCGTCACCGTGGCAGTCCTGTTTGCGTTCTGCTCGATCATCATCGGCCTGCGGTGGGGTTGAGGCTTCCCACCCGCCTCGCGCTTGTCCCCGCTCTCTGCGGCCTGATCGGCCTCGGCGGGATCCTCGCATCGAGTCCCACTCCCGCGGCGGTCGCCGCGGCCGGGACGTCCACCAGCTCGCCGGTGGTGAGCTCCTCGACGACCACCTCGACGACGGTGCCGCCGTCCGGCTCGACCACCCAGCTCATCAAGGGCGGCACGGTCACGATCGCCGTGCCCCGCCTGCCCACCCAGTTCAACCCGAACACCCCGGGCGGCGCCAACGCGCTGACCGCAATGGTGACCGCGCAGATCTGGCCATCTGCCTTCACGACGGGCCCGAGCGGCAGTCTGCAGCCCGACACCTTGCTCGACTCCGCCGAGCTCGTGAGCGTCAGCCCGCAGGTCGTCGTCTACACGATCAACCGACAGGCGCGTTGGTCGAATGGCGCGAAGATCACGGCGGCCGACTTCATCTGGGCCTGGCACGAAGAGTTGGCGATCGGCGGCAGCCTTCCGGCCGATACCCCCTATGACGGTTACCGCGACATCGCGAAGATCACCTCCTCGGACCATGGCCGGGTGGCGACGGTCACCTTCTCCAAGCCTTTCGCGCAGTGGGAAGCGTTGTTCTCGGGCCTCGTGCCCGCCCCCATCGCCCGCCGCTACGGCGAGGTCGCGGGATTCTCCGGCAGTGACCCGGCACACCTCGTCTCGGGTGGCCCTTATGAGGTGACGCACGTGGTGCCGGGCAAGGAGCTCGTGCTCGGACGGAACCCGCGCTGGTGGGGTCCCCAGCCAGCGCTCGACCACGTGGTCTTCAAGGTCGTCCGGGGCCAGGCGGCGGTCGTTCGCGGGCTCGAGTCTGGCCAGATCGACGTCGCCGCGCTCGCTCCGAGTCGGGCGGTCGACGAGGCCGTATGGGCGAGCACCGATTTGAAAGAGAGGGTCACGCTCTCGCCGACGCTGTGGCAGGTGGCCTTCAACTTGAACAACCCCGTCGTCTCCTCGCTCACCTTGCGCGAGGCGATCGCCAAGGCGATCAACCGGGCAGAGCTCGAGGCGGACTCGGTCGGCTTCACTGCTCCGAACACCCCGTTGTCGGGAAACCGCCTCTATCTCGTCGGCGCCCCCAACAGCGACGGCAACGCGGGGGCGTTCTCGGGCGTCGATGACAGCGAGGCCGCAGAACTGCTCGTTGCCGCCGGATACCACCAAAATGCCAACGCCCTGGCGGTCAACGCGCTGGGCCGGCCGCTCGTCCTGCACCTCGTCGGGCCTACCGGGAGCCCTCTCGTCGACGCCGTCGAGCAGGAGCTTGCTGCTCAGCTCCTCGACGTCGGGGTGACCTTGGACGTGCACAACGTCGCACGGCCCACGCTGCTCGGGCACCTGCTGCCGAGCGGCGCCTATCAGATGGCGCTTGCGCCCTATGTGTTGTCGCCCTATCCGGTCAACAACGCCCGCTACTACTTGCACCCAGTGGCCCCGGTGCCCTCGGTACCCTTCGAGGCTTCCCCGAGCGCTCTTGCGCCGGCCCTTGCAACCACGACCACGGCGCCTGCGGGGTCATCCAGCTCGAGCTCGTCATCGAGCTCGTCTTCCTCGTCAAGCTCGACGACCACCACCACGACGCCTCCGGCGACGGTGACCTTCGCGGCGCTCAAGCCCGGCACTGGCGTCGAGCCGGATCCGATGGCGCTCGGATCGGTGAGCGCCGACGTCCTTGGATACGACGATCCCCTCGTCGACAAGCTCCTCACAGAAGCGGAAAGCCAGCTGAATCCGCTGTCCATGAACAGCCTCTACAACGAGGTCGACACCAAGCTATGGCTCGACCTGCCGACGATCCCGCTATTCCAGCAGCCGATCGAGTACGTCGCGACCAAGGCGCTCATCAACTTCCAACCCAACGTCGGTCTTGCCGGGGTGATGACGAGCGCGCAGAACTGGGCGCTCAAAGTGCTCCCCCCACCGGCGACCACGACCACGACGGCCGGTTCGTAGGCGCCAAGCGCACCCGTCGCGGCGCGCTAGCATCGTCGTGCTCAGCGGCGTCGAGCCGCACGTGGACCACGTCGGAGTGGCGGAATAGGCAGACGCGCTAGCTTGAGGGGCTAGTGCCCGCAAGGGCGTGGGGGTTCAAGTCCCCCCTCCGACACAAGCTTCCCGGCCCTGCGCCGTGATTTCGGTGTTGAAGGATCGGGCGCCGCCGACCGCGAGGTGTCGTCGCCGACGCCGTCCGTCGGTGCGCCGAGCTGGCTGTTCACGGCGCGCCGGCCCGAGGGCGCTTTCCCAGTTCGCGGCGGCGAGGCCGTGCTGCTGGCCCCGACGCAGCTCTGCAGCCTCCCGGAGGGCCCCGTCACCACCTGGAGCCTCGAGCTACGGGCGCTCGATCGTGACGGCGCGTTCCGTCCTTCAACGGCGCTCGCGACCTTTGGTTGGCCCTCGGGCCAGCCCGTCCTGTTCGAAGTACGGGCGGAGACCCTCGTCGTCAGAGCCGTCGATGCGCGCAGCGCCGACGCGCGCCGTCTCGACGTTCGTGGTCGCCTCCGGCTGCCCCGCTGGTGGCGTCGGCTCCATCTCTGCCCGCCGCCAACGCCGCCGTGGCCGTGGTGGGCGCTGGCGAAGGCCCCGTCGCCGTGATGACGATCTGGCCCGCATGGCGAGCCGCTGCCCAACTCGCGCTCGCGGATGTCGAGGACCGGTCGTGACGGGCTCGCCGGGTCTGCCCGCTCCGTCGTCGGCGCTGCCGGCCGCGCCCAGGGTTCCCCGCATGTCTCGAACAGTGCCATCGGCCGATTCGGCGCTGGCGAGCGGCTCGTGGGGCTGCCCATCTCGGCCCCACGCCCGGACGGCGTGTCTTCGATCCGCAGGAGACCTCGCGCCATTCTGCGCGAGAAAGTCGCCAAACGGCGGACAGACACGACCGATTCTCTCGGCGCACGCTGATCGGTGTCGCGGCGGGGGAGCGCCCCCACCCGAAATCACTCGACGGAAGAGCGTCATGAACCGCAACAGCGAGAGAACGCACAGGCGCCAGGAGCGCGCTGGAGAGCTCGGGGAGCTGAGCACCGCGCGCGAAGAGCGTGCCGCGGTCGCGCCGAGCGGTCTGTTCCCGCTTCCCGCTGTTGGGTCCCCGGACACGGGTTGGCTGATCGACGTCTGTCGTGTCGACCGGGACGGCTACGTCGCGATCGCGGCTGCCGCAGAGCGCTGGGGATGGGACCCCGACACACCGCTCCTGCTGGACGCGCGGTCGCTGCTCCTCGGGGTCGAGCGGGCGTTCGGCGCGAGTTCCGGCGCGTCCTATCTCGACCCACGCAACCGCCTGCGGCTGCCTCGGGCCTGGCGACGCCTGCACCGTGCCGAGGCGCGCGTCCGCGTGGTGGTCCTCACTGCGCCGGTCGATGGACCGCAGCGGGTGTGGATCGAGCTCGCCGATCTCTGATGGGATTCTCCGAGTAGAGCCGTGGGTGGCGGAGTCGACCCACCTCGCGGACGAGCCGCGGCTGACGCTTGGCATCCTGGACTTCTCTCGCCGGTGCCGAGGAGCGGCTCCCTCAGTTGCTCGTGATGGCGTACCGCCACCTTCTGCTCCTTGGTGCGAAGAGCGAAGGAGGCACCGCGATCGAGACCGTCGATCTCGGTCCAGCACGCGCCGACGCAACCATCCCGGGGCGGGTCCTCGAGTGGCTCCGAGGTTCTGACCGAATCGTTGACAGTCCCACGCCGGCTGCGCTGCTCTCGCCGCGCTTCGGTCTCCTCCCTGACGATGCCAATGCGCTGGAACTTGACGCCCTGCCCGGCTACTTCGCGCAGATGCCGCGTCTGCCAAAGTTGACGAGCCCACAAGTGTTGGTTGCAAGCCTCAGCGACGGTGTCGAGAAGCGGCTGTTCGGACTTGCGAGCGGCTCTGCGTGGCATGCCCCCGACGCCCTTCTTCGCTTCGGGGTAAAGGTTGCGCCGTCAGAGGTTGCCTTTCAACCGGGCATCTGGCTCGTGCGTGCGTCTGCGATGTCGGAGTTGCTGAGGGCGCGCCCGGTGGTTGATGCTCTCGTAGCGCCCATGCTGACCGCTGAACCTCCCAGGGGTGTGCCGGTTCAGCCACCCGCGACCGAGGAACATGGCGGCGATCACCGCGGAGGCGGGCCTACCGTCGGCGACGGCGGTATCACCCATGTCCGCATCACCATCGACAAGATCCCAGGGTCGAAGATGCGGGAGTTGCTCCGAGCCGCCATCGTGCCTTTGGGCGCGAACGGCGCCGACGTCTCGGTGACTCTGGTCATCGAGGCCGATGCCGGCGGAGGCTCCATCCCGAAGGAGACCCTGGACCTCGTGGTAGCAGAAGGGCTTCGCCAGTTGGGGCTCGACGCCTCTATCGAGACGTCATAGCTGCGATCCGAGGCTGTTGCCGATCCGCCTCGCACCAGAGTCGCCGCAAGCGCGCTCGTCATCGCCGCTCCGCCAAACTACCGCGCGGGCGGCTGGGGTTGTCGGTCCGCTCCGTCGATTACCGTTTCCGCCCCGTTCGTCGCCGCCTTCGCTGCAAGACCAACGGGGATCACGGGCTCACCCGCGCCCGATAGTGGCCGTTACGCGTTACGCGTGCGAGGTCGGATCTCGAGGGCTGTTGTGCGCAGTGCGTTCGGCGAGCATCTGCACCTTCATCGCGCCCCACCATGCGTCGACGTCCCGGAGGAGCTGAACGTGGAGCCCGAACTTCGACAACACCTGCGCTCCGAGAATCGCGACTAGCTGGACGACTTCCATCGTGGCGTACCCGAGCGCCTCCGACTTCAAGGCGGCAGGTTGGACGTGCTTCATCTGGTGGTGGGGGTCGATGTATGACTCGAACACGAACCACGTCGGATGTGAGACTGCTCGCTCCGAACAGACGGATACCAAGTCCAGACAGCCCCGCTCCTTTCGCAGCGGGGCTGTTGCCGTGGCGCGGACGGGAATCCGCGCCCAGCGCGAGCCGAACGGGCGCGCGGGGTGGCGGTCCCGCGATTTCGCGGCTCGGACAAATGGCGATTGCACCGCTCGGCCGGGCGACCGCCATGCACGGTGGCGTATCCAGAGCCGGTCTCGCACCGCTGCGGGGCCCAACCTGTGAGAGCGAAGGCAGTCGGAGCAGGATGGCGCTCTGGTTTCGCCATGGGGATGCCCGCTTCCCCTTCTTGTGGGAGTCCGGTCCGCAGCCGCCGGGGCGGTGGCACGACGCGGCGCACGCGCCGGCCACCTACCTCGCCGACAGCCCCGCCCGTTCGGCTCTTTGCGCATGTCCCCGAGATCCTGCTCCTAGGTGACCTCCTTGACCGGGTCCCCCCGGGCGGCGGTGTCGGCGGCGGTGTCTTCGCGCGGCGTTCTTGAGGTCCGCTCTGCCGGGGGGTGTGCCTCGAGTCCGATGGCACGTCGCGTGGCGGCGACGTGCGTCGCGGCCCTGTCGACCAGCTTCGTGATTGAGGCTGACGCCGCCACTACCGTCGCTTCGGCCGCAGCGGCGGCCACGGCGTCTGGAAGCTGGGAGCTCATCTCATCGATCCTCCCCATGACCCGGTCAAGGTCGACGCTGATCCGCGCGCAGAGTCTTTGCCACTCCGGACGACCCACGCCCCTGAAGGTGTTCTCGCCACCTATTGACATCGCCATCTTCATGCCGCTCCTGTCGGCAGCCAGGCGACTGTCTCGTTCGTGCTCGGAGACCGGCTCCTGGTACGGCAGATTGCTCGTCAGGTCGTAGAGCGGCGCCAGTTCGGCAAGTGGCCCATACAGGAGGAGGGCGTAGTTCTTGGCGTGTGCGTCGGTGCCCGCCACGAGCCAGTTGAAGATGAGCGCGTCGATGAACCGCTCGACAGCCGCGTCGGCGTGATTCCCGAGGTTCTGACGGAGGAGCCGCACGACGGCTTCGACACCAGGTCCACCTTCGCGCTCATACTTGACGTCGGGAAGTACGCCGAGAGCCTGGCACAGGTCCTCTTGGTGAATGCGCTCGACCCTGCCGAACTCATCTCGGAGGCGGTCATAGCGCTCGACGACGAGGGCAACTTCCTCACCGAACCGAGTGAGTTCGACGCTCGCCACCGGCAGCCCGACGAGTCGGGCTGCCCTCATTGTGACGAACTCGACGGTCTCCTGGTCGGCGAACCGGCCATCGGCAACCTTGAGAATGTGTGTGGTCCCGAGCTGCCCGTTCGGCAGGCCCCATCGTCCGTCCTCTCGGAGCAGCGCGATCTTCGACTGCGCTCCGGCAAGGGAGAAGCGTCCGCGGTCATCTTCGCTCTCGACCCAGCCGCCGGGATCGAGGCGCACCTGGCGCAACAGACGCTCCATTGTCTTGTCGTCAAGCCACGCGACCGAGTCCTCTGACACATCCTTCAGGCGCTCCGGCCGGATGAAGCGGACCGCGCCGGCAACATCCTCGCCGACCTCCGCCAAGAGCGCGAATGGGTTGTGCCACGAGACCCCGAACCGTGCACCCCACCGTTGGAGAATCTGGTCGTTGTCCGGCAGGAGACCGAGAAGGAAGGGACGGAGCGCGCGGTCGCGATAGGTGAGCGGTGCCTTGGGCATCGAGATGCTGAGCGGCGTCGCCGACTCGTCCGACAGATACGCGTCGTCGTATTTGAGCTCGAGGCGCCCCGTGTCCGCCGTTTGGACGAGCACGCCGAGAAGGCGGTCGCCCATCATGAGGTGGAGCTCCTTGGTGCCTCGCCGCGCGGCCATTAGCCGGTCGTCCCTGCGATGACTTGCTGCAGCTTGGAACGCGCCTGCGAGGCGTCAAACGGCTCAAGTGACATAGCAAGTCCCAGAGCGCTGAAGCAGCGGAACAGCTTCTCGGCGGTTGGATTCACCGCGCGGGATTCGACGCCAATGACCCACTGGCGACTAACTCCGCAGTCCCGAGCGAGGTCGGCCTGGGTGATGCCGAGTTCGAGACGCCTGGCCTTGACGACCGCTGCGAGCTGGGTTGTCGTGGTGATGACCATTGTTCGTTCCCTAAGTCCACTGCGGGTGACAACGGTGCGATGTCTCCTGTACCTGACATTCAACCCATGTCCACTGGAGCGGACAGCCGTCGTCGGCGGCCACCACTACTCCGAGCCACGCAAATCTCGCAACGAGGTGGGGCAGTTCACCCTCGGCGCATCGGCCTCGAGAACACAGCGCAGCGTCCCGAGGTCGAGGCAGCGCCACCGTCGCCGCCCCTCACCCTGGTCGTAGCCGGGCGCCCGCACCCTGCACCGTCCACAGCGCCGCCGGCCGGCCTTTCGCATGCGCACGTGGACGACGACGACCGCCCCGTCGTCCTCACCCTCGCTCCGGGGACTTCAGACAGCCCAGAAGCTAGGCAGGAAGCGGCGTTGCTCGCCTTTCAGCAGGTCAGGCGCCCACGGGTGGGTCAGGAGAGCCTCAAAGGACGTCGTCGGCCCGATCTGCCCAGGGCTCACCCCTCCAGATCGGGACCCCGTCCTCGCCCCAAATGCCCGCGGGGAAAGGGCCCGGCGCAGGACGATAACGGGGCGGCCGTGGCCCCTCTTCCTCCTCGGTCTCCTCGGCGGACTCGGAGCCATGGTGGGGCTTCTGGTAAAGATCGGCGATCTCTTGTACGAGCTCGTTGCGCAGCTCGAGGGGGACGAAGAACCCACGGACCTCGGTGAGGACCTTGCCCTTGCTGTTCGCTCCGCGCAGCAAGGCCCGCCCCGGCGTGGAGATCTTCTCCAGCCCCGTCGTCCCGACAACGAGCTGGGAGGCGGTCGTGTTCTCCACGCCGAGACCAAGGCGACGGGCCTGGTTGGAGATTGTCGTCGGGATGTTCTCCTTCTTCGGGTACTGCGTGGTCATGACGAGGTGCACGCCGGCAGCTCGACCCAGCCGGGCGATCTCGTTGGCGTGGTATTGGAGGACCTTCCAGTCATCGATGTCTTGGTCGTTCAGGCCCGGAGGCTTCGCGAAGTAGCTCGCAACCTCTTCGAGCATGACGATGAGCGTGGGGAACGCGAGCCCCAGTGTGCGCGCCTGGGTGATGTTCTGCGGCCGGGAGGGGTGCTCGCGAAGCAATCGATAGCGGTCGCGCATCTCGGCGTCGGCAGCGCCGAGCAGCCGAGCCGTCTGGGCGTAGATCGAGATGTCGGGCTCTTCTTCGACGAAGCGCTTCACATGGGGAAGGTCCTGGAAGGCCTGCAGTTCGTTCTTGGGCTCGACCATCCAGAACTCGAGGTCCTCGGGGTGGTTGTTGTGGGTGAGCTGGAGGATCATCGAGTTGGTGATGCTCGACTTCCCCTTACCGGTCGCACCCGCAACGAGCAGGTGGGCCTCTTCATTGCCGAACACGTCCTTCACGATCGAGCCGTCGCCGGCGATCCCGACCGCCCAGGAGGTGTCCGGGCGACCCCTGTGCGGGGTGACGAGGAACTTGTCCATGTAGTCCGCGAACAGGTAGTCGCGATCGAGGGGGTCCTTGGGGGCGACGAGAAGGGAGAACCGGGTGGGCTTGTCGTCCTCTTGGATGTCGACGTAACCGTACCCAGACGTCGAGCGCAGCTTGGGGAGTCCGGCCTTGATGTCGCGTAGCGACAGCCCTTCGGTGTGCTCGAACAGGCACAGGGTGACTTCGTTCTCGAGCTCGCTCGTGCGCAACAGCCTCGGGGTATCCCCTGTCGTCGGGCTCGTCATCTGACAGGCGCGAAATGCCTGGTCCCAGGTGAGACCAGCGATGAAATTCCGGACGGCAGCGGCCTCCATCTGGGCCCTACGGATCGCTGCCATGTCCGAGGAGCCCTGTTCGGTGAGCTCACGCAGCCGTGCCTCGGGGATCAACTCGATGTTCTCAGGCTGGTCGTTGCCGTAGAGAATCGAAATGATCTGCTCTCCAGGAACCGCCACAGAGGTACGTCGCCCGACGCGCAGCCACTGGGCACCGAGCTTCTCGGTGAGATGCGCCCGTTTTGCAATCATGTCGCCGATCTTCACCGAAGGGGGGAGAGTCCAGATCGTCTCGATCAGCACCCCACCACGCGATGACGGCGCCGAGTGCACCTTCATCGTGTAGTAGCCCGGCGGGGGGATTTTGAGGGCCGCCCAGATGCGCTCGAACGCTGCGGCGATCACGAACGCCAGCGCCTGGGGATGCAGGTCGGTATCGAAGTGCGCGTTGTCGGGCAGCGGCTCAGTCGTGTATTTCACGGCGAACATCTGCTGAGAAGGGACGGTGTTGCCGGCTGCATCCCGTATCAGCTGCGGCGTCATCGCCACCGCATCGGTGCCGAGCAGCGGCGCGAGACGGTCGCGGAGCTGACGGTAGTCATCGATCCGGCCGCCACCTGGGATCAAAAAGCGAGAGACGACGAAGGGCAATCGGGGCTCGTCTTCGTTGTCCTGTTCGGACACGAAACTTGGGGGCGGCAGGCCCTTGCGCGCGATCAGAGTCATCCATCGCCCGTCCCAGGCGATCCGGCGTGCCTGACGTTCGCGCTCCTCGCTCTGGTAGATGTCGACCCAAACCTTG
>JAJZKA010000068.1 GCA_021809805.1 Actinomycetes bacterium
CTCGCCCGCCGCCGCCGCCGGCCCACAAAAAGTCCCCCCCCAACCCCCCCTACCAGGCCTTTTTCACCCCAATTTCCGCCTCCCCTAAACACCAAGGTGTCCCGAAAATCGCATTTTCCCTGTATATCCCGTCAACCCTCCTGAACACGCCGGAACACAACAACCCCCCCGACCCGGAGGCCGAGGGGGCTGCGTTCTGGGGCCTCGAGGCCCTGGGGTGGCGGGGGGGTTAGGGGGCTGGGTGGTGGGCCTCCGCCTGGACTGTGCCGTCCGGGTAGAGCCGCCTCACGGCCGGTGACCCGTCGGGGGGGTCCTGCAGGCGGTCGGCCTGCCAGTGGGCCTCCCTCTCGACCGTCCCGTTTGGGTAGTACCACCTCACGGCAGGCGTCCCGTCCGGGAGGTCCTGACGCTTGCCCGCCTGCCAGTGCTCCTCCCTCTCGACCGTCCCGTTTGGGTAGTACCACCTCACGGCCGGTGACCCGTCGGGGGGGTCCTGCAGGCGGTCGGCCTGGTAGTGGCCTTCCTCCTCTACCGTCCCGTCGGGGCGGAAGGTCCGCACCGCTGGCGACCCGTCGGGTGGGTCTTGGAGCTTGCCAGCCTGGTAGTGTGCCTCCCACTTGGCCGAGCCGTCGGGGCGGAGCCGCCTCACGGCCGGTGACCCGTCGGGGGGGTCCTGACGCTTGCCCGCCTGCCAGTGCTCCTCCCACTTGACCCTCCCGTCCGCGTAGAACCACCTCGCGGTCGCCGTCCCGTCTGGGAGATCCTGGAGGTATCCATCGGCATCCCGCCATCGGACGACTCGGGTATCGCCGTCCTGCTCGATCTCACAGGTGAGCCCCGGCCAGGATGGCTCGAGGGGGGTCTGCGCAGTTCCGGTCATGACTGCTCTCCTTTGTTCTGTTAGGTGAACAATACACTGAGGCCCGTCGAGGTGTCAACCCCGCCTAACAGCCAGGACGCAAGATCAGTTGTGGTTGGAGGGGCTAGGGGATCGGCAACCCCAGCAGGCAGCTCCACACTTGCGGACCCACGATCCCCTCGTCAACCTCGAGCCCCCGCTGCACCTCGAGGTCGTGGACCGCAGCAGCCGTGATCGGACCGAACCGGCCGTCGAGGACCAGGGACGGGGAGACCGCCTGGCGAAGCAGGCACTGCACCGAGACGACGGTGCTCGAGACCACGTTCGGTCCTGGGTTCTGCTGGGACAGCACGGGCACGTTCACGGTTACTGTTCCTCCGTTGTTCGAGGGTTGAGGCGTTGGGGGGGCCACTGGGGCCGGTGCGGGCTCCTCCGGAGGAGGCGTCGGAGCTGGGGAAGGGGAAGTCGCCGGCGCTGTGTTCCATGCCCCGTAGTTCTCGGCTACAGCAACGTCGACATCGGTTCCCGGAGGAGCCGACGAGGCCTGCCGTTGGACGATCGAGATGCCTGGAACGTCGGTCCCGGTCGGGTTCCACCCTGCCGCCTGCCACCGGTAGGCAACGTCTGTGTGCTCGAGGTAGGCGACTGGCCCGTAGACCGCTGCCGGGCGTCCGGTGGCCGTAGCGAAGGAGGACACGTACTCGTCGACGACTTCGAACTGCGAGCTCTGAACGTCGAAGTCGACTGCAGCGTAGATCGGAACGTCGGCCGGCACCCCGAGGGCGTCGGCCTCGGCCTTTGCTACCTCGCCGTGCGCGGTTCCTGTCACTCCCCCACCGAGGGCGTCCTCGGCCCCGTCCTCGAAGACCAGGACGAGCGAGAGGCCGGCAGCGTGGATTGCCTCGACCTCGGCGGCGGAGAGGATCTTGCCTGCCGTCTCGGGGTTCTCAGTTGCCAGGTACCGACAGACGAACCGGTAGCCGTCTCGCACCAGCACGTCGAGCGGTGGCCGAGCGAATGAATAGTCTACACCGAGCTCACTCATAGCCCTACTCTACTCCTCGTCGTTTCGTTCGGCGCTCGAGTGCCGTGTCTAGTTGTGAGATGCGCACCTCGTGCCGTTGGAGGAGGTTCCCGAATCGTTCCATAGTGTCGACGAGTCTCCTCACGTCATCGTGGAGCTGTCGAAGCTCGGCGTCGTTCAGCAGGCTCCGTTCGAGGGTCGCTCTGGCTCGCTTGCTGATCGGGCGGACGATCCCGGTGACCGTGAACGCAGCAGTGGCGACGGCAGCCCCGACTGCTGCCGAGATCGAGTCGACGGAAAGGGCAGCGAGGGAGATCATGAGAGGTCGACGTAGACGAAGGTGGCATAGGCCAGCGGAGATTTGCCGGAGTTGAGAATGAAGCTCGAGGGGTTTGCCCCCCCCGCTCCCAACGGAGTGAAGGCACCCACCCAGTTGTGATGGTCGAAGGAGATGGTCTCCCCTGACTCCCCTGAGACGTCTGGAGGGTTGGTGAAGTAGCCGAGGGTGGTGCTCTCGAGGGACGTTCCCCACGCGATCCACCCCTCGCCAGCTACGCTGGTGTTGTTGGCGATGTAAGAAACTGTGGTCGAGAGGGCGATGATGGGGCCTTGAGAGGAGGGACCGTAGACCGTCGATCCTCCAGAGCTCTCAAGGACAAGTACCGAGGGCGGAGGAAGCACCGTACTCATCACGTCGGGAACGCTGATCAGGTTCATGTTTCCGCCGTTGGACTGATACGGGAAGTTGGTCACGGTTGTCGTGAACGCCGAATCGAGGCCGGGGACGACGGGGACGGCGAGGAAGGTGAGGGCCGGGGAGACGACGTTGTAGCCGATGTCCGAGACGAACGAGATGCCGCTCGTCTGGCCGGTCAGGGTGAAGGTGAACGGCGATCCGGTTCCCGTCACGAGCAGCGTTTTCGTCTGCGGAGGAACGTTGGTCCATTCTATCGTTGGAAAACTCGGTGACCAGTTCTGCACGCCCAGCTCGGTTGCATAGGACGCCACCCCTACGTTCACCCCTCCCTCGAGTCCTTCGATCACCACGGGCCCCGAGAGGTTGGCGTCCACCGTCCCGGTGCTCACCGAGGTAAGACCCACCGAAGACGGAAAGACCCCCTGGATCGAGTCCGGCGACTGGGCCCAGGTCGAGTAGAGCTCGTAGGTCCCGGTCCCCCCCGGAGGCACGTCGACGGTGACCTGTGCGGGCCCCGAGGGAGCACTGATGAGACGCATGACGCTCGGCCCGAGCGGGTATGACTGCCCGTTCACGTGGACCGTGAGGGTCCACGGGGACAAGTTGTCGAGCTCCACCGACCACGAGTTCATGGCCCCAGGCGTGATCGGGGGCGTGAGGGTCTGCGTGGCCCCCGGAGTGAGGACGAGGGGCTGAGCCTGGACGGGCATCAGTCCACGAGGGCTCGGAGCGCAGCAGCGACTCGGGGGACAGCCGCTCGGGCTGCCCGAGGAAGGGCGACGTGAACGTGAAGGGCGACGAGCAGGGCAGCAGAGGCGTCGATGACCGAGACGACCGGCGTAGACAGGTGGCCGTAGCCGGCCGTCGTGAGGCCGGCAGCGAGGGCCGATCCCAAAGCGACGGCCCACGAGGGAAGAGTGGAAGGGTGGCTCTTGGTGCTCGAGGGGTCGGGGACGGCGGGGATTCCAGTTTCCATGATGGCGTTCCTTCTAGTTGTTGTCGTTGAAGAGGCGGCGAACCAGGGCGGTGACGAGATCCGCACCGACTGCAATGGCAAGGAGGACGATCTGCTCCTTCTCCCCCTCCGGCAGCATCTCCCACCACGCCCGAGCTCGGGAGAGGGCAGGCCGGATGGTCGGGGTGCGCGAGGAGTCCCGAGCCAAGCGCCAGTGGACCTGTGTGGCGATGTCGCGACTCGCTCGGCGTTCCTCGGCGGCGACGATCTCGGCCGCTCCGATCAACACGTCACTCATAGTGCTGCCACCTTGGCAATACCGGCGCCCGATCGGGCAGCCTCTTTTGCTCCACTGACGACGCCGGGGAAGGCGATCTTGACATACAGATAAAGACCGAGGCCCATGACGAGGAACCCACCCACGATCTCGAGCAGCCGTATCCACGTGACCCCCTCCCCGAGCGAGTTGAAGAAGTGGCCGATTGCATTGATGCCGTGCTCGGCGCCGCTGACCCCTCCCACCGCTTGGGAACCTACTGCTGCACCGCTTGCCCCGAAGTCGAAGGCCCACCCGAGGTCCTTTAGGATCGAGGAGCCGATCTGTCCCCAGGAGAGATCGAGGTTCGCTACCTGAATGGACGAGACGGACGAGGGCGGAACGACCTGATAAGCGTCCCCCGACCACCGCTTCAGGTCGGAGCCCATGCCACCGGCCAGGTCTGCCGATGCGGCGTCCCCGGCCCGCAGGCCGGCCATGATCTCGGGATATCCCTGGAGGGTCTGCGCAGTGGCCTGGATGCCAGCTGCCCAGGACGGATAGGCCTGGACGCCGGCCGAGTTGTTGATGATCGTCTTCGATCCAGCCGTGCGCAGCGTGGTGTTGAGGGGGTTCCCGGTTGCCGTGTTGTGCCACGCTCCGCCCTCAGCGACAGCCCACCCGACGAGAAAAGACACGTTCGAGGTGGTGACGGGGAGGTTCATGTACTTGAGCAGCACGATGGCCCAGTCGAGAGGCGAGTTGATCTGCGAGGGAACCGAGGCCGAGGAGCTGCTCGAAGAAGCGGCGCCGGCTGTCGTGGAGATGCTCACGACTTTGCCTCCGGAAAGAGCGGGCGCCGGCTGGCGGCAGCGTTCCCGATCCCATACGCGAGGAGCGGGGTGGTCTTCACCGTCTGGAATGCGAGCGCCAGGATGACGAGCCACCCGAACAAGGATCCGAGGTGAGCCCACTCCTCCCCGAAGAGCGTGGTGACCGAGATGGCACCGAAGACGAGGCCGATCCCGAGGATCTGGCGCGGAGAGGGCCCATAGCCGATCGAGAACTCTCTGACCATGTAGAGCCCCTCGGCGAGGAGGAGCTGCAGGGCGATCTTCGTCTGCTCTTTCGAGACCGTGAGCAGAGACCGATGGGAGGGAGCCTTCGGCGTCGATCGGGGAAACCCCGCGGGAGATCCAGCAGAGCCGCTCGAGGGCGCCTTCGGCGTCGAGGAGGAGGGATCAGGCAAGGACCGCTCCTCCATTCGTCGACATTGCCTCTTCGTTCAGGGCACGGAAGGCTTCGACCCACAGCATCCAGGGCTCGTGGGCGTAGATGTCGTTCGGGCCGGGACGCCATCCGGCATAGACCAGGGTGAACCCGAGGCAAAGGCAGCCGAGGGAGAGGAGCAGCATGTCACCGCCTCCGCTGAGCTAGCCGGAGGAGGATGGAAGCACGCTGACGCCAGGTCGCCTGGCGAAAGACAGCCACCAGGAACGCCACCATGAGGGCCCGGTCGTCGTCGTCACTGCGCTTCATCGTCCCGAGCTTTCTTCGGGGAGGGAGCGTCCTTGGACTCGAGGAGGGCATGACGCTTGATCCACCAGGCAACAGCGGTCCAGAGCAGAAAGGCGATGCCGGCAGCGATAGTGGTGCCGACGATCCAGTTCAGCCAGGTCGGGACTTTCGTCTCACCATCCATAGCCCGATCCTACACCTGCAGTCTGTGGCGCTTGCCATTGCTGCGGGCCGTTGGAGACGGCGGTCTTCATAGCCCGTGTGTAGGTCCAGAACATATAGAGAGAGACGAGGGTTGTAGCGATGAGGGGAGCCACGTTGTGAGCGAGGAGCACACCTCCGACTCCGAGAACCTCAGTGACGACGATCGACCGCCAGACGTACTTCATGGTAGAGCGAGCCTTCTCCGGATCTCCACCGAAAGTCTCGGAGGTCCACGGAGATGAGCAGTGGGCAGAGAACACCTCGAAGGCCAGGCCGGCGAGCGTGATCGAGAACCCGATTGCAGACCCCTTGGCGTTGATCGAACTGGATGAGGTGAGGTCGGAGAAGTTCATCAGGCGTTCTGAACTGGCGTCTTGGAGACCCACGAGTCGTAGACGGAGGGTGTGAGAACCTTAGCGGAGGTAACCGCCTGGCCTAACCCTTGGGTCGGCGTTGTGGATCCCGGAGCAAGATAGAACACCGGAGCTCCACCGCCCACGTTGTAGCCGGGGTAAGGAGCAGCACCACCCCCAACTTTGTAGCCGAGCAACGTGTACTCGGTTCCTCCGATGTTCTCCTGCCCATAACCGATCTGCGCAGGCGTGCTGGCACCGGGAACTCCTCCCCCGCTCGAGGGGGTCCCCCCTGTCGAGGCAGGCGGGGTGCTGGTGGTCGAGGAGGCCCCCCCTGTCGAGGCAGGCGGGGTGCTGGTGGTCGAGGAGGCCCACCCTGTCGAGGAAGGCGGCGTGCGCGTGGTCGAGGAGGCCCACCCTGTCGAGGAAGGCGGCGTGCGCGTGGTCGAGGAGGCCCGCCCTGTCGAGGCAGCCCCGGCTCCGCTGGTCGAGGGGGCCCCGGCGCCGCCCCAGGTTCCCGTGGCGGTCCCTTGAGGCTGCGGGCTCTGCCCTGGGTTCTGCTGAAGGACGTAGATGGGAACCCCGGAGCCCGAAGCCGGGGCGCCCGAGGTCGGGACCACGGAGGGAGTGGCCGTCGTCGAGGACGAGGAGGATCCCTTAGACCGGAGGTAGAGGTAGATCACGAGACCGCCCCCGGCGATGAGGACCCAGTTCGGGATGCCGTGGATTGACTCTCGGGTGAGGAACGACCCGGACGGCTTCTTCGGTGTGGTGGCCACGTTCTCAGCTTCCGAACACGCTTCCCCCTTGGTAGGGGGAAGAAAGGACGGTTGTCATCGACCCATAGGAGGTAGAGGGGCCCTTTTGGGTCAGGAGGGGATAGTACGGCCCGGTCATCTGGACCCGGTTCCCGAGCGACCGTAGGTGGGCGGACGGCTGGAACGGGAGCCGAGGGTTTGCTGACACCTGGATCGTCGGACGGGCGTAGAGGGGCCCATAAGCGACGAGACGTTGGTTGAGGCCTGTGTTGACCGGGGCTCCGTGAGGGTAGCTCTGCGACCAGGACCCGAACTCCCTGCGCTCGGTGCCGACGTCGATCCGCTTGACCGAGGTGGGAACCGGGTAGGCCGGGGTAGAGGACTCGTACACCGTCGAGGTGTACGGGTTGAAGTCGACGACCTCGGAGTTGTGCTCGGCCGCGTAGGTATTGTCGTAGGTGGGCCGTGCGTAGGTGAGCGAGCCACCCGGACGGGAAGCCTCCTCGTCAGCCATGAACGGCTGGTAGCGAGGGGTGCCGACCACCGAGCCGGCGCCGTAGTTGGTCTGCACCGCTCCGCCCGCTCCGAGGCCCCTGCGGCCCGTGACCGGTCGGGACGGGACGGCATCGGAGCGGGACGGAACGGCGATCGTCCCCGCCACGTCAGCCCCCAAATGGCGAGTTGGCAGCCTTGATGGCGCTCGAGAACGAGGTGCCGATCGAGTTGACGAAGCTCGGACCCTGCGAGCTCGGGGCGACGAGCACAGCCACGATGGCGAGCACCACGATGATCGAGGCGATGTCAGCGACGTTGTTCATCAGCCGCCAGCCTTGGTGACGCCTCCCGTGAACCCCTTGAAGAGGTTGAGCAGCTGCATGATGCCAAAGAAGCTGCCCACCAGGTAGGCGATGATGATCTGTCCCCAGTGCATGTATGAACCCTCCAGTGTTGTGAACTAGCCGCCGAAGTGCTTGGCGAACTTGAATCGAACGAAGCCGAGCAAGAGCAGTTCGACGATGACGAGGCCGATGAGCTCACCGGAGATTGCCTCCGGAGACGCCTTCGTGGCGCCGAGATGGCCGTACATGGCATTCGAGGTGGGTGAACCGCCCGTTCCTCCGACATCGCCGCCGAGCACCGCTCCGAGCTTCAGGCCGGCCATCTCACAGGCCGATCAGGTAGGCGGGCGGGGTGGGCGTAGTGGGCGCCAGGTCTTCGGTGATGACCTCGAGCGAGCCGCCCGAAGCCGTCCCGTTGAGCTCGTACTGCAGGTAGGTGGCCTGGGTGGTGTCGAGCCACGGCTGACCCTCTCGGCGACCGGGGTTGTGCCACCGGGGGAAGACGTACACCCCGGTCGGCCGAGCACCCTGAGTGGAGCTGATCTCGCCACCTGGGCCGAAGAACCGGTACACCTCGTAGTCGGCCCGATCTCGCCATTCGACCAAGATCTGCGAGTTGTCTTTGCGCCAGCGGATCGGGTCGGCCGTCAGGTCGGTGCGGACACCCTGGCCGCCGCCGCCGGCAGAGCCCGAGGACCGCTGGACGAGGATGAGGGAACGGACCTGATTACCGACTCTGTTCGACATGAAGGTCTGGCTTCCGCCCGTGGTCGGAAAGATCTCGTGGCTGGTGAACCGCTGGAAAGCCAGGCCGTCGGGGACCTGGGCGTTCGGCTGCCCGAGTGCGTTCGCGGCGTCGGGCTGGGCGTAGGTCTCGAGGTAGCCGGCGATCTGAAGGGTCGGGATCGTGGTCGTGGCAGACCAGATGTTCGCCGAGGGGCTCACCGTGTAGCGAAGCCGGTACTGGGCTCGGGCATCGGTGTTCGGGACGACGCCGATCGTCATGCGCGACTCGAGCCAGAGACGCAGGCGGAAGGAGACCGAGGTAGCGGAGTTCGAGAAAGCGGGGTCCTGAGCCGGGTCGCCATCCCACGGCCGACAGAAACGGCTGATGAGGTACTGCGTGTAGCCGGGCAGTGGGTAGAGGAGCGGGGTGCCGTCGATCGACTCGATGGAGAGCGACGAGAAGAGGCACCAGGGAGCGTCCGGCAGTGCAACGAGACCGGACCCGGCCGTCGTGGTCGTCACCGACAGGGTGATTCCACGGAGGAAGCCGCCCGGCGTGATGTTGTGAGTGAACTCGGTGCCGGAAGTGCCAGGCGTGACGACGTCCTGGAACATCGGTTCCGAGTAGTCGTAGGTGGCAGCCAGGAACGGCACCAAGGCCGAAGCCCCTCCCCCCGACGAGCTACCTCCGGGGGATGCGGTAGTGGACGCAGGCATATGTAACCCTCTCGCTCAGTACTGGAACGCCATCGCACGGCCGACCTTGTTCTGCAGCGTGCCGGCTGGAGACTTCCCGACCAGGTGCGCCGCAACAAGCCGCCAGAGCGTTCCCCACACCAGGACTGCGATGAAAAGCGTCACCGTATGGATGAAACTCAGGTGAATGTGCATTCCGACAGCCTCCTCGGGGACATGGTGACTGTGGAGGGAACGAGGATGGACAGAGAATGGCAGAGATGGCAGTTCTGTCAGTAGACTTCTGCCATGCGCATCTACTCGACCACCCCCGAGGAGCGCAAGCTACTTCGGCAGGTCAAGGTCCAGGCCGCCATCGACGATACGACGATCTCGAAATGGGTCGCCGATGCGATCGTTGCAGCTCTTAGCGCCGAACTTCCGGTCTCGCTGTTTCCCTCCGAACGGGAAGCTTCGAGATGAATCGTCGGCCGTTCGGAGTGTGGACGAGCAAGAACTCGTGACGCTTGAGGGCCCGGAGGTCCTCCACCGCGTCCCGGTCGCCGATGGCGTCTGCGTACTCCTTCATCTCTTCGAGGGAGCGAGGCCTGAAAAGGACGAGCCAGCTTTCCTGACGGATCATCGTCTTGTTGATCCAGGTGGTTCCCTGTGATGCGGCGATGACGGTCAGGCCCGAGCTTCGGGCGCCGTTCCAGTACTCGTCCACCAGGCTACGCATCCCCATCTGCTCGATGAAGTAGCGCATCTCGTCGAAGTACACGACCCAATGCCCTTCGAGAAGAGCCATGTCGAGTGCGTACTCGAAGATCGGACGATTGGATTTCGCTCTGGACGCCCGGCCGTAGGACGGCCACAGGATGACCCGGCGCCCCTGGCGTTGGGCATAGTCCGGAGGCCACGAGGTGATCCGGCTCCATCCACTCTGCACGAGCTTCGTGAGGAGAGGGTCCCGGTTCTTGTTGGCGAGGAAGAGCTCGGAAGCTCCCAGCCGATGGAACTCGTCGAGGATGGAGACGGAGAAGGTCGTCTTTCCCTCACCGGTGGGACCGATGATGGCGATGTGCTGGCCTTCCTCGAAAGCGTCGAGGAACTCCGGCAGCAGATCGTTCCAGTCGACTCGCTCAGCCTGCTGTTGCGGCGTCGGGGGCGTTCTCATAGCTCTGGGCGAAGACTGCGTCATCGGGGATCTCGACCTCTTCCGGCCGAGGATGCGGCGTCAGATGATGTTGCCGGACCGCTTCGATGAGGGGAAGGTGAGCCCCGAAGAGCATCCCCCACACACCCACGGACTCCGTAGACCGGATGATCTTCGCCACGGTGGGATTGACAAGAGCAGCCTGGTACCACGCCTCGGCGGCGCCCTGCTGGCACGCTTGGAGACCAGCCCCGCAGACGGGATCGACTTGAGCGAGGAGCCCACCGAGAAGCCCGTAGAAGAACATGGAAAAGGCGTCGGCCTGCTGCCGCAGCACTTCTTTGGACCCGCTGGTGACGGGGTGCGGCTTTGCACCGTCGTCGGTCCCGATGCCGTGGACCTGGGAGCGGTGACGCTTCATGCCGCCGATGGACTTGAACTCCCGGCCGCAGACATCACAGACCTTCTCGGGGGTCTCGCTGCCCGAAGGAGACTTGAACTTCGGGGGGGGAGGGGGGGGCTCGAGCACGTCCCACCCCTCGTCCCCGAAGACGACCTCAGCCATCGGCGTCCCCGAGTACGACGACGATCTGATGATCCTCGGTGGTCCGGATGGCCTTCACGCTACGGAATCGCCCGGAGTCGTCGAAGATCATCTCGGTCTCGGTGGCCGATTCGAGCCCCCAGCCCGCCTCGAAGCCGACCTGGCCGAGAGCTTCCATGAACTCGAGCATCTTCACTCGAACCATCCCCGGCGCTTCTTCGGCTCCTCTTCCTCGGAGTCGTCATCTGCCTCGGCGCTCTTCTCGCCGATGCCGAACCAGCTCCGGAAGTCGCTCTCGTCGACCTCGTACTCCCGGACCCGGACACGCTTGCCCGTCTTCTTCCGCTTGAGCAGCTCCTCAAGCTGTTCCACAGACAGATCGTCGATGCCGGCCATCTCTACTTCTCCTTCACTCGTTCGGTCACTCGTCCACGATGTCGCACGACCGCCTGCCGGTACTCCTTGCCCTCGGGATCCTTGAACTTGCGCAAGATCACGCGGTTCCCCCGGTACTCCTCGTGCCGCTTCCACAGCGCCGGGTACCGACGCCGGACCGCCTCGTGAACACGCTTCTTCTCTTCGGGGGTCCCATAGGCGGAGACTCGGGCCAGCGCATCCCGAGCATGGGCGATGTCCTGGATGGGATAGGCACGTCGCTCGGGGATGGCGAAGTCTCGGTCGCTGAGCTTGTTGCGTGCCTTCGCAGACAGCGTGGCCATAGGACTAGCATAGTCACGACATCTCGTTCCAGGAGGAATGGTGGCAGAAACCGAACTCCGAGCTGGCGTCACGATCGAGCTCCTAACCCAAAGCGAGCTTGCCGAAGAGCTCCAGAGCCTCCGGAAGTTCCTCCGGGATCTCGACCCCCCGGCTCCCACGATCATCAAGGCGACCACCGAGCTCACGTCCGACGCATCAGGAAACATCGGAGGAGGAAGTTCCGGACCGGGCGCCCTCGTCTACCAAGTCCCCGTCGGGTTCGAAGCGTTCATCCATCGGGTCCGTGTGACCGCTGTCGGGTACTCTCCTGCCTCCCCCCTCCAGGGCGGCGAGCTCTACTTCTCCCGGAACGGTCCCACCCTCTCGACGGTCGAGTTCTTCCTGCCGGTCTCGGGGACAGTTGCTCCGGTCGTCATCACCGATGGGTCGAACAGCGCCCCGCAGCTCGCTTCCGGCGAGACGTTGGTGGCTTTCGGGTCAATCACGGATAACACGACTCTCTTCGTAGGGCTGCAACTGCGCCTGTGGAAGTCGAAGTCGGCGATCATCGGGGCCGGCTGAGATGGGAGTGCTCGTCCCGCAGGCATCCTCGGGCGGCAAACCGCTCGCCGAGGCCGTCTTCTACTCCTTACTGATCTCGACTTCCACCGCCCCCACGGTCACACCCGTCGGGGCGACGGGGACGACTACCTGGTCGTACGAGATCACGGCGGTCGGCAACTTTGGCGGACAGACCGCACCTTCGCCGGCGGGCTCGACCACCACCGGTAATGCCACCCTGTCGACCACCGACTACAACCTGGTCACCTGGGACGCCGTGCCGTTACCCGCTGGTTCGCCGGGGAACCTGGTCTATGACTCCAACCTGACCAATGCGATTGCGGCGGTGGGGCCGACGTGGACGGTGACCGCCACCATAGGGACTGCACCCGGCGATATGAACGTTCTCAATGGAGGCGCTGACTCCGCTGAATGGGCGTTCTATGGCACGGGTGCTGCAATGTACCAGCATGCCGCGACACAAGTCATCGCCGTCATCCCTGGATCTACTTACACGCTTGCCGGCAATATAGATGCGTCCGCTGTTACGAGTGGTCTAGCTCGGTTGATGATCTACGACCCCACAGGGACAACCCAGTATGGGGAAGTGGACCAAACCGTTGGAGTGGCCGGAGAGGTCTCGGCCCAAATCACTATTCCTGCCGGGGTTGACCAGGTAATCGTTTTTGCTGACGTGGCCATCATGGTCGCTCCCTCCGGTTCGCTAGTGACTTTCTCCCAGATCCAGCTCACCCAAACCTCGACCGTACAGCCCTACGAACCGGGGCCGCTCTGGTCGTACTACGTCTATCGCGACGGAACGAGCGGCTACGAGCTTGTCGCCATCCGCAGCGTCCTGGCCGTCGAGGACACCGGGCTCTCCTCCCTCGGCGTCCCACCGCCGACTACGAGCACCCTTGCCGAAGTGACTACCGGGACGGACGGCACGTGGAGCCCCCTGACGTTCACGGAGACGCAGCTCACACCCACCAGTTCGTCGATCTTGGTCGAGATCGAGGCTGCCCTCTCGGCTGGTGTGGGGCTCTCGATCTTGGTGAACAACGGCGCCACTCCGAGCGCAGCTCCCTTCGTCGCCGGTGCCGCAGGGCAGTACTCGATGACCTTTGTGGTCGACGGGCTCACGCCATTCGTCGGGATCCAACTGTCAGTCGCTGCCACGGTGGCCGGTTCGACAGCCGGGACCATCTTGGTCCAGCCAGACGAGACCGACATCTCTCTCCTCACCGCTGGTCAGTCACCGCTCTACCTGAGGGTCCTCCCGAACTGATCTTGCGTCCTGGCTGTTAGGCGGGGTTGACACCTCGACGGGCCTCAGTGTATTGTTCACCTAACAGAACAAAGGAGCGACCATGGCCAGGATGTACGGCACGATCTTCGTAGACCGGGACGTTGTCCCCGAGGTGGTCATCGGAAAGAAGGACCGCGACAAGCCCGGCGATCACGTCTTCATCATGCTCGGTCCGGCGGCGATCGTAGTCAGCCCCCTCCAGGCCATCGAGATTCGGCGCCTGCTCGGGAAGACCGACTTCTTCTACCTGCCAGACGGTTCCCCCCTCGAGGCATGATCCCCCCTCCTCCCGATTGGAGGCAAGCAGCCTGCCGGGGCTACCCGGCTGCGTGGTTCGTCTCTCCGGTGCAGCTCCGGCCGGGCTGGCAGTCCATGCGCCATCTCTCGTGGCTCGTCGACTTCGTGGACCGGGTCGCCCCGATCTGTGAAGGGTGCCCGATCCGGGACGCGTGTGGGGCGTGGGGCGAGCGGTTCGAGGTGTTCGGTGCCATCTACGGAGGGCGCCTTGTCATATCGACTGAGGTCGAGACCGACCAACGTGCGACGCTGGTCGGTCCCGATGTCAGGGCGATGTCGGAGAAAGCGAGCAGATGATGACCGGTGAGATGGTGACCGTGAGCGGTTCCGCCCAGTCGAACGACGTGGTCAAGTGGTTCCTCAACCCCGACGAAGCGCAGATCCTCTTCGAAGATGACCCCGAGGAGGTAGCGGCTCGGATCGTCGCCCGTCAGATCGGGGCGGCGAGCGCCGAGGAGCTCTTCGGGGTCGAGGAGACCCTGCACGCAAAGGACATGATCGGGGTGCCTCTGCAGTTCCTTTCGGCTGAGTGGCGCCCGAGCCAGGTCCAGGGCGAAGGATTGCCTTTCTTCGGGGTGTTCCGGGTGGCGGACGCCGATGGAGAGGTCCGCGTGCTCACGTGTGGGGCAGCGAGCGTGTGCATGAAGCTTGCCATCGCCGACGCTCGTGGCTGGCTTCCCCAGTGGCTGAAGATCGTCTTGGCCGACGAGGAGACGAAGAACGGACGCCGACCGATGGACATCGTGGCAGCGAAGGCCCCTGTCGGAACGGGAGAAGATCGGTTCTGATGCCACGAAACCCGTTGGCCGCTGCGATCGCAGCCCTGGAGCGTGCGCAGGCGACGCACCTCCGGGCTGCGGAAGCAGCCTTGAATGCCCGAGAGGCTCGCAACGTTGCCATACAGCGAGCGATAAAGCGAGGGGCGACCTATCGACAGGTCGCCGCCATCGTGCAGATGTCGGCAGCCGGCGTCTACGGCCTCTGCCGCAAGAACGCCGATGAGCACGAGGAGACGGCCTGACGTAGACGGGCTCGCTCTTCGGGTCCGCACACCGAGCAGAGGGAGGCGCTCTAGCGCCCGACGAAGGGAGGCGTCATGCGGACCAGGTTCGCTCTCGCCGCAGCACTCGCGGTTCTGATTGGAGCACTATGCCTGTCACGATCACCGTTCGAAGCGATCCGACCAAGAGCCGTGGGTGGAGAGGACCGCACCGGCGTGTACCCGTTCGAGCTCTTGCGGGCAGCACTTCCCACACCTCCGCCACTGGCTCACTTGCGATTGGTGCCAGGCGTTCCAGCGCCGGCGCCTCCCCCTCAGCCGCCGAGGCCAGACGTGGCGAGTGAGACATGGCAGCAAGCGACTCTTGCGCTCCCGTGGGACGGACCGCTCATGATCCGGGTGGCCTTCTGTGAGTCAACCGACAACCCGAATGCCGTCAACGGATCGAGCTTCGGGTTGTTCCAGGTGGAGGGGGAGACGAGTGACAATCCGCTGGTCCAGGTCGAGGACGCATTCCGGTTGTGGCAGGTCCAGGGGATCGGAGCGTGGGCATCAAGCGAAAGGTGCTGGGGGTGATTCGTTACTACTGCGACGGCTGCGACAAGGGAGAGGGTGACATGACCAACCGCACCATGACGACGTGGCGGGCAGCCGACCCGAGCGAGCTGATTCTGGAGCACGAGTTCATCACGTCCCTCGACGGGCTTGACGAATGGGACGATCCTGTGGAGCTGATCGAGGAGGTGTGGGAACTGGTATCGAGGCGGCGAGTCCGAGTAGGGCCCGTCTGTAGGGCGCTCGGGTGCGCGGAGGAGGCAACGCACTGGGGGCTGTGCGAGGCGCACGCACGGGAGGACGACCCCGAGGCGTTCGAGGAACCCGAGGAAAGGACGAGCGAATGAGGACCACCGCACATCTATGGCAGGTCTCCACGTCCGTGCCGCCCAAGGATCGACAGACCTATACCCACAACGTCACCCTCTACGTGGTGACTGAGACCCTGGAGCGGGCTATCGCGCTGGTGCGCGAGGCCGAGCCGACCTGCACCGTTCACCAAGTCACGAAGCGAAACATGGCCGGGCCGTTGCTCATCGACCGAGTGCTGAGAGAACGGCTCCAAGAGAGTGACGATGGCTGACCCTCCTATTCCTGACGACATAGCCGACGAGCTCGTCGACGAACTGACCGAGAGCGCTCGCTCGCTTCGATCCCACGTCCGAACCGGCTGGGAGTCGCGCAGCGCCGCCTACCGCAAGCGCCTCGAGGGCGCCGGACGCTCCGGAAAGCTGAACGGCCGACGCATGACCCCGGCGCAGACGCGAGAGTGGTGGGAGCGGGGAGGGGACCTGCGTGGGGGCCGCGGGCACGCACCGAAGCCGAAGGGCGCTGCCCCAAAGGACGCTACGGATCGTGAGGCGGTCGGGATGGGCGACGAGAAGACCTACGCAGAGCTCCAACGTTGGCGCCGGCGGCCGCCCTCGAGGGGGGGACCTCCGGCATGGATTCCACGTTCCGAAGAACAGATGGGAACCGACGTGGCAGCGGTTCTTTCGCAGATCGACATACCGCCCTCCCGGTGGAAGTCTGTCGAGTTCCGATTCCTTTCCGGAGGGGGAGCGGTGATGGTGGTCACTCCGAAGCACGGATATCCCCGAGTCGTCGTCCTCCCGGACGCCCAAGCCGTCTCCGAGGTTGGCCGGCTCCTCCGATCTCCAGAGTCCATGTCGACGAACGAGACGGAACGGAAACGCCTCGAGCGAGCGTGGAGACGCCGGGGGGCAGAGATCGAGGTGCAGACAAGTGGCTATCGGCGCCGGACCTCGATGGCATGAAGATCGAGCCCCTGGTGCCAACGAAGCCACGTCCGGTGGCAGTCGTGGCGCCCGGACACCGCACCATACGCATCATCACCGAGGATGGCGACATGCAAGTGACGGGAAAACGCCAGGTCGAAGCGCATTTAGAGCGACTCTCAGGGCATGTTGTCTACTCGATCGGCTCACTGCTCGCTCTTCGTCACACGACGGGAGCGCTGTCGTGGACTTGCCACACTTGGCGTGGCAAGGCGACACGCATGGTGCATGAGCCTTCGGGAACCGTGGTCACAAGCCTGCGGGGCACTATGGATACTTCGACTGACATCATGGGCGACCTCGGTCGAGTGTTCAAGTGGCTGCGGTCATACGGAGTGGGGCCGGGCTCGATCTCCACCATGTCATGGAACCTCTGGCGTGCTTCTCTTCCTCGACCGGTGACCATCGGGGCCGACCCCGACATCACCTCCGCTGCCCTCTTTGGAGGGCGCCAAGAGATCAGAGACGTGCGGTCGTATCAACACATGAACTCCGCCGACATCACGGCTGCCTATCCGACAGCGATGGCGAGCCGGCGATATGCCCTCTCTCTTCGTTCCGTCAGTCCGTCGACGACGATCGACCCCGAAGTCTCCGGCATCGCCGAGGCTTCGGTCTTCGTCCCGGCAGATCTGTCGTACGGACCGATCCCTCGGCGCCTTGCGGAACGCATAATCCAGTTTCCCGTTGGCGTGGTGAAGGGCACCTGGGCATGGTGCGAGCTCGACGCAGCTCGCTCGCTCGGGTGCCAGGTGAATGTCGATCGAGCATGGGCGCCCCGATCCGAGGGCGACCTGTTCTCGACATGGTGGGAGATGGCGCTGCAAGGGAGGGCACTCGGGGGGGCGCCAGGTCAACTGGCAAAGGCCATCTGCAATTCGCTGTGGGGGCAGTTCGCTATGGACGGCTCGGACCGGGGGCAGCTCAGATGGGAGAACGACAGGGGAGAGGGAGCCTTCGTGCTCGAGTCTCCCCCCATCAAACTGCCTCACCGGTGGTGCATCCATGTCGCGGCCGAGACAACTGCACGGGTGCGCCGGCGCCTCTTGCTCGAGGGCATCTACTCCGGGCCCGGTCACCCCGTACACGTCGACACAGACGGTGTGATCGTGAGGCGGTCGAACCCACTGCCCGAGCCGGCAGGACCGGAGCCGGGACAATGGCGGATCAAGGCAACGATGAAGGTCGTCGACGTCCGGGCTCCCCAGCTCTACCGGTGGTCCTGTTCCCGCTGCGGCCTCGAGCACCCCGAGTGGCATTACGTGGCAGCCGGGGTGCCCGAGAAAGCAGCGCCACTGGTGTTCGCAGACCGACCGAAGGCAGGTACCCGAATCGCGTACCGAGACCTCTTGGATGCTGTTGTCCCCTCAACCCACACCGACGACCGGGAGAAGGTCGCCCGGCTCGTCGCCTTAGCAAAGGAGCTGATTGCATGAGGTTGTTCAAGAGAGGAAAGATGATGGTGGTCGTGCCAGAGGACGAACGGGACACGCCACCGAAGACGTGGAAGCTGACAGACCAGGCTCCGCCATATGACTGGGAAAAGGAAGGCGACCTGTGACCCGCCACGCTGGAGATACCGTGGTGACCTGTGCAAACCCCCGATGCGGGGTGATGTTCACGTGGCACGCTGGCACGCCAGTCTCGGTGGCCACCAGAGGCAAGAAGCGTCGGGGCATCTACTGCCCGAGATGTAGCACCCTCATGAGACAGTTGTATAGGGGAGAGAAGTGACCCCCCCCGAGCCATCCTGGCCGAGGTTCACCTGTGAGATCAGACAGGACGGCGATGCCCGAGTCGTCCGATGGCGGGATGCTGATGGATACCTGCAGGACCCCCCGGACGGCACGCCTGCGGAACGGTTGTACTACCCGGACGGGAGGGTCAAGTGGGAGGAGCACTACCAGGCCGACAACCTCCAGGACCCCCCCGACGGGTCACCGGCCGTGAGGTGGTTCTACCCGGATGGGAGGGTCAAGGGGGAGGAGCACTGGCAGGCGGGCAAGCGTCAGGACCTCCCGGACGGGACGCCTGCCGTGAGGTGGTACTACCCAAACGGGACGGTCGAGAGGGAGGAGCACTGGCAGGCGGGCAAGCGTCAGGACCTCCCGGACGGGACGCCTGCCGTGAGGTGGTACTACCCAA
>JAJZKA010000069.1 GCA_021809805.1 Actinomycetes bacterium
CGCGCCTTTGCCTCGAGCAACTCGCGCAGGACCGTGCGCCGCATCGTCACCGGGATGCCGGGATCGGTCAGCGTCGAACGCAGGTCCTCGTAACGGACGAGTGCGCCGGCGACGGTCTCAAGGTCGCGCACGACCCCGGCGGCGTCGGTCGACTCGGCGAGGGCGGCGGCGTAGCCCGAGAGCACCTGGCGCATCAGGCGACAACCTCCGCCTCGGCGGCCCGGATCGCCTCTTCAACCAAGCGCCGGTGGTTCACACTGTCGAGCTCGCGCCGCACGACTTCGTCGGTTGCGGCAAGCACGACCTCGCTCACCTGGGCGGCGACCTCCTCGGCGACGCGCGCCCGCTCGATCTCGCTCTCGATCTCGGCGCGCGCCACGATGCGGACGGCGTCTTCCTCGGCCTGGCGACGACCGTCCTCCTCGAGTTGGGCGGCGCTCCGCCGGGCCTGCTCGACGAGCTGCTCCGCCTCACGGCGGGCACCCTCGAGGCGATCACGCGCGCCCGCGACAAGGCGCTCGCCCTCTTCCTTGGCGCGCGCCCCGGACTCGAGGGAGTCACGGATCGAGGCCTCGCGGCGCTCCATCGCCGTCTTTACGAGCGGCCCGGGGAACTTAAAGATGGCGAACCACAAGAACAAGACGACGCCGACCCACTCAAGGCCATAGGACAGCGAAGCGAGGTTGGCGCCGAGCAGCGCGCTCACGGCGCGACCTCCCGTCCCGCCGTCGCGGCCTGCTGGCCAGAGGACTGGGCGACCACGGCCTCGATCAGCTCGCGGTGCCGCGCGATGTCGACGGGGACGCCGAGCACACGGCTCGCCGCATCGACCACGAGCCGATCAATGTCCTGCATCGCCGCGACCCGGAGCAAGGGGCGCTCGGCATCGAGCACCTGTTGGGCGGCCGCGAGACGTCGGCCCCGCTCGGCCTCCGCACCGGCGCGTGCCACCTCGCGCAGCTCTGCGGCATGGCTGCGCGCCTGCTCGAGGAGACGGCGCGCCTCGCCGCGAGCACCCTCGAGCACGACCCCGCGTTCCTGATCGAGCTGGTGGGCCTCGTCCCGGTGCTCGTCCGCCGCCCGCATCGACCCGCGAACCGCCTGCTGCCGCTCGTCGAGGGCAGCTTGGATGGGCGGCAGGATCCACTTTGCGACCACCCCGAGGACGATCACGAAGAGGATCAGCTCAACGAAGAACGTCCAGTTCGGGACGATAAAGACGCCAGCGAGCACCAGGTCCTACTTCTTGTAGAGCACGAAGACGAAAAGGATCATGAAGACCAGGTTGATGAAGTACATCGCCTCAACCAGGCCGACGATGATGAACATGATGGTGAACAGCCGGCCCTGCGCTTCGGGCTGTCGGGCCACACCGGCGATCGTCTGACTACCGGCCAGACCGTCACCGATCGCGGCACCGATCGCGCCGCCGCCAAGCGCAAGCCCGCCGCCGACCATGGCGCCGGCGAGCTGAATCGCCTGCTGGGTGGTATCTGCCATCTTGCTGCTCCTGTGGTTGGTGGTCGATTAGTGGACGGACGGTGGCGCTATCGCGGGCGTCAGTGCTCTCCGGCGATCGCCGACTGGAAGTAGAGGATGGTCAACAACGTGAAGATGAAGGCTTGCACAGGTCCGACGAAGACACCGTCGAACCACTTCCACACGGCACTCACGAGCGGAATCGGGATGATGAACTTGGCGGGGAAGAGGTCGGCGATCAGCACCAGCAAGATGCCGCCAGCGAAGATGTTGCCGAAGAGTCGCAGTGCCAGGGTCACCGGCTTCACGATCTCCTCGATCAAATTGATCGGGAAGAGGAAGCCATAGGGCTGGAAGTAGTGCCGGACGTAGCGGCGAAGCCCTTGGCGGCGCAACCACGTTGCGTGCACGAGCAAGATCACGAAGACCGCCATCGCGGCCACGAAGTTGATGTCACCCGTCGGAGCCGGCAGGTATTGCGGGTTGTGTCCGGTCGGAATCAGCTCCAACCAGTTCGCCAGCAAGATGAAGAAGAAGAGCGTGACCGCGAGGGGGACGATCGGTCGCCCGGCCTCGCCCATCGTGGACCCGACCTCGTTGCCGACCCACTCGACGATCGTCTCGAACGCCAGCTGCAACTTGCCCGGGACCCCCGCGGTGACCTTGACTCGCAGGTACAAGCCGACACCGATGAGGATGCCCCCGGCGACGATGGTGGAGATGATGTCGTCGAGGTTGAGACCGATCGGCCCCAGGTGCACCGTGATGTGATTCCCGACGGGGATGGTCGTCGTCGCAAGCGGGTGGATCATGCTGCCGCCTGCGCTCCTCGCAGCAACGCGGTGAGCAAGGAGACCACGAGGAAGAGATAGAAGACCGCCAGGCCGGCGGCGCTCGCCAGGCCGAGCTGGTTCGATGCGAACATCATCCCGATGACGACGACGGTGGTGAGCCCGAGGCGCATCAGCGAGCGGCCAGCCAAGACACGCTTTGGATGTTCCGGCTGCCGCTCGTTCACTCGCGCCACCGCACGGGTAATGAGGCGGAGGTTGCCGATCCCAAGGAGGAGCCCGACTATCGCGCCGAGCCCCACGAGGGGGTGATTGAGCAGCACCGAGACGACGAGGGCGATAACGCCAAGGGCGAGCGCGCTCAACGCCGTCCGCCTGAGCAGGCGGGCGATCTCGGGCAAGGGAAGTTCTTCAAGGAGAGCTGCGAGGCGATCCATGTGTTTGGTCTCGTCGATCTGGTCCGGTCAGGCGCACCGCGCGCCAAACCAGCGTGCAAGGTTACAGGTACTGCTTGATCTTGAAGTAAGTCGCCGCGAGGGCCGCCACGAGCCCGACAGCCAAGCCGCCGAAGACCGCCACCACCCCAACACGGGACGCTGATCCTATCCAGTACCCCCCCACCACGCCGATGGCGATACAGCCGGCAGCCGTCGCCCCGATGCCGAGCAGCTCGAAGGGCGTTGGCCCTCCCCCACCCGCCATGTCGGGGCCTATCTTCCCATTCCGGATTCGTCGGCGGCAAAATCAGGCGCTTCGCTCGGGCCGCGCGCCTGTTGGCGGCGCCGCAAGCTGCCAAAGCGCGAGCGGGCACGCCGGCGCGCCGACCGTTTCGGGCTCGCGAGGTCAGGCTCACCGGCGACCGCGACACCGGCCGCCGCGCTCATGACGACGCTGATCGGAGCAGCGCGTGCTCCCGGTGCCTCTTCGGCCACCGACGGTGCCGGCGTACCCGAGGAGGCGGTGACGGTCGGATCGAGCGGCTGTGCCCGGCCCGCTGGGCGGAAGAAGGTGTAAAGCGCGACGCCGAGGATCGCTGCGCCGAACGGCACGATGGCGTTCGCCCGTTTGTCGAAGGTCGGGACGAGCACGAACGCGCACAGCAGTGCCGTCCAGGCCCACAGGATCAACACGGCCCGCCGATGGCCGTGGCCGAGGCGCACCAGGCGGTGGTGGAGATGGCCGAGGTCGCGCTCGGCGAAACTTGAGCGACGCACCGTCCTGCGGATGACGGCAAAAACGGTGTCGAGCAGCGGCACGCCGAGGATGAAGATCGGCACGAAGATCGGTGCGAAGCGGAAGAATGTCAGACCGCTGACGTCCTTCGCGACCCCCGTCTGGGTGCCGATCCGTCCGCCGACGAGCATCGTCGAGACCGCCATCAGCAGTCCCAGCAAGAGCGCGCCGCCGTCGCCCATGAAGATGCGGGCTGGGTGAAAGTTGTGGGGCAAAAAGCCGATGCTGACCCCACAGGTGATCACCGCTACGACTGGTCCGAGGCTGTCAGGCGGAAGCAGCTGTTGCGAGGAAAGGTGGATCGCGTACACCGCGAGCGAGCCCGAGGCGATCGCCGTGATCCCGGCGGCCAGGCCGTCCAGGCCGTCGATGAGGTTGACGGCGTTCGTCATCCCGACCACCCACAGCGCCGTGATGAGCGGCAGGATCGAAGCCGACAAGACGATCGGGGCGGCGACGAAGGGGACCTTGAAGTAGTACATCGTCGCCCCGAGGAAGACCAGCACCATCGCCGCCAGCACCTCGCCGGCGACCTTGGCGGGCGCCGAGATGTCTCGGACGTCGTCGATCAGGCCGACGCCGTAGATGACGAGGGCGGCGAGAAGCACCCCGAGCGGTTGTGAGCTCCCGCGGAAGGCGTCCTGGAACGCGCCAACGCGCGAGGCAATGAGCATCGCCACCCCGAACGCGGCCAACATCGCCAGACCGCCGATCGTCGGCGTCGGTCGGCGGTGCACGTGCTGGTCGCCCACCGGCGCAAGCGCCCCGAAGCGCAGTGCGAGCCGCCGGACCGGGTAGGTGAGGAGGAACGACGCGACCATCGCCACCGCGAAGATGGCGACGTAATCGCCGGTCCCGGCCACCTACGGTCTCACTGCCGGAAGGATCGGCCGCTCAATTGGCGCCGACGGCGGCGTAGGCACCCGCGGCGCGAGGGGCACCGGGGAGCGGCGTCGGATACGGGTCGAACTTTGCGCACAGGGCCCGCACGTCCTCGCGCACCTCGTCGATGACGCGCTCGTCCTGGCGGTTGCGTAGCACCTTGGCAATCAGCTCACCGACGATCGTCATCTCGGCCTCGCCCATCCCCGCCGTCGTCTCCGCGGCGGAGCCGAGCCGCAGGCCGCTCGTCACGAACGGCGAGCGCGGGTCATCGGGAATCTGGTTGCGGTTGCAGGTGATCCCCGCCCGGTCGAGCACCTCTTGGGCGATCTTGCCGGTCAGCTCGGCGTCAAAGCTGCGCAGGTCGATGAGGACGGTGTGGTTCTCCGTGCCGCCGGCAACGAGGCGAAAGCCCGCCTCGGCGAGGGCGGCGGCGAGAGCGGCCGCATTGCGCAGCACCTGCCCCGCGTAGGTGCGGAACTCCGGGCGCGCCGCTTCGGCGAACGCAACGGCCTTCGCGGCGATGGCGTGCTCGAGTGGGCCGCCTTGGAGGCCGGGGAAGACGGCGGAGTCGATCTGTTTGGCGAGGTCTCCGCGGCACAACATCGCCCCGCCGCGCGGCCCGCGCAATGTCTTGTGCGTCGTGAAGGTGACCACATCGGCGACGCCGACAGGGCTCGGGTGCACGCCCGCCGCGATCAGACCGGCGGGGTGGGCGGCGTCGAACATGAAGTAGGCGCCCACCTCGTCGGCGATCTCCCGGAAAGGCTGCGGATCGATCAGGCGCGTGTAGGCCGTCGTGCCGGCGACGATGAGCGCCGGCCGCTCGCGTCGGGCGAGGTCACGCACGAGGTCAAGGTCGATCCGCTCGCCGCTCCCGTCTTCGGTCGCCGGCGTCACGCCGTAGCTGACGAAGCGATAGAGCTTGCCGGTGATGCTGACCGGCGAGCCGTGCGTCAGGTGGCCACCCTGGTCGAGGCGCATCGCGAGGATCGTGTCCCCGGGTTCGATGAGGGCCTGGTAAGCGGCGAGGTTGGCCGAGGCGCCGGCGTGCGGCTGGACGTTGGCGTGCTCGGCAGCAAACAGACGCACCGCCCGCTCACGAGCGAGGTCTTCCACGCGGTCAGCGACGGCGTTGCCGCCGTAGTAACGCCGACCGGGATACCCCTCGGAGTACTTGTTCGTCAGCACGGACGCGCTCGCCGCCAGCACCGCCGGTGAGGTGAAGTTCTCCGAGGCGATCAGCTGCAGGGTCGTTCGCTGGCGCTCGATCTCGTCGGCGAGCAGCGCGGAGACCTCCGGGTCGGATGCCAGCGGGTCGATCGAAGCCAACGGCGGGTTGCTCATACCCCAGATCCCTTCTCTTCGAGCCGGCGGATCTTGTCGATCCGCCGGGCGTGACGGCCGCCCGCGAAGGTGGCCGAGAGGAAGGCGGCGACGGCCTCGCTCGCGACAAGCGGGCCGATCGTCCGCGCCCCTAAGCAGAGCACATTCGCGTCGTTGTGCTGACGCGCAAGGCGCGCCGTCGTCACATCGTGGGCGAGCGCAGCCCGTACCCCCGGCACCTTGTTCGCCGCGATCGAGACGCCGATGCCGGTGCCGCAGCAGCAGATCCCGAGCTCGGCCCGGCCCGAGGCGACCGCCACACCGACGGCGGCCGCGTAGTCGGGGTAGTCGACCGAGTCCGGGCGGTCGGTGCCGAGGTCCAAGACGTCGTGCCCGCCGTCGGCGAGCTGGGTTGCCAGGGACTCCTTCAACGGGAGCCCGGCATGATCCGAGCCGACGGCGATGCGCACCTCTCGATGCTACCAACGATGCATTTTGCGCCTTCGGGTGCCAGGTGGGGCCACGGAGCCGAAAAAGGGACGAGACGGAGCGCGAAGCAGGCGCCGCGCTGTGACCAGGGGTCCGCAGGTTGCCGTCCAGGTCGAGGCTCTGTCGAAATCCTACGGGACGCTTCAGGCCGTGCGACAGGTGAGCTTCGAGGTCGACCATGGCGAGGTCTTCGCGCTGCTCGGGGTGAACGGTGCCGCCAAGACGACGACGGTTGAGATCTCGGAGGGCTCCCACGCGAGGGACGCCGGTGCGGTATCCGTGCTCGGTCACGATTGGGCCGGGCGCCCGCGGGCATTGCGCAAGCGGCGCGCCATCGTGCTCCAAGAGCTCGCCGTCGAACCCAATCTCACCGTGCGGGAGGTGCTGGCGCTGGGCGATGAGAGCTGAGCTTTTGGCACCACCGCTTCGGCGCGGTCTTCACCGCCGGCTTCTCGGTGATCTTCCTCGTCATGCTCGCAATGTCGGGGGCGACCCGTCGCGCCACAGCGATCGCCGACCTGGGCTTGATCCAGTCCTCCGTGCCCGCCTTCGCCGCGTATGGCCTCATGTCGGCCTGCTACAACAACCCTGGTATCTCGATGGTGATTCGCCGCGAAACGGGCCTGTTGAAGCGGCTGCGGCTCAGCCCCAACCCAAGTTGGGCGCTCGTCGGTGCGATTCTCGCCAATGCGGCGGTCATCTCAATCGTCCAGGTCGTGGTGTTGCCATTGATCGGCCGCTACGGCGACGGCGTCGTCTTGCGCCACGTCTGTGCGCCGTTCATTTTGGCGATCGCCGTCGATGTGTCGCCGTTACCGCGCTCGGTGCCGCGATCTCCACTCTCGTCCGCACTCAGGAGTCCGCCAGTCCGATCATCGGCATCATCTTCTTCGGCTGGCTGTTGGTCTCGGGAGTGCTTCCCGCTCACGGCTGGCTCGGGGCTCGCCAAGTTGGCGAACGACGTCCCGATCCACCATCTGATCCTCGCCACCGCCGCACCCTTCGACGCGCGAGGGGCCTCGCCCTATGCCTGGCGCGGTCGCCTGTTCGTCGCCCGCTGGCATGCCGCTGGCTCGGTCCTGGCAGTTCGCCGCTTCCGATGGGAGCCCCATCGGCTCTGATCAAGCGAGCGCCTCACACACGGCAGCGAAACCGACTGGCCCGGCTCGCAACAGCACCGGCTCGGCGCCGAGCAGCGACACGACGCTTGAGGGAGTGCCGTCGCGCGCACCCCCGTCCAAAACGGCGAGTCGCTGGTCGCAAAAGCACGCCGCAACCTCTTGCGCGCTGTGGCACGGCGGCGCGCCGTGGGCATTTGCGCTTGTCGTGGCGAGGGGGCCCACTCCCCGACATAGCGCCTGTGCGATCTCATCTGCTGGAACACGCAGCCCGATCGAGGCGGCATCTCCGCCGAGCTCGAGGTCGACCCCCGGAGCGCGTGCCACGACCACGGTGAGCGGCCCCGGCCAGAACGCCACCGCCAGGCGCTCGAGCGCGCTGGCGACATCCGGCGCGGCGAGGCGAGTCGCCATGGCCACGTCGGCGACGAGCACCGGCAGCGCCACGCGCTCGGGACGGCCTTTCAGCTGAAAGATCCGCTGGCACGCCTCTTGGTCCTCGGCGCGGCCGGCGAGGCCGTACACCGTGTCGGTCGGGATGGCGACGACCTCCCCGCCGGCGAGCGCGGCGAGCGCGGCATCGTGGTCGACAAGACTCACCATCGGGCGCGAAGGACCCGGGGCCGGCCGGCGAGGTCGGAGATGACGGTGGCCTCGACGGCCCCCGAGGCGCGCGCCAAGTGCTCGGCCGACTCGGCCTGGGTCGGTGCCAGCTCGACGAGCAGGGTTCCGGGCCGGCCGAGCGCGCCAGGCGCGCCGGCGATCACCGCCGCGACCGCCTCGAGCCCGCTCGACCCGGCGACGAGCGCATCATAGGGATCGTGGTCGCGCACCACGGGATCGAGCGCCAGCCACTCCGCTGCGGCGAGGTAGGGCGGGTTGGCTGCAACGAGCGCGAAGCTGCCGAACTCGGCGGGCGAAAGGGCGCCGTACCACGAGCCCTCACGCAACCCGAGGCGCCGGCGCTGGGTCGGCTCCAGCAGCTCGCGGTTCTCCGTCGCCAGTTCGAGCGCACGCGCTGAGCGATCGACGCCCAGCACGTCGACCACGTCGTTTGCGACGACCAGCGCCGCGGCAATCGCGCCAGAACCGGTGCCGAGATCGAGCGCGCGAAGCGGTCGCCGACCGCTGCATGCGAGCTCGGCGAGGGCGAGTTCGACGAGCAGCTCGGTCTCCGGCCGGGGGACGAGGGCCCGAGCGTCACAGCGCAGCATCACGCAGTGGAATCCCCACCGGCCGAGCACGTGCTGAAGCGGCTCGCCCGCAGCGAGGCGACCGAGCGCCCGATCCATCTGCGTAGCGGCCCATTCCGGCGCAGGCGCGTCGCACGCCGCCAAAAGGTCGGCTGTGCTCCAGCCGGAGATCTCCTCTCCCAGCCATCGAGCGATCGACGCGCTGGCGGTCGCCGCGCGCGCCCGGTCGAGCAGGCTGCACCAGGTCACTCCCGCCACCGAACCTGCTGGCGGGCGCGTGCTGTGTTGCGCGCCCGCGGCGGTCACGAGACGTCGCCGTCGGCGAGCTGTCGCGCCCGTTCGTCGGCGACGAGACCGTCGGTCAGCTCATCGAGCTCCCCGCGCAGCACCCGGTCGAGCTTGTGCAAGGTGAGGCCGATGCGGTGATCGGTGACCCGGTTCTCGGGGAAGTTGTACGTCCGGATCTTCTCCGAGCGCCCACCGCTGCCGCCCTGCTCGCGACGCGCCTTTGAGAGCTCGGCGTGCTGCCGGTCCTGCTCGAGCTTCAACAGCCGCGCCCGGAGCACCTGCATCGCCTTGGCGCGGTTTTGGATCTGGCTCTTTTCGTCCTGCATCGCGACCACCACCCCGCTCGGCACGTGCGTGATCCGCACGGCGGAGTCGGTGGTATTCACCGACTGACCACCAGGGCCGGTCGAGCGGTAGACGTCGATCTTCAAATCGGCGGGGTCGATGTCGACCTCGACCTCGTCGGCTTCAGGCAGCACGGTGACGACGGCCGAAGAGGTATGGATTCTCCCCTGGGACTCAGTCACCGGGACGCGCTGGACGCGATGGGGACCGCCCTCGTGCTTCAGGCGCTGCCAGGCATCCTCGCCGCGCACGAGGAAGGTCACCTCGTCGATGCCTTTCAGATCCGACTCCTGCAGACCGAGCACTTCCAGGCGCCAACGACGCCGCTCGGCATAGCGCTGGTACATCTCGAACAGGTCCTTGGCGAACAGGTTCGCCTCCTCACCGCCCTCAGCGCCACGTACCGTCATGATGACGTTGCGACCGTCGTTGGGGTCTCGAGGCACGAGCAGCTCGCGTACTTCCTGCTCAAGGCGCGTGACGCGTTTGTCGGCATCGCTGACCTCGCTACGCGCCAGCTCGCGCTCGTCAGCGGGCGCGTCTGAGAACAGTTCCCGCGCCGTGGCGAGATCCTCCTGGGCGCCGCGCAGCTCGCGCATCGCCCCGACGATCACCTCGAGGTCCTTGTGACGCCGCGACAGCGCCAAGAAGTTCTTGCGGTCAGCGGGCGCGCCCGGCTCAGCGAGGCGCTGGAGCACCTCTTCGTACTCCCGCTCGATCGCCTCGAGCCGGGCGAGGTCGTCCACCGTCGCGCCGATCAGGCCTTCGCGCCTCGCTTGCCATAGCGGTCGCCGTAGCGGCGCTGGAAGCGCTCCACCCGACCACCGGTGTCAACGAGCTTCTGCTTGCCTGTGTAGAAGGGATGGCACTCGTTGCAGAGCTCGACGTGGAGCTCCTCTTTGGTCGAGCGAGTGGCGAAGGTGTTGCCACACGAGCACTTCACCGTCGCGGTGATGTAGGTGGGATGGATGTCGGTCTTCACAGCTACCTCCAGCGTTGCAGTCTAGGTAGGGCTCAGGCAGTCGGCACTGGTGCCTTGGCGATCTCTGCCAAGAACTCGTCGTTCGACCTGGTCGAGCGGATCTTGTCGATCAGCAGCTCGAGGCCGGCCGCTGCGTTGCCCTCGTTGGCAAGGGCGTTGAGCACCCGGCGCAGCTTCCAGACCTGTTGGAGCTGCGAGCGGTCAAAGAGCAGCTCCTCGTGTCGCGTGGAGCTCGCGTTGACATCGATCGCCGGGTAGAGCCGGCGCTCGGCGAGGCGACGGTCGAGGCGGAGCTCCATGTTGCCGGTCCCCTTGAACTCCTCGAAGATCACCTCGTCCATCTTCGAGCCCGTCTCGACGAGCGCGGTCGCGAGGATCGTCAGCGAGCCGCCTTCTTCGATGTTGCGTGCGGCACCGAAGAAGCGCTTGGGCGGATACAGCGCGCCCGAGTCCACGCCACCGGACATGATCCGACCCGTGGCCGGCTGGGCGAGGTTGTAGGCCCGGGCGAGGCGGGTGATGCCGTCCAAGATGATGACGACATCGCGCCCCAGCTCGACGAGCCGCTTGGCTCGCTCGATGGTGAGCTCAGCGACCGTCGTGTGCTCGTCGGCGGGTCGGTCGAAGGTCGAGGCGATGACCTCACCTTTGACCGAGCGGCGCATGTCGGTGACCTCCTCGGGACGCTCGTCGACGAGGAGCACAATGAGGTGGACATCGGGGTTGTTGGCCTCGATCGAATGAGCGATCTGCTTCATCACGGTCGTCTTGCCAGCCTTGGGCGGCGAGACGATCATGCCGCGCTGGCCTTTGCCAACCGGCGAGATGAGATCGACGATGCGGGCCGTGAGGTTCGCCGGGTCGCCGGGGAGCTCAAGGTGGAGCGGCTCGTCCGGGAAGAGCGGCGTCAGATCCTCAAAGCGCGGCCGCTGGCGTGCCTCGTCGGGACTCATCCCGCCGACCGAGTCGATCCGCACGAGCGCCGGGTACTTCTCGCTTGCGCCGGCGGGCCGGCATGCACCTTCGATCACGTCGCCCCTGCGCAGCGCGAAGCGTCGGGCCTGGTTGACCGAGACGTAGACGTCCTTCTGGCTTGGCAGATACCCGGTGGTGCGAACGAAGCCGTAGCCCTCTTCGCGCAGGTCGAGGAGACCCTTGACCGAGACGAGCTCGCCCTGCCAGGGCTGGTCTTGGCCCGACACCGGTTCCCCGCGGTCGCGCTCACGCCCCCGACGGCGACGTCCACGGCGGTTACCGAGCTCGGCTTGGCCGGCGTGCACCGGGCCCGACCGGTCACGACCGGGCTGGGCAAGGTCGCGACGAGACGTCTCGTTCGTCGCAGCGCCGTCGCCGAGCGGGAGCTGCACCGCCTCGCCTTCAACAGCAGCGCGCTCGTCGCTCGCGGCCTGCGAGCCGTTGCGCGCCGGGGCATCCTCGCCGCGCGTGCGGTAACCGGCACGGCGGCCGCGGCCATTGCCCTCAGTGGCCTCGGCGCTCGGCGCTGGAGCTCGCTCGGTGATCGCTGCTTCGCTTGTCGGCGCCGCGCTGGGCTCCTCGCGCTCGGGCTTTGGCTCCCCCTCACCAGAGAGCTCAGCGGCGGCCTCGGCGACCGCCTCAGCGGTCGTGGTCGTCCGGCTCCGCCGGGTGCTCGTGCGTCGGCGGGGGCCGGCGGGGGCCTCGGGCGTGTCGGCGGCGCCATGCGTGCCGTTCCCGTTCTCGTGGCCCGCCCCGTTGCGATTCCCATTGCCATTGCCGTTGCCGTTGGTCGCCTGGGCGGCCTCCTGGTCAGGGTCGACGCCGGTGGCGCGCAAGATCAGGTCGATGATGTCCGCCTTCTTCGAGCGCGGGCGGGGCGCCAGCGACATCGCTGCCGCGATGGCATGGAGCTCATCGCGCTCCTTGCGTTCGAGGATCGAGCGCTCCAGCTGCTCTCCTGCCATCGGCTCCACTCCTGCTCTCCAATTCATCCGGGTGCGTATTGAGGCCGGCCGGCACCCGGATCGCCGGTCGGCGCCGCCATGCATCACCTTCGTTTACCGGCGTGCTCACCGCGGTGGTGGGCGCGTTCGGCTCGAGGCGGCAGCGGGCACTCGGGATCATCCACCTAGCCCACCGGGCGGCTCGGGAGTCGTGGGCAGAACACCCGACGACTTCGAAGACCTCCCGGCTGCCCAGAGGGCGTAGCTCGTGCGCGCAGCGCTCGCGGGAGGTGGTGCACGCAGTGTACCGGCTCCTCCTCACCAGCACAACATTCGCCGCGTACCTGCTTCACGAACGCCTACAGACCGAGCACCTCATCAACTGCCGCAGGGCTCGCTTCGACGGCTTCGGGCACCGAGATCTGGCTGATCGCCAAATCCGGGTCCTTCAGTCCATGCCCGGTCAGCACGCAGACGACTCGCGAGCCTTCCGGCACGCCCGTCTTCAACAACCCGGCGACCGACGCCGCCGACGCCGCTTCACAAAACACCGACTCCTCGGTCGCAAGAAAGCGGTACGCCTCGAGGATCTCCTCGTCGCTCACCGCCCCGATGGCGCCGCCGGACTCACTCGCCGCCCCCGTCGCCCCATACCACGATGCCGGATTGCCGATCCGAATCGCCGTGGCGATGGTCTGGGGGTGCTCGATTGGGTGCCCGGCCACAATCGGGGCGGCTCCTGCCGCCTGGAAGCCGAACATCCTCGGCAGCGCGCCGGCCAGGCCGGCGCGCTGATACTCGAGATAACCCTTCCAGTAGGCGGTGATATTCCCGGCATTGCCAACCGGCATGAAGTGGTACTCGGGCGCGTCGCCGAGCGCGTCGACCACCTCGAAGGCACCGGTCTTCTGACCCTCGATGCGGAAAGGGTTCACCGAGTTGACCACAACCACCGGCGCGCGGTTCGGCAGGTCACGAACGATCTCGAGGGCAGCGTCGAAGTTGCCGCGGACCTGGAGCACCCGCGCCCCGTGCACGAGCGCCTGGGCAAGCTTGCCGAGCGCGATGTAGCCCTCGGGGATGAGCACGATGCAGCTCATCCCCGCTCGCGCCGCGTAGGCAGCGGCGGAGGCCGAGGTGTTGCCCGTCGAGGCGCAGACGACGGCCTTCGCGCCCTGCTCGAGCGCCTTTGACATGGCGAGCGTCATGCCACGGTCTTTGAACGAGCCGGTGGGGTTCGCGCCCTCGATCTTCAAGTAGACGTCGGCCCGAAGCCGCGCCGACAGCCGGGGCGCCGCAAGCAGCGGCGTCCCGCCTTCGGACAAGGTGACGACCGGAGTCTCTTGGCTGACGGGAAGGTACTCGGCGTACGCCCGGATGACGCCGGGCCAGGCGCCGCCCCGCAGCTCGCGGCCGACGCTCACCGCTCCCCACCGAGCACTCGGAGCAGGCCGCCCACGCGTTCGACGGATTCGAGGGAGGTGAGCTCGGCAATGGTCGCCTGCACATCGGCCTCCTTGGCCACGTGGGTGATGAACACGAGACGGGCCTTGCCGTCGCGCTCGATCTGTTCCATGGACTGGATCGAGACGTCGTGGTGGCCGAAGACCGCCGCCACGGCGGCGAGGACCCCCGAGCGGTCCTGGACGTCGACCGTCAAGTAGTACTGCGTGCGCAGCTCGTCGATTGGGCTGATCGAGATCGCTGCCTTGCGGAACAAGGTCGCTTCGGGCGGGGCAGCGAGGCGGCGCGCGGCATCGAGCACGTCGCCGAGCACCGCGCTGGCCGTCGGCCGCCCGCCGGCGCCCCGGCCGTACAGCATGAGCTCGCCGGCCGCCTCACCCTCGACGAACACGGCATTGAAGGGACCCCGCACGCCCGCCAGCGGATGACTGACCGGCAGCATCGTGGGGTGCACGCGTACCGCGATCTCCGCGTCGCCTGCGCCGACGCGCTCGGCCACTGCGAGCAGCTTGACCTCGTAGCCCAACCGGTGGGCGAAGTCGATATCGGCGAGCGTCACCTGCTCGATGCCTTCGCGGTAGACATCACCCGCGACGATCTCGGCGTTGAAGGCGATCGAGGCGAGGATCGCCGCCTTCGACGAGGCGTCGTAGCCCTCGACGTCGGCCGCCGGATCCCGCTCGGCGTAGCCGAGGCGCTGGGCCTCGGCGACCGCCTCGCCGTAGTCGATCCGCTCGAGCGCCATCTGGGACAGGACGTAGTTGGTCGTGCCATTGACGATGCCGACGACCCGGCGGATCCGCTCGCCGGCCAGTGAGACCTGCAAGGCGCGGACGAGGGGGATCGCCCCGGCCACCGCCGCCTCGAAAAGAAGCGGCACCCCGGCGTTGTGCGCGAGCGCCTGGAGCTCGCCGCCGACGTTCGCGAGCAGCTCTTTGTTCCCGGTGACGACGGGCTTGCCGGCCTTCAGCGCCTCGGCCACCAGGCTGCGCGCCGGCTCGATCCCCCCGATCAGTTCCACCACCAGATCGACGGCGGGGTCGGCGACCACAGCATGGGCGTCGTGGGTCAACAGCTCGCTCGCGATCGCCACGCTTCGCTGCTTGGAGAGGTTGCGGACCGCCACCTTCGCGATCTCGAGGCGGATGCCGGTCGCGGCGGCGATCTGGTCACCTTGCTCGCGCAACACCTCGACCAGGGCACCACCGACGTGCCCGCAACCAAGAAGACCGACGCCGATGCGTCGCTCGGGCAAAAAGGTGTCAAGCTCGCCAGGCACCACCAAACGCTAGCCAATCCGCGCCGGGTTGCTCGGCCGTACCGGCCTAGGCCTCGAGGGCCAAGAGGTCCTCGGGCGTCTCGCGCCGGACAACAACCCGAGCGCTCCCCCCGCGTACGAACACGACGGGTGGGCGCCCGAGCCGGTTGTAGTTCGAAGCCATCGAGTGCCCGTACGCGCCAGTCACCGGTGTGGCGAGGATGTCCCCGACGCGCACCGAGTCGGGAAGGCGGGCGTCGGCGACGAGCACGTCGCCACTCTCGCAGTGCTTACCCACCACCCGTGCCCGGAAGGGGCGCCCGGCATCAACGGCGCGGGCCAAGAACGCCTCGTAGCCGCTGCCGTAAAGAACCGGACGGGGGTTGTCGCTCATTCCGCCGTCGACGGCGACGTAGTTGCGGATCCCGGGGAGCGCCTTGATGGTGCCCACCCGGTAGGCGGTGATCGCGGCAGAGGCGACGATCGCCCGGCCGGGCTCGGCGGTCATGCGCACCCCCTCCGGCAAGCCGCTCGCTGCCGCAGCAGCCCGCAGATGGGCCGCCCACTCCTCCAGTCGCGGCGTCTGCTCGCCATTGAGGTAGCCCACGCCGAGACCGCCGCCGACGCACAACTCGGTGAGACGGTGCTGAGCCACGAAGCGTGCCAGCACGGCCATCGCGCGCTCGTAGCCGTCGAGCCGGAAGATCTGGCTGCCGATGTGAGCATGCACACCGACGAGTGCGACGCTGCCGAGTTCGCCGAGCGCTTCGACCGCCGCGTCGGCTGCACCCGAGGCGACGGAGAAGCCGAACTTGGTGTCCTCGTGACCGGTCATCACGTACTCGTGGGTGTGGGCTTGGACCCCGGGAGTGACGCGCACCAGTACCGGCCGCGGGCCGAGCGGGTGCGGCGCCAGCGCAGCGAGGCGCGCGATCTCGTCGAAGGAGTCGACAACGATCCGCTTGTAGCGACCCGGCACCTCGGTGCCGGCGATCGCGAGCTCATCGCTGGACTTGTTATTGCCGTGCAAGATGAGCCGGTCGACCGGCGCGCCAGCGGCGAGCGCCACGGCACACTCCCCGGCCGTCGAGACATCGAGGTCCATGCCGGCTTCCAGCGCGATCGCTGCCATCGCCTTGCATAAGAATGCCTTGGTCGCGTAGGCCACACCGTCGGGGAACGCCGCAACCGCCTCAGCACAGCGGCGACGCAAGTGGTCCTCGTCGTAGATGAACACCGGCGTGCCGAAGCGCTCGGCGAGCTCGACGACGTCCAGTCCCGCCAGCGACAGATGGCCGTCCGGCGAGATCGCCGCGCTATCAGGCAACAGCTGGCGCGCGAGCGGTGCTTCGCTCGGGGCAGGCGCGTCCTCGGTCATGGCGAGTGAGGATGGCCGACGGCGGGCTACCATGCAACCGGCAGCCGCCGATGCGGCTCGTGCTGGCCCTGTGCCAGCAACATCGGCCCCCGTAGCTCAGGGGATAGAGCACCGGCCTCCGGAGCCGGGTGCGCAGGTTCGAATCCTGCCGGGGGCGCCGATTGCACACTGGTGAGGCGTCGGGCCTTGCTGGCCGCGTCCCTCGTCCGGCCCAAGCTGCCCGCGCCCTGCGAGCGTGCCGAGGCAAGGAGACAGCCAATGGCACAACACCGCCACGGGAACGAAGCGACCGTGATCTACAGCATCGACCCGCGGACCGGCGATCCCCGGGAGGCCGTTGCCAACGCCACCGACCCGGCAGAGCTCGACACGAGCTGCCAGCGAGCCAAAGCGCTCGCCGGAGTGCTCGAGGCGCTCGGACGGGAGGGCCGCGCAGGGCTGCTCGAGGCCATGGCCGACGCGCTCGAGGAGCGACGCCCGAGCTTGGTCCCCCTCGCCGACGCGGAGACCGCGCTCGGCGAGACCCGCCTCAACGGGGAGTTGACCCGTACGGCGTTCCAGCTCCGCTTCTTTGCCCAGGTGCTACGCGACGGCGCGTACCTCGAGGCCACCATCGACCACGCCGGCGACACGGCGATGGGTCCCCGTCCCGACCTGCGGCGAATGCTGCGGCCGCTCGGACCAGTCGCCGTCTTCGGGGCGAGCAACTTCCCCTTTGCCTTCTCGGTGCCCGGTGGCGACACCGCCTCGGCGCTCGCGGCCGGCTGCCCCGTGCTGGTCAAGGCACACGAGGCTCACCCCGCGACGTCGATCGCCTGTCACGCGGCGCTGCGCGCCGGCGCCGGGGCCGCCGGCATATCGCCGGAGATCATCCAGCTCGTCTTCGGCGTGGAGGCCGGCGCCCAGCTGGTCCGCCACGAAGCGATCCGCGCCGTCGGCTTCACCGGATCACTGCATGGCGGCCGGGCGCTGTTCGACCTCGCGAGCACCCGTGCCGAGCCGATCCCCTTTTATGGAGAGCTGGGTGCCCTCAACGCCGTGGCCGTGCTGGCGGGCGCCGCTGCGCAGCGTCCCGCAGAGATCGCGAACGGGCTCGCCGGCTCGTTCACTTTGGGCGTCGGGCAGTTCTGCACCAAGCCTGGACTCGTCCTGGTGCCATCGGGCACCGCGGGAGACGGACTCGTTGGCGCCCTCGCTGAGGCCGTCGCCGGGCTGCAGAGCACCGTGATGCTCAGCCCGCGCATTGCCGAGGCGTTCGCCAGCGGAGCCGCCGCCTTGGGGTCGGCCGCCGGCGTGCGAATCCTCGCGGAGGCAAGTCCACCCGGACCGGCAACTGGGAGCGCCGGGCGCCCACTCTTGCTTGAGGCCGATGCCGGGCAGTTCTCCGGCGTGCTCACCGAGGAGTGCTTCGGACCCGTGCTCGTGGTCATCCGCTACGGCTCGGACGCCGAACTGTCCGAGCTGATCGCCACCCTGCCATCAGCGCTCACCGCCACCGTGCACGGCGAGGAGAGCGACATTGAGCGCGCCCGCCCGATCCTCGCTGCGTTCGAGGCGCGCGCGGGGCGGGTCGTGTGGAATGGCTATCCGACAGGCGTGGCGGTCGCCTGGGCGATGCACCATGGCGGGTCGTACCCCGCGACCACCGATCCGCTCCACACCTCGGTCGGCGCCACCGCAATCCGGCGCTGGCTGCGTCCGGTCGCTTATCAGTCGCTCCCCACCGGCCTCTTGCCCAATGAGCTGCGCGAGCCAATGCCCGGCGAGACGATTGCGCGCCGAATCGACGGCAAGCTGTCCCTCAGCTGATCGGCCACCCACTTGCCGCCCCGCCTGAGCGGGCGCGGCGCTGTCGCTGTCGCTGTGATCGAGGAATGCTCGGTCGCGCACTGCCGCGTTGACTCAACCCGGGCCGAAGCGTCGGAGGGTGCAACGCGCTCGCGCGTCGAAGTCTGACCGCAAAAAGCTGGAAGCGGCCGCTCCCAACGGGCGATGGTCGCCACGCAACCCGCACGCTGAGAAGAGGCGGCCGAGCGCTGCCGCTCGCGCGGCAAAGGACGAGCCCGAAGTGGGAACGCAACCACTGCGGCAGGGACCAACTCCACCGA
>JAJZKA010000070.1 GCA_021809805.1 Actinomycetes bacterium
GACCGGGTGGGGCAAGACGGAGCCATGAGCGGCGCGCCTGCCCATCGCCTCGTGGCCCTCGACGGCGGGAGCGCCCCTCCCCAGCCCTTGTGTGCGGTATCGGCATCTCCCGCACGAGCCGAAGCACCACCGCGCAGCTACGTGCGCTTCGCCGGCTCGCTCACCCCGGCAATGAGGCTGAGCAGGCCGAGCAGCTCCTCGCGCCCCTGCTCGCCGAGATGGCTGGCAAAGCGATCCGACGCCGCCTCGAGGACGGGCCGCGCCGCGCGAGCGCACGACTCGCCGCGCTCGGTGAGCTCCGGGCGGTATTGGCGTCGATCCTCGGTGCTGCGGACCCGTCGCACCAGCCCGGCGCGCTCGAGCTGGTCGACGAGCTCCACCGTGGCGGCCGGCCCGATCGCCATGGCAGCGCCGAGGTCCGATTGCGCGCCGCAGGCCCCGTCCACGATCGCGAGTGCCACGAAGGCGCGCGTGTTCAGCCCGAGGGGGGCGAGTTCGTCGTCGGCGAGCTCCTCGAGGTCGTGGTCGAGCGCCGTCAAGAGCCACAACAGCGCCGTGCCGAGCGGCGGCGGGAGCGGTGGACGATGCGCCGCGCTCAAGGTGCCGAGCAGCTCGACGAGGCGACACCGTGCGGTGGGCTCCAGTGGGGCGACGATCGCCGATTCGACCTCGTGCGCCCAGTCGACGAGCGCCGCCGCCCGGAGGGCGCCGGCAGCGGTGATCGTGACGGCGTGGCGCCGCCGGTCCCGTCGGTCCTCGGCCCGCAGCGCGAGGCCGTTGCGCTCAAGTTCGTCGACGACCTTGACCATCACCGATCGGTTGATGGCGAGCCGGTCAGCGAGCGCTTGCTGGGAGGCCGGGCCATCCTGTCTGAGCAGCAAGAGCACCGCCATCTCCTTCAGGCGGGCGCGCTCGCCGAGACCCTCTCCACCTGGCACCGCCGCGCTCGCCGCCGAGCGCTGCGCGGCGAGCAGGCGGATCCTGCGCAGCAGGTAGCCGAGGTAGCTCGCGACCTCGCTGCGGGTATGGACCACCTCAGGTGGACGAGCCGACGGGGGCTCGGGGTCGTGGACCATCGACCTCCACCGTACCTGTGGTTCAATTATCTGATGATCATCAAACCGAACGATTCGGTATTGTGACGGAAGCGGCCCCCAGGGCTGCCGGCGCCCGCCGGCGCCCGCGAGTCGAGGAGGGCCCAATGAACCGCAAGTGGTGGACGCTCAGCGCGGTCTGCGTCGGGATCTTCATGCTCTTGCTCGACCTCACGATCGTGAATGTCGCGCTGCCCGACATCGCGCACGATTTCCACGCCTCGATCGCCGACCTGCAATGGGTCATCGACGCCTACGCGCTCTCGCTGGCGGCGCTGCTGCTCACCGCAGGATCCCTCGCCGACCTGCTCGGGCGGCGAGCGATGTTCCTCGTCGGCATCGTGGTGTTCACCGCCGGCTCCGCGCTGTGCGGGGTGTCGACCGGGCCGCTGTTCATCATCTTGGCCCGGGCCTTCCAAGGCGTCGGCGGCGCGATCATGTTCGCCACCTCGCTGGCGCTGCTCGCGAACGCCTTCCACGGCAAAGAGCGCGGGACCGCCTTTGGCATCTATGGCGCGGTCACCGGGATCGCCATCGCCGTCGGCCCGGTGCTCGGCGGCGTGCTCACGAGCGGGATCTCCTGGCGCTGGATCTTCTACGTGAACATCCCGATCGGCGTCGTCGCCTTGGTCATGACCTTGACCCGCGTCGAGGAGTCGCGCAACCCGAACGCCAGCCGGCCGGACTGGCTCGGCTTCATCACCTTCTCCGGCGCGCTCGGCGCCCTCGTCTACGGCCTGATCGAGAGCTCGATCGACGGCTGGTCTGCCATGGCGGTCCTCGTCCCGCTCATCGCGGCGGCGGTGCTGCTCGGCGCCTTCATCGTCGTCGAGCGACTCCAGCGTTCGCCGATGCTCGACTTCTCGCTGCTCAAAAAGCCGACCTTCACCGGCGGGCTCATCGCCGCCTTTGGCATCAACGGGTCGGTCTTCGCGCTCATCACCTACATCGTCTTGTACCTCCAGGACTCCCTCGGCCTTTCGGCCGTGGCAACCGGAGTGCGCTTTTTGTTGATGACCGGAGCGACCTTCCTCACCGCCGCGATCGCCGGACGCCTTACCGCGCACATGCCCGTGAAGTGGCTCATCGCCCCCGGATTCGTGGTGTCGGGAATCGGGATCGTCTTGATGACGGGACTGGCGCCCGCCTCGGGCTGGACGCACCTCATCCCCGGCCTCGTGGTCTGTGGCGTCGGCATCGGGATGGTGAACGTTCCGCTCGCCTCAACCGCCGTCGGCGTCGTCGAGCCGGCCCGTTCGGGCATGGCATCGGGCATCAACTCGACGCTGCGCCAGGTCGGCACGGCCACGGGGATCGCCGCACTCGGGACGATCTTCTCCGCCAAGCTGCGCGCCACGGTGGTGTCCTCGCTCGCCGCCACCCCGCTGCGCCACGCCGCCTCCTCGATCGCCTCGGCCATCACCAACGGCAGCGGCCTCGTCGGCGGGGCCCGCCCGGCGGCGCACGCTGGGCTCATCGCCGCGGCGGCCCGGGCGGGATTTGTCCACGGCCTGAACGACATCTTGTGGATCGGTGCCGTGGTCTGCTTCGTGAGTGCCGTCTTTTGCCTGTTCTTGATCCGCCAGCGCGACTTTGTAGCCGCCCACGCCCAGCCCGGCGAATCCGACGTCCGTCCCCCGAGCGAGCAACTCGCCGCCGCGCGCTGACACGATCACGTCGCTCGACCTGGTTCGCATCGCCGGGGACCGCAGGAGAGCGGCGCGTTGATAGAAAATTGATGCCGCCGCCTGAGCGTTGATCTCTTGTTGAGGCGAGCGGCGAGACGATCGCCACATGGGAGATTTTCTCGTGGTGATCGGGATCATCGTCTTCGCCATGGCGATGTTGGCGATGATTGCCGGGCTGGAGCGCGTATGACGCCGGTCCAAGGGCTCTTGCTCGCGCTGTCGATCCTCGTGTTTTGCTATCTCGGCGTCGCGATGTTCAAACCGGAGAAGTTCTGATGGGCTTCTTTTGGACGATCGTCGCCCTCGTCGTGCTGCTGGGGCTCAGCTGGCGCTACCTCGGCAGCTACCTCGCCGCCGTCTTCGACGGCCGCGTGCACTTCCTCGCCCCGATCGAGCGGGGCATCTACCGCGTCGTCGGCGTCGACCCCGAACACGAGCAGTCCTGGCAGCGCTACGCCTCCTCGCTCGTGATCTTCTCGGCGATCTCGATCGGCTTCACCTACCTCATCTTCAGGCTGCAGGGTTCGCTGCCGCTCAACCCTCAGCACCTTGGAGCCTTGCCGCCGGTGCTCAGCTTCAACACGGCGACTTCGTTCGTCACGAACACGAACTGGCAGAACTACGCCGGTGAGACGACCATGTCGTACTTCTCCCAGATCGTGGCGCTCACCACCCAACAGTTCGTGACCCCCGCGGTCGGGATCGCGGTGGCGATCGCGCTCGTGCGCGGCTTTTCCCGCCACGGGACGAGCACGATCGGGAACTTCTGGGTCGACATCACCCGGTGCCTGCTCTATGTCTTGATCCCGATCGCCTTCTGCTTCGGCATCGTCTTCGTCGCCCAGGGCGGCGTGCAGACCCTCGCCGGGCCGGTCAACATCCACAACCACCTGAACGGGGTCACCCAGACGATCCCCCGCGGCCCGATCGCGTTCATGGAGTCCATCAAGCAGCTCGGGACCAATGGTGGCGGCTTCTTGAATGCGAACTCGGCCGCACCCTTTGAGAACCCGACGGGCCTCACGAACTTCTTGTCGATCTACCTCGTCCTCGTGTTGCCCTTCTCCCTCACCTACACCTTCGGCAAGATGGTCGGGAGCGTGCGCCATGGCGCCACGTTGCTCGCCGCGATGGTCATCATCTTCGGCTGCTGGGTCGGATATACGAGCTACGCCGAGCACCAGGGGAACCCGGCGGTGGCAGCTGCCGGGGTGCACCAGAGCACCGGCAACACCGAGGGCAAGGAGGTCCGCTTCGGCGACACGAGCTCGGCGCTGTTCGGCGTCGCCTCGACGAGCACCTCGACCGGCTCGGCGAACTCGTCCTATGACTCATTCACCCCGATGGGCGGCATGGGCCTGATGACCGGGATGATGCTCGGCGAGGTCACCCCGGGAGGCGACGGCAGCGGCCTGTACACGATCCTCATCTACGCCATCGTCGCGGTGTTCATCGGTGGTTTGATGATCGGCAGGACCCCAGAGTTCCTCGGCAAGAAGATCCAGGCGAGAGAGATCAAGCTCGCCGGCCTGGCCTCGCTCGTGATGCCGCTCACCGTCTTGATCCTGACCGCGATCGCGGTGTCGGTCCATGCCGGCCGGGCTGGCCCGCTGAACGCCGGCCCGCACGGATTCAGCGAAATCCTCTATGCGCTGACCTCGCAGGGCAACAACAACGGCTCGGCCTTCGCGGGGCTGTCGGGGAACACCGCCTTCTACAACATCGTCGGGGCGATCGACATGTTGATCGGCCGGTTCGTCATCATCGTCCCCGCCCTCGCGCTCGGCGGAGCGCTCGCCGAGAAGCACCCGGTGCCCACCTCGGTCGGCACCTTCCGGACCGACACGCCGATGTTCGTCGGCCTCACGATCGGCGTGATCTTGATCATCGGCGGATTGACCTTCTTCCCCGCCGTCTCGCTCGGCCCAATCGTCGAGCAGCTCAGCCACCACCGCTTCTTTTGACCGGAGCATTGCGCGACATGACCGAGACCCAAGCACGCAATCCGCAGCCGCCGACGGCGCGGGTGAGCCCACCCATCGCCAAAGAGGCGCACGGCGTCGCCCAGGCGCGCAGCCTGTTTGACCGAGCGATCCTCCGCCAGGCGAGCGTGGACGCGTTCAAGAAGTTGGACCCCCGCATCCAGATCAAGAACCCCGTGATGTTCGTCGTCTTGGTTGGCACCATCGTCACCTTGATCGAGGCGATCGTGCACCCGGGTCTGTTCGTCTGGTCGATCACGGCCTGGCTGTTCGGCACGGTGCTCTTTGCCAACTTCGCCGAGGCGATGGCCGAAGGGCGCGGAAAGGCCCAGGCCGACACGCTGCGCAAGATGCGCGCCGAGACCGAGGCGCGCCGGCTCGATGAGAACGGCAAGGAGGTGCGCGTTCCGGCGTCGGCCTTGACCAAGGGCGACCGCGTCGTCTGTGAGTCCGGCGACCTCATCCCCTCCGACGGCGACATCATCGAGGGGATCGCCTCGGTGGACGAGTCGGCGATCACCGGTGAATCCGCACCGGTGATCCGCGAGTCCGGTGGCGACCGCTCGGCGGTCACCGGGGGCACCAAGGTCCTCTCGGACCGCATCGTGGTCAACATCACGGCCGAGCGCGGCCACACCTTCATCGACCGCATGATCAGCCTCGTCGAAGGCGCCAGTCGGCAAAAGACGCCGAACGAGATCGCGCTCACGATCCTGCTCGCGGTGCTGACGATCGTCTTCCTCCCCGTCGTCGTCGTGCTCGAGCCCTTTGGCCGCTACGCCGGCGTCGGGGTCTCCGTCGTCGTCCTCGTGGCGCTGCTCGTCTGTTTGATCCCGACCACGATCGGTGCCCTGCTGTCCGCCATCGGCATCGCCGGGATGGACCGCCTCGTGCAGCGCAACGTGCTCGCCATGTCCGGGCGCGCCGTCGAGGCGGCCGGCGACGTCCAGACGCTCTTGTTGGACAAGACGGGCACGATCACCCTCGGCAACCGGATGGCCTCTGCCTTCTATCCCGTCGGCGGCCACAGCGAGGAGGAGCTCGCTGCGGCCGCTCAACTCTCCTCGCTTGCCGACGAGACCCCCGAGGGCCGTTCCATCGTCGTGCTCGCGAAGGAGCGTTTCAACATCCGCGAGCGCGACCTTGGCCCGGACCACACCTTCGTGCCGTTCACCGCCCAGACCCGCATGTCGGGGCTCGATGTCGATCACCGTCAGGTTCGAAAGGGCGCCGCCGAAGCGGTGAAGCGCTGGGTCATCGACCAGGGTGGGACGCTTCCCGCCGAGCTCGACACGATCGTCGAGCGCGTGGCGAGAGCGGGCTCCACCCCGCTCGCGGTCGCCGACGGGGGCGACGTGCTCGGGGTCGTCGAGCTCAAGGACGTCGTCAAGCAGGGCATCCGGGAACGCTTCGACGCGATGCGCCAGATGGGGATCCGCACCGTGATGATCACGGGCGACAACCCGCTCACCGCGGCGGCGATCGCCGAGGAGGCGGGCGTGGACGACTACCTCGCCGAGGCCACCCCCGAGGCGAAGATGGCGCTCATCCGCTCCGAGCAAGAGGGCGGCAAGCTCGTCGCGATGACCGGAGACGGGACGAACGACGCCCCGGCCCTTGCCCAGGCCGACGTGGGCGTGGCGATGAACACCGGCACGACCGCCGCCAAAGAAGCCGGGAACATGGTCGATCTCGACTCGAACCCGACCAAGCTCATCGACATCGTCGAGATCGGCAAGCAGCTCTTGATCACGCGCGGCGCGCTGACCACCTTCTCGATCTCCAACGACGTGGCGAAGTACTTCGCCATCATCCCGGCGCTCTTCGTCACCACCTACCCCCAGCTGCGCGCCCTCAACATCATGCGGCTGCACAGCCCACAAAGCGCCGTGCTCTCGGCGGTGATCTTCAATGCGCTGGTGATCATCGCCTTGATCCCACTGGCGCTTCGCGGCGTGCGCTTCAAAGCCGCCTCGTCTTCGGCGATCTTGCGCCGCAACGTCTTGATCTACGGGATCGGCGGGCTGATCACGCCGTTCATCTTCATCAAGCTGATCGACCTGATCCTCGTCGCGCTGCACTGGTATTGAGAGGTCACGATGCTCATCTTGCTCCGCCGCTCTGTGGTCTTTGCCGTCGTGATGATGGCGGGCACGCTCGTGTACGCGTTCATTGGCACGGGCGTGGCTCAATTGTTCTTCAAGAACCAGGCCAACGGGTCGATCACCGCCAACGGATCGACCCTGATCGGCCAGAACTGGAAGAGCCCCGCCTTCTTCCACGGCCGCCCCGATGATGCCGGGCCGTATGCGGCGAATGCCGCCAAGCACATCTCGGGCGGTGACAACCCGCTCGTGGCGAACGGCGTCCCCGGCTCCTCTGGCGCGACCAACCTCGGGCCGCGCTCGAAGGTCCTGCTCAACAACACGAGGGCCCTGGTCGCCTACTGGCACTCCATGGGCGTCAATCCGACGCCGGATCTCGTGACGACGTCGGGGAGCGGCTATGACCCTGACATCTCACCCGCCGACGCGACCGCGGAGATCCCGATGGTCGCCAAGGCGACGGGGATCGCACCGGGCACCTTGGCGACCCTGATCAAAAAGGAGACCCACGGGCCCCAGTTCGGATTTCTCGGCGCGAGCTACATCGACGTGCTGCAGCTGAACGAGGCGCTCGTGGCACTCGAGCACCGCTGAGGAGCAAGAAGGTGGAACCGATCGACGGGTGGGGGCTGCGAGGTGACGGCTTCGAGCGCTGGCCCCCGCGCCAGGCACTCAACAGCATCTTCGAGCGCCAGCGCTGTTGTGGCGAAGCGACGGTCGTCGAGGTGACGGCCCGTCAGCATCCGCCGTGCTTCACCGCGACGGTCGGCGAGGACGATGCTCGCGTCGATCTGATCTTTCTCGGTAGGAACGCGGTGCCCGGCATCGCGGTCGGCTCCCGGCTTCGCTTTGCCGGCACCGCGGGCCGCTCGGGTGGTCGCCTGAGGATCTTGAACCCCCGTTACTGCTTCGTCGAAGGGCGCTAGATGCCCCGAGCCTCACTCGGCGACGAGCTGGTAGCCGATCCCGGAGTGCGTGCGCAGCATCGTGCCGTCAGCGTCGCCGAGCTTGCGGCGCAAGCGGTGCGAATAGACGCGCAGGTAGTGCGTCTCCTCCTGATACGGCGCGCCCCAGACATGTTGCAAGATGAGGTGGTGGGTGCACACCTTTCCGGCATTCTTCGCGAGGTAGGCGAGCAGGTCGAACTCCCGTGCCGTGAGCTCGAGGGCGCGGCCGTCGCGTCGCGCCTCGTGGTGCACGAGATCGATGACGAGCGAGCCCACGACGAGCTGTTGGCGCTCCTCGCTGCGCTCGGGATGCTGCGCCTCGGCGTGGCGGAGCGCCACCCGCAGACGCGCCTCGAGCTCGGGCATCGAAAACGGCTTGGTGATGTAGTCGTCGGCCCCGCTGTCGAGTGCCTGGATCTTGCGATCCTCCTCGCCGCTCGCCGAGAGCACGATGATCGGGGAGACAGAGAACGCGCGGATGCGCCGGCAGACCTCGATCCCGTCCACGTCGGGCAGCCCGAGATCGAGCACCACGACATCGGGCTGGGCAAGGGCGGCCTGGACGATGCCGTCCTCGCCGTTGCCGGTCGCGACGAGGCCATAGCCACGGGCCTGCAGCCCGATCGAGAGCGCCTTGCGCAGGGAGGGGTCGTCGTCGACGACGAGGATCTTGGCCATCGCGCGGTCCTAGCCTACCCGGCGCGGCGCGACCGGCGGGCGGTGCTCGCCCGGCTCGTCGAGCTCTGGGGCCTCGGCAAGCTTGAGGGAAAAGACGAACGACGTCCCGCCACCCGGGCGTTCCTCGAGGCGGACGCGCTCGCCGTGGGCCTCGATGAAGGCCTTCACGATCGCGAGGCCAAGCCCGGCGCGTCCCGCCCCGCTCGTCTTGCTGTACATCGAAAAGACCCGCTCCCGGTCGGCCGCAGCGACGCCCGGGCCGCGGTCTGCAACCGAGACCTCGATGCGCCCACCGACCTGGTGCGAACGCAGCTCGATCGCGCCGGCGGCGGGCGCGTGCAGCGCCGCGTTGTCGAGCAGGTTGGACAGCACCTGGACGACGAGCGCGTGGTCGGCGTACACGAGCGCCTCGACGTCCTCGAGCTCGATCATGAGGCGCGAGGGCACCTCGGTGCTGGCGAGCGCCTGGACGGCCTCTTGGACGAGCTCCGCGAGCGAGGCTGGCTCTGGTCGCGCCGCCAGGGCGCCGCTTTGGATCCGCGTCATATCGAGCAGGCTCGTGACCAGCCGAGCGAGGCGGTCGGATTGGGAGTCGATCAGGCCCAGGAGCTCTTCGCGGTCCTCGGGTCCGAGCGACGCGCCAAGCTCGCGAAGATCCGACACTGCCGCGGTGATGGTCGCGAGCGGCGTGCGCAGGTCGTGGGAGACCGCGCCCATCAGCGCCCGCTGCCACCGCTCGGCCTCCTCGAGCACCTCTGCCTCGATCACCTGGGCACGAAGCCGCGCCCGCTCGAGCGCGAGGGCCGACTGGTTGGCGTAGGTGGAAAGCAGCTGGCGCTCGTCACTGCGCAGCACCCGGCCGACGACGAGCAACGCCCCCACCGGGGCGCCCATCGCCACGAGCGGGACGGTCACGCGCTGGCGCCCGGGCAGACGTCCGCCATGGCGGGTCGGTGGGCTGGCCCCCACCAAGCTGGCGGGCGTCCCGAGGGTGCTGCCGACGAGCGACAGCGCCGCAGCGTCGATCGCCTCACCGACCGCGGCCCCGACCCGCAGGCCATCTCCGTCACCTCGGGCGAGCAGCAGCGCCACGCCGTCGAACCCGAAGGCTCCCTGCAAGGTCTCGGAGATGACCTCGCAGAGCTGGTCGAGCGGGCGCTCGGTGATCAGCACGTCGGAGAGCTCGAAGAGCCGGCGCGCGGAGTCCGCCCGCTGGGCCGCCTCCGCGCGCACCGCTTGGAGGCGAGCGACGATGCGGGCGACGGCCAGCATGACGGCGAAGTAGACCGCGAGCGCGAGGTAGTTCTGCCGACTGCCCACGCTCAAGGTGCCATAGGGCGGGATGAAGAAGTAGTCATAGGCGAGGAAGCCGCCCGCCACGGCCACGACGCCGGCCTGAAACCCGCCGATGCCCACGCCGATCACGACCGGGACGACGAGGATGAGCGCGCAGGTGGCCTCGGCGAGATGCGCCCGGAACGGAACGAGGACGGCGACGACCCCCGTGATGCCGACGAAGGCGGCGACGGAGCCCCACAACGCCTGGACGTGGCGCATGGGTGGCTTGGTGCGCTGCTCGAAGCGCCAAACCCTCAGCCAGCGCAGGTCCACGCGATCGATCCTAGGACGGGAGCGCGATGAGCCAGCGTGGAGATCCGAGGGCCGAGCGCCTCGACGAGGACACGGCCGACACCGTCGCCGCGGCGGGAAGGTTCCGCCTCTACATGGGCGCGGTGGCCGGCGTCGGCAAGACGTGGGCGATGCTCGACGAAGGATGGAGGCGTCACCAGCGCGGCAGCGACGTCGTCGTGGGCTTCGTCGAGACCCACGGGCGGCTCCACACCGCCGAGCAGGTCCGGGACCTCGAGGTCGTCCCCCGCAAGGTGGTCGAGTACCGCGGGGCTCGCTTTGAAGAGATGGACCTCGACGCCGTGCTCGCGCGCAAGCCCGAGGTCGCGCTGGTCGACGAGCTCGCGCATACGAACGTGCCGGGATCAGGGCGACACGTCAAGCGCTACGAGGACGTCTTGGAGCTCCTCGCCGCCGGGATCTCGGTGATCTCCACCGTCAACGTGCAGCACCTCGAGAGCATCGCCGATGCCGTCGAGACGATCACCGGGGTGGCCGTGCGCGAGCGCGTCCCCGACTGGGTCGTGCGCAGCGCCGGCCAACTCGAACTGGTCGACTCCTCGCCCGAGCAGCTGCGACGGCGGATGGTGCACGGCAACATCTATCCGGCCGAGAAGGTCCCCCAGGCGCTCAGTGGCTTCTTCCGCCAGGAGAACCTGACGGCGCTGCGCGAGCTGGCGCTGCGCTTTGTCGCTGATGAGACCGAAGAGGACCTCCTCGCCTTCCTCGAGCGCCACCACCAAGCGGTGGTGTGGGAGACCACCGAGCGCATCATGGTGGCGGTCACCGGCGCGCCCGGGATCGATGCGGTCGTGCGCCGCGCGGCCCGCATCGCGGCGCGCGCCAAGGCCGACCTCCACGCCGTCCACGTGCACGACGACGAGGCGCCACGGGTCAAGGGGGCACTCGCCGAGGCCCACACGGTCGCGACCGACGTGGGGGCGCACTGGCACGACGTCCAGGCGAGCGACCCGGCGCTCGGGCTGGTGCGCTTCGCCTCGGATCACCAGATCACCCAGATCGTCCTCGGCTCGACCCGCCGCAGCCGCTGGCACGAGCTGACGAGTGGCTCGGTCGTCCGCCGCGTGTTGCGCTTTGCCGCCGATGCCGGGATCGATGTCCACGTGATCGCCCGGCGCGACCACCGCGGGGACGCCGAGGCACCCTCCGCGCCGGACGCGCGCGACCAGAACTGACCCGGGGGGTGCGGCGCCGGTAAGGTCGAGGCACTCCACGCCCGCGCGCGTCGCGCCGCGGGCCGACGCGGAAAGGAGCGCTGTGGCCTGGCTGCTGTGCGACTACGGCAACGTGATCTCGCTCCCCCAACCACGCGAGGTGCAGGACATCTTGGCGGGGCTGTGCGGGATGACGCCGGAGGACTTCCACGCCGCCTATTGGCGCGAGCGGATCGCCTATGACCGCGGCGACACCGACGTGTTCGCCTACTACTGCGCGGTGGCGGGTAGGCCCCTCGAGCCTTCCCTCGTCGAGCAGCTTTCGGCGATCGATGTCGAGGGATGGTGCCGCGCCAATGAGCGCGTCCTCGGCGCCATCGACGAAGCCGCCGCCCGTGCCGGCTGTGAACTCGCCCTGTTGTCGAATGCGCCGGTCGAGATCGCCCGCGCCCTCGACGAGCAGTCCTGGATGGCGCGGTTCACCCCCCGGTTGTTCAGCTGCGACCTGCGCGAGACCAAGCCGGACGCGGCCTGCTTCAAGGCCGCGCTTCAGGCGCTGTCGGCCGACCCCGACGAGGTCGTCTTTGTCGACGACAGCGCCGCGAACATCCAAGGGGCGATCGCCGTCGGCATCCGGGCCCTCCACTTCGCCGGGCCGGAGACCTTCGCCCAAGTCTGATCGGGTGAACCGTCGAAGCCCGTGGTCATCACGACGGCTCGGGCGACCACCAGCCCGAGAGCACCGCGGTGAGTCGAGGAGGACCGCTCGCGCTGGCGACGTCTCCCGTGCAACGCGCGCGCCGGTTACGGGGTGCGCAACGCTGGTTCGTGCGCCGTCACGCGCAAGGATGATCCATCCACAGCTCCACACCGCTTCGGCAATTCTTTACTGTGCGGCGTGGGACAAGCACCGGTTCATGACACAACCGTGCATGAATGCTCTTTGAGCTTGCGTGCCACGCTGACAGCAGACAGAGACGGCCCGGACGCGTGGCGGGCCAACACGCCCCTTGCACACCATGAGTCCATCTGCTCGAGGAGCGCCTGCGCGCAGGTTTTTGTCCACCGCGTGCTCACATTCGCTGGTGAGCCACAACGGATGCAGGAACAAGCCGAGCCAGAGCTCATCAGCGCGCTGACCTCGGGCTCACACGCGTCCGCCCCCCGACACGACAAGTTGCACGGCCCGGCTCGCACCAGATCAGCACCGCTCGAGATCGCTCGTCTTGACAGCGGTGTGCCGAGTGCCCTTCGATGTCGATGCGCGAGATCAAGGCACATCAGCCACGACCCCCGCGGTCGCCCTGCCATAAGACGTTGCACTGCCGGCGTGCGCTCAGCGCACAGGGCAAAGGCCTCGGCGATAGCGGAGCTCGCGTAGCTGCTCGCCGCCGATCTGGGCGGTCTTGATGGTGCGGTCGGGTCGCCAGCCCGCCGCGCGGTAGAAGCGCTGGGCCCGCCCATTGCCCTCGAGGACCCATAGGGTCGCCTCGTGGTAGCCCGCCGCCGTGAGGTGCTCGACGCCGTCGGCGATGAGCGCACGTCCGACGCCGGTCCCCCAGGCGCGCGGGTGGCAGGAGAGGGCGATCAGCTCGCCGGTGCCTGCGTCTGCGTCCTCATCGCGCGAGGCACCGGTCGTCGCGAAGCCGACGATCTCCCCGTCGCGCTCGCCAACCACGGTGCGGAGCGCCGTGCCAGAAACGAGCAGCCGCTCATGCCAGGCCCGCGCCCGCGCCGCCACATCCAAGCTGGCGAGGAAGTCCGCGGGCAACAGCGCGCCATAGGCCGCCTGCCAGGTCTCGACATGCACCACGGCGAGCGGTGCCGCGTCCTCGATGCTCGCTTGGCGCAGTTCCATCGGTGAAGCGTAATGGGGACGATCGGTCGAGGGACAAGGACGTTGCGCGGAGCCGCGGCTCGATTGATCCGGGATCGGGCGCCTCAGTCGTAGCGACCCTCGAGACGGTATTCGCCGCGCTCGAGCAGGAGCAGGTAGCCCTTCCCCGTCTCGGTGAGGACCTGGAAGCGCGCCCGGCGGCGACGGCGGCGACGGTCCCAGAACCGCTCGTCCACCGGGAAGGGCCCCGCGACGGCGCGCACGGCCTCGATCGCCCCGCCGGCCACCTGCACGCTGGCCGGCGGGGCGCTCGGGCGCCCCCGCCCGTCGACCGCGACCAACAAGCCCGACCGGTCGCACAGCCGCGCCGGCGGCGGCGGGTCAGGAACGACGGCCGGGGCGGGGGCGGGGAGGCGGCCGGGCCAGGGAGCATCCGGTGTTCCGACCAGCCGCGGTGCAGGGTCGCCGACGGGGACAAGGAGGATCTGCTCGCCAGGTCCCCGCCCTCCGCAACGGATCGGGCGCAGCACCGACTTCTCGCCAAGCATCCCCTGGACGCGGGCGACCACGCGCTCGGCGCGCACTTTGGTCTCGGCGCTCTCGACCGACCGGCCCCACAAGGCGAGCTGGCGGCCGGTCGCAGGGATCGCCTCGAGGGGCACGAGACGCACCGCCGCGATGCCGCCATCCGCCTCGCCCTCGCCCTCGCCCTCGCCCTCGCCCTCGCCGAGCGCAAGCCACGCCTCGAGCTGCCAGCGAAGTCGCTCGGCGACGAGGCCGGGCGTCCAGCCTCCCTCGTCGCTCCAGCAGCGGCGGGCCAGCACCCCGGTGGCCGTCTCCGCCTCGAGGGCGAGCAAGGTACAAGCGAGACCGCGGCGAGCCAGCACCTCGGCCAGCTCCTCTGCGAGGGCGCGGGCGACGAGCACCACCGCCTCGACGCGCTCGGCAGGAGGGTCGAGCACGCGACCCACTCCCAGTTCCACCGCAACAGGACGAGGCGCCCCTGCGGTCGCCTCGAGACCCTTGGCCCGGCGCTGTGCCATTGCCCCAGCGGTGCCAAAACGGGCGAGCACCACCCCCTCGGGCAGCTCGGCGAGATCGCCGAGTCTCACCAGGCCGAGCCGGCGCAGCAGATCAGCGAGCTCGGGGTCCCCGAGACGCTCGATGGCGAGCGGGGCGAGGAAGGCCGCCGAAGCGCCGGGCGGGACGATCGTGCCCGTCTCGGCGGCGAGGCTCGCCGCGAACGCGCCGTCCGCGATCCCGAGCTGCCAGGAGGGCCCAAGTGGGGTGACGCGCTCGAGCACGGCGCTGCGCAGCCCCGCCTCTCCGCCGAGGCGGCGCGCGGGGCCGCGGGTGGGCAGGGCTGCCCAACCCGGCCAGCGCACCGTAACGGGAACTCCAAAAGACTCAAGGGCGCGCGCCACCGGCTCAAAGGCACGCACCTCCGCCCCCTTGTCGCGGACGATAAAGGAGAGCTCGGGACAGTGCGCCTCGGCCTCCCGGCGCCGTTGGCCGGCACGCACGCCGGTCGCACGCGCCGCGGGGGAGGTCGCCACCACCCGATGCTGCTCGAGCACCGCGATCGGCACGCCGCCCGCGGTCGCCGGCCCGCAGGCTTGCGGCGCGACGGCATAGGCGGCCCAGTCCGGGCAGCACAGCACCAAGGTCCGCAACACGCCCGACGGCCTGGGGCGCCTCGGCCGCCCCGGGGCGGGGCGGGCGGCCACGGCTAGGCCCGTCCGGTTCGGGGCGCCCGGGCGGAATCGGCCGCAGGCGCCACTTCGACCCTCCAGCTGGCCGGTTGGATCTCGTCCTCGAGCGTGGGCAAGAGGAGGCGCTGGCGCACCTCCTCGGGTGCTGCCCGGCGCCGGCGGGCCACCACCTCGACTTCGCGGCCGGCAAGCAGGCCGACGAGCGGCGTGCCAGATGGTGCACCGGACGCCTCGTGCCAGGTGGAGGCGACGGTCACAAGGCGCGCCTCGGGCGCTTCGCCCCAGGACAGGGCGGGGCCGGTGGCCGTCGGAGCGCCGACCCCGCGTCCGGCGACGATCAGGACCGCACGGCGCTCTTTCGCTCGCGCCGAGAGCCGCCTCGCCGTCGCGGCGGGAAGCCCTGCAGGAAAGCGGGCCAGGACGATGTCGAAGCCCTCGAGGAGCGCGGCGACCACCGCCGCCGAGCGCCGACCAGGGTCGGGGACGACAACGAGCTGTTCGAGGGCAACGCCGAGCTCGGCGGCCGCCAGCAAGCCGAGACCGGGGAGGCCGACGATCGCGCAGGTCCCTCCCTCTGCCGCCGGCCCGGCCAACAGCGCGAGAGCCAGCGAGCTCGCGCCGCAGACTCCCGGTGCCGCCTCGACCACAAGCGTGCTCCCGCGGCGCAACCCGGGGGTCCCGATGAGCTCGGCGAGCGGCGGAGCAAGCCCGAGCAGCTCCTCGCGAGCAAGTGCCGTCGGCCGCAGACGCTGCGCGAGCAGCGAGAAGGCGGCGCGCTCGTCTCGTTGCCCGGGTGCGGCGGCACCTTTTGCATCCGGGAGCGGCTCGGCGAGCGGCGGCACGACCATGGGCCAACCACGTTAATGGATGGGCCGGCGGTATCGAACATATGTTTCCCCTCGCTCAGCGTCGGACATAGATGGCCGAGAATCACCACGCCGGCCGCTAGGCGACGCGACGGCCCTCTCGCCAAGGACTCGCGAGGTCGGGCAACGGTGTCGGTTCGGCCCGACCCGCATTGCCCCATCGCGGGGCGCCTGGGATGGCGAGGACCTCCTCCACCTCGTATTGGCGCCTGTTCGAGTTCCGCGAGCGATGTCAGCGAGGCCCACGCCGCATCGCGACTGGCCTCTCACCGCAATGGGGGGTGGGGCGGGAAGCCCCCGGCTTCAGCCGTGGGGAGGTGTCCCCCTGAAGGCTCGCTGCACGAAGGCCGCGGCGCGCAGCTTCACCGTCGCTGCGCACGACCGGGAACTCGTCGAGGCGCGAGCCGCCTGGCGAGATGACGATCTTCGTGCCGCCGATCGACAGCACCGCCCGATAGCCGAGCGCACGATCTCCTGGCTCGTCGCGAAGGGGTTGGGAACTGTTCGCTGTGATCACCACCAACACGAGCGAACGTGTGTCCCCTTGAGTCCGTGAAGCTCGCCAGGTCTCCGACGCCCTTTGGCATGAACTCCTCGGGCCGGGTCCCCTCGTCAATTCGCGCGGCCTCTCATCGCGACACCGCTGACCGCCCCGGGCCTTGGGCTTGTCACGCCCGACACCCTCGAGAGCACCTGAACGCCACGTGATGCCGCGCGCTCGCGCATGACGGCAGTGCTCACAGAAAAACTTGAGACAACTCCAAGCTCGCTTCGAGCCTCCTCGGGCATCATCACCACGAGGCGGTCGATCAGCCGCCGATGAAGACGGGTTCGGGCTGCGCTGCAGTTGTGGCGCAGGTGAGGAGAAAGGCAGTGCCATGACGCGTAGCGATCTTCGTGGCGAGTCCGCCGAGACGCCGGCCGCTCGCCGCCCTCGTCGTCTGGGCGTGATGCTCTCGCTCGCCGCCCTGTCCGGCGGCGGGCTCGGTTCGGCCCTCGTGGCGGTGATGACCAACAACGGCGTCGGTGCTGGCGCGCCGAGCGAGCAGGCGACGCGCCTCCTCGCGAGCACGGCGACCAGCACGGGAGCGATCGCCAAGGCCATCGAGCCCGCGATCGTGAACGTGAACACGACCCTCGATCCCCTAGAAGGCGGCGGCCGCGCCGCGGGTACCGGAATGATCCTCTCGGCGAGCGGACTGATCGTGACCAACAACCACGTCGTCCAGGGCGCTGATTCGGTCGAGGTGACGATCCCCGGGCACGGCCGACATGCCGCCACGGTGATCGGGACGGACCCGTCCCAAGATGTCGCGGTCATCAAGGTAAGCGGGGTGAGCGGGCTCCCGACCGTGCATTTCGCCAGCTCTTCGGGCGCGACGGTCGGCACTCCGGTTGTCGCCATCGGCAACGCGCTCGCGCTCGGCGGGGCGCCGACGGTGACCACCGGCATCATCTCGGCGACCGGCCGGACCATCACGGCCTCGGACTCGACCGGCGCCAACACCGAGACGCTCCATGGGATGTTGCAGACGGATGCGCCGATCGCGCCCGGTGACTCCGGTGGTCCGCTCGTCAATGCCAACGCGGACGTGATCGGCATGGACACGGCCGCGGCGACCGCCGGCACGTCGAGCTCGAGCGTCGGCTTCGCCATCCCAAGCACCCGGGTGCAGCGCGTCGCTCAGGAGATCGTCGGCCACAAGGACCTCCCCGGAATCGTCTACGGGCGCCAAGCCTTCATCGGGGTCGAGGTGATCGACTCCTCCGAGATCGGCAGCGGGATCAATCCCTACGGTCCCTTTGGCAACCCGTTCGGCTTCGGCTACGGCTTCGGCCCGGTGGCGACCACGCCCAATGGAACACCGGGCATCGTCATCGCGGCCGTCGATCCCAACAGCGCCGCGGCTCGCGCCGGCCTGCGCAGCGGCGACGTGATCATGGCGGTCGATGGCGAGGCGACTCCGACGACGACCGCGTTGTCCAAGATCATGCAGGCGAAGAAGCCCGGGCAGGTGATCACCATCGAAGTCGCGACCACGAACGGCACGACGACCTTCCACGTCACCCTCGGGTCGGCACCAATCGACTGATTGCCACGCAATTACCGGGGCAAGGCGAGAACCCAATGGCCATCCGAGCGGGGCACCACCGGTGCCCCGCTCGCGCGCTTGGTTCCTCCCAATGCGACTCCACATGCCGCAGCGCGCGGAGGCCACCGGGATCGACCGGCCCAACAGGCGCCCGAGCGCGCCGCGTGGGCGCCCTCAGCTACCGAGCGCTCGCGCCAGGGCGAAGGGATCGCGGGGGGATCTGCTCATTGAAACGACGAACCTGCGCCAGTGCCAGATGAGCCGACACCATTCGACGGGCGTCGCCGCCTCCGACGCCTCCCTCGCGCTGGGCGCCTTCGCGCCATTGGCCCCGAGGAGAACGATCCGCTCG
>JAJZKA010000071.1 GCA_021809805.1 Actinomycetes bacterium
GGCGGCGATCGAGGCTGCGGCGCGTGTCGCAGCAACCCGCGCAGCAGCCCGCGCCACGGCGGCCCGTACCACGGCCGCCCGCGCCGCGGCGCACGCCGAAGCCGAGGCGGCGACGCGACCCCACCACCGACGGGCGCCGCGACAGACGAGCGCGCCGCCGCTCGTGGTTTCGAGCCCACCACCGCCGGCGAGCCCGCCGGTGGTCGCCGGCGACCCGATCCCGGCCAGCCTGCAGAGCGCCTTCGACGCCGTGCGCAACTGCGAGTCGGGCGGCGACTACGCCGACAACACCGGCAACGGCTACTACGGCGCGTACCAGTTCAGCCTGTCGACGTGGTGGGGACTCGGCGAGAGCGGGCTGCCGAGCGACGCGGCCCCCACCGTTCAAGACGGTGCTGCCTACCGCCTCTACCTGTCGAGCGGCTGGGCGAGCTGGCCCGCCTGCGCAGCGATCGCCGGGCTCGGCTGAGGCCGCTACTCAGCGCCGAGCAGGCGGCCGAGCGCGGCACGAGCTGCCGCGCTCTCCTCGGCCATCCGCCGCAGCTCGGTGGCGAGCAGGCGCGTCCACTCCGCGAGGGGGACCTCCTTGCGGCTGATCGCCACGCCGCGCACCGAGCGGCTGGCCGTCGCCACCAGCCCGTGGCGGCCACTTACCAGCATCAAGTCGAGCTCGCCGAGGCGGACCCGGACCGACTTCGCCGTTCCCGGCTTGCCGGCGACGCGCTCGGCGAGCGAGCGCTCGCGGGCGACCTCGACGACGCCGTCGGGCAGGGCATCGGCGAGCGTGCCGACGAGCACCTTCGCGTAGGTGTCAAGATCGCCCCGGTCGGCGCGTAGCGCCGCCGCGAGCAGATCGACGTCGGGCAGGGCGTCGCTCATCCGTCGCTCATCGGCAAGACGAGCTGGGGCGGCGGGATCGTGTGGTCGGCACGCAGCGGGCGGACCGCCGTGCCGATGGCGAAGAACTCGGTGGTATGGCCGCCCCAGCGGTGCGGCAGCGCGAGCAGTTGCACGCCGACGATCCCCTCAGCATGCAGGTCCTCGGCCTCCGTCTGCATCCGACTCATCGCCAGCTCGCGCGCGTCGTAGAGGGCCTCGGTGAACTGGGGGATCTCGACGTTGCGCCCGACGTTGCCAAGCGCAGCGATGCCGCGCTGGTGGGCGATGTGGTAAACGCAGCTTCCCATCACCATGCCGAGTGGGGCGTAACCGGCCCGCAGCAAGGTCCAAAAGTCCTGCCCCGACAGGTCCGAGGTGAAGGGCGTCCCGGCGTCGTTGCGCCAGCTGCCGCCCGTGTCGGACTTGACCGCGGTGCCGACTGCGACGAACTCGGCGAGGTCGTTACCGAACTCCTTGAACTCGATGTCGAGGCGGACGCCGACCACCCCGTCGGCGCCGAGCGTCTCGGCCTCGGCCTCCATCCGGCTCATCGCCAGCTCTCTCGCGTGGTACATCGCCTGAGAGAGGCGATCAAGCTCCATGTTCTTGCTCCAGCGGCCGACCTGCAGGCCGACGTGGTAGATGCTCGAGCCGAGCACGAGGCCGAGCGGATGGAAGCCGGCCTCGCGCACGAGCAGGAACTCGTTCACCGTGAGGTCCGAGGTGAACAGCGCGCGCGGCGAGCCCGGACGCATCTCGGCCAGGCGCCGCATCGCATCGTCGGGGATACCGGTCATCTGCTCGGCGTCACTCATCTCGGGCCCTTTCCGTTCAGCGGGAGCACGACGAGGCTGCGCGACGACGCGCTCTTGTCTCCAAAGGTTGCGAGCGCCGTCGCAATGCAGCTGGCGATGGCGGCATGGTCGGTGTGCCCCTCACCGACCTCGAGCTCTTCGATCTGGATGCGCATCGGCGAGGTCAGCACCGCCCCGTCCGCGCCGAGCTCCGCGCAGCGCAGCGAGATCTGGCGCCGGTTGGCCTCGCGCACCGTCGTCACGAGATCCGTGTAGCCAGGGACCTCGATGTTGCCGGCCGACCAGAACGTGGACTGCCGGGTGCGGAAGTCGTCGTGGCGGATGCCGAGGCTGAGACAGACCATCACCGCGGCGGGCACCCAGCCGGCGCGAAGGAGCTTGGCGAGGTCGCTGCCGCCGAGCGTCGTCGCGAACGGTCGGTTGGTGTGCACCTGGCCGAGCGAGCGCACGGCCGTGCCGAGGGCGAGGAACTCCCGGTTCCCCTGCTCGAATCGGTCCTCAGAAAGACGCACGCCGACGATCCCGTCCGCGCCGAGCGCCCGCGCCTCGGCGAGCATGCGGCCGATTGCGGTCTTCCAGCCGGCGTCAAGGGCGTCGAGGTAGGGAGCGAAAGCGAGCCCTGAGCCGGGTGCGGCCACCTGCGTCGAGACCTGGAAGGGCATGCTGAAGCCGCCCATCCCCCCCCCATACCACCCGCAGCCCGCATAGCCCTGCCAGCCGAGATGGAGCACCGTCGAACCCATCACCTCACCGACGGGGGCGAAGCCGGCGGTGTCGAGGCCGGCCTGGGAGTCGACGGCCAACAGGCTCGTGCGCACGCCCGAGTCCTTGGCACGCGCCAAGCGGGCCACCGCCGCCGGTGGCAGGCCGCGCCCATCCCAACTCGGCCCGACATCGGTCACATCGCCGGACGCTAGCACCGCGTCCAGGCGTCGACCCCGGCGACTCGGCGCGTTCTCGGCAACGCGTTCAGCTCCACAACCAGCACGCCCGTGGATCTCAGCGCCAAAACTCGAGGCGCTTCAGCACGCGGTGCCATAGCGAACCGGCCGGACGGCTGATCGCTGCCTTCACGGCCGCGTAGGGCGACAGCGAGGTCGGCATGAGGTCACTTCGTGGGATCTGTGCCTTGGACAGCTGCGAGGCGGCCCCGCTCGAGGGCAGCACCACATAGGTCGTCTGCCCCTTTCGCACCAGTCCGTAGTCCTGGTGGGCGATGTTGGCAACCGCCTGGGGCTGACGCAGCGACGCGATGTCGTGGCGCAGCCGGCCCACCGCCGAGCTCGCCGCGGCGAGCTCGGCGTCGACCGTCGCGAGATCGCCGCGCTGGTGGACAAGCTCGGTGATGGGCAGCTGGGTCGCCACCACGAGCCCACCGACGACGAGGGAGGCCACCAGCGCGGCGCGCGCGCGGCGCAGGTGGAGCACGCCGGTCGTGACTCGCCGGCGCCGCGCGGCAGGACCCTGGCCGACCCGGCGCGCCTTGGCGCTCCCTCCCGTCGACCGCCCATTTTGCATCAGCTCGGCGCCGGCCCCTTGGCGAGGTTGGCGAGGCCGCGGGAAAAGGCCGCTGCGCCCGGCCAGGCCGCCGTCTCGCCAAGCTCCTCTTCGATGCGCAGGAGCTGGTTGTACTTGGCCACTCGGTCCGAACGCGCCGGGGCACCCGTCTTGATCTGGCCGCAGTTGGTGGCCACCGCCAGATCAGCGATCGTCGCGTCCTCGGTCTCGCCCGAGCGGTGCGACATCACGCTCTTGTAGGAGGCGCCGGCCGCCATCGCCATGGTGGCCAGGGTCTCGCTCAGCGTGCCGATCTGGTTCACCTTGATCAAGACGGCGTTCGCCACCTTCTTCTCGATGCCTTGGGCAAGGCGCTCGACGTTGGTGACGAACAAGTCGTCGCCGACGAGCTGGACGCGCTCGCCAACCGCCGCGGTGAGCGCCGCCCAGCCCTCCCAGTCCTCCTCGGCCATGCCATCTTCGAGGGAGATCACCGGGTAGCGCGAGAACAGCTCGGCCCAGTAGGCGGCGAACTCGCCCGGGCTGAGCGAGCGCCCCTCACCCTTCAGCTGGTAGGCGCCATCCGCGAAGAACTCGCTCGCGGCCGGATCGAGCGCGATCGCCACCTCCTCACCCGGGCGGCGGCCGGCAGCCTCGATCGCCTCGACGAGAACGGCGAGGGCCTCCTCGTTCGAGCCGAGGTCAGGGGCAAAGCCCCCCTCGTCGCCGACGCCGGTCGAAAGGCCGCGGCGCTTCAGCACCGCCTTCAGCGCCTGATAGGTCTCCACGCCCCAGCGCAGGGCCTCGGCAAAGGAGGCGGCGCCGTGGGGGACGACCATGAACTCTTGGAAGTCGACGTTGTTGTCGGCGTGCACCCCGCCGTTCAAGACGTTCATCATCGGCACCGGCAGCACGTGGGCGGCCACGCCGCCGACATAGCGATACAGCGGCACCTCGAGCTCGTCCGCCGCCGCCTTGGCGATTGCCAACGAGGCGCCGAGAATCGCGTTCGCCCCAAGGCGCGACTTGTTCGCCGTGCCGTCGAGGTCGATCAGCGCGAGGTCGATGGCCCGCTGCTCGAGCGCCTCTTGGCCTGCAAGCGCCGCCGCGATCTCGCCGTTGACGTTGCCGACGGCCTGGCGCACGCCTTTGCCGGCGTAGCGCTCACCGCCGTCACGCAGCTCGGTGGCCTCGTGGGTTCCTGTCGAGGCGCCGGAGGGGACGATCGCCCGCCCGGCCGCGCCCGATTCGAGCAGGCAGCTCACCTCGACCGTCGGGTTCCCCCGTGAGTCAAGGACCTCTCGGCCCCGCAGCTCTGCGATCTCGCTCATCGTGACTCCTGTTCTTTCTGGGGCTGATGTGACGAGAGTGACCGAACGATAGCAAACGTCCAGGTCGTCAAGGTGCTCCCGCGGCACGCCAATGGCCGCGCGCCTCCATTGGAGGAAGTCGGTCGAGCGGCGATCCGGCGGCCTGTTCGGCACTTCGGACGCGCTGCTCCCAGCGGGTGACCGCCCGGCGCAGTGCCTGCTCAGGCTCAATGCGCCGGGCGGCGGCGAGACGTGCCAGGTCCAACAAGATTTCGCCGAGGTCCTCCTCCGCGCCCGGGGCGACGGCCGCCAGCCCGGCGAGCAGCGACTCGAGCGCGTTGAAGCGCGCCGTTCCCGCCTCGTCCCGGTCGCTCGAGACCGCTTCGATGCCGAGCCCGGCCGAGCGGGCGCGCCCCTCGAGCTTGGCGGCGCGGGCGAGCGCGGGCAGGGCGGGCGGGATCCCCTCGGTCAGGCTCTCCCGGCCCTTCTCCTTCGCCTTCAGTTGCTCCCAACTCGCCTCCTGGGCGCGACTGGTCGCCGGCGAGGTGCCCTCGGTGACGCCGAAGAGATGCGGGTGGCGCCCGACGAGCTTGTCGTGGACCTGCCGGGCCACATCCGCGAGACCAAAGAGCCCCTCTTCCGCGGCGAGCAGGGCGTGGAAGTACACCTGGAACAAGACGTCGCCGAGCTCCTCTTCGAGGTGGGCGACCGCCCCAGGCGGCGCGTCTTCGGCCGGCGCGCCGAGCTCGTCGATCGCCTCGACGGCCTCGTAGGCCTCCTCGATCAGATGCCGGGCGAGCGAGGCGTGCGTCTGCTCGGCGTCCCAGGGACAGCGCTCGCGCAACGCCCGCACCAGCTCGTCCAGCGCCACGAGCTCTGCAGCGACCGGCGCGCCGAGCGCGGGCACATAGCAACAGGTGAGATGGTCGGGCTCAAAGGAGCGGTCGAGATCTGCCCAGGGCACCACAAAGACCGCCTCGTCGGGCAGGCCAAGACGCTGGAGCACGACCACCGGCTCGTCGGGGAACTCCTCGACGGCGAGCTTGACCTCCGAACACAGCGCGCGGGACCACAGGTGGGCGACGAGCAGCGGGCCGTGGTCGCCAGCCGCCTGGCGGGCAAAGTCCTGGGCGTCGATGAGGCGCACGGCCGTGGCGACCGGGTCGACGCCGAGGCGTTCCCAGGCGAGGTCGAGGAAGGACATCCCCGCCACGAGCTCCACCTCCACCCGCTCATCGGCACGCAGGCGGGCGACGGTCGACTCGAGGACGAGCGGCGAGCCGGGCACCGCATAGACGATCCGCCCGGCGCGCGTCGCGGCGTTGACGAGCTCGTCGACGATCGCGCGGTAGGTGGCCTCGAAGGAGCCGGCAGCCTCGTAGTGCCGATCGAGCGCCACAGCGCCGCGTGCCAACCAGGCGGCAGCGGCCGGATGGCGGGCGGTGCGCAGGTACAGCGGGGCGCCCGAGTCCCGGGCGGCAATGGCCGCCGGGGTCGTGTAGGCATCGTCCGCCGGACCAAGGCCGACGGCGACGACCACCGGGCGCGCCGACGCCGCGCTGCTCACGGCGCGCGGCCTAGCCGAGGCTGCCCGTGTTCGACTCCACCGCGCTCGCGTTGAACAAGAGCGCGGGGGCCGGCGACTTCGGCGGGACGACCTCGTAGGTCGCCGAGACCTTCTTCCAGGTCCCATAGGCCGGGTCGACGTGCACCTCGGCCGAGGCCAACGCGGAGGCGACGATCGTGCCGATGCGCGAGGCGAGCGAGCCCATCAACAGCGCGGCGGCGTTCTTGCCGGTCGCCGCCTTGCGGGAGGTGACGTCGACGACGAGGTAGCCGCCGTTGTAGGTAAAGGCGCTCGACACCACGCCCGTGTGCACCGAGGCGATCTCGGTCCCAAGCGGCTGGGGCAGGGTCGTGGCCTGCAGGCAGCCGGACTGCGCCTGGGTGCCCGCGGCGGTCGCCGCGGACGAGAAGCCGGACGCGCCGCCCGCTTTCGCCTGCGAGGCGAAGTGGTCGGCTGCCGCCTTGGTCTGGAAGACCGCGACCGACAGACAGGTCAGCGTCGCCTGGCTGGGGTTCGCCTTCGCCCAGGCGGTGAGCCCCGCTGGCGTCAGCTCCACGTGCTGGCTGCGGGCCGCCAGCAGGTCCTCTTCGGCCTGCAGGCCGACGAACTGGCTGCGCACGCCCGGCGACAGCGAAGCGAGCACAAGCTGGGCCTGCTCGGTGCAGCTGGCGTCGCCCGTCTGGCCAGGAGCGAGCGCCTGCGCGAGCTCGGTCTCGCCGATGGAACGGGCGAAAGGGGTCACGGTGAGGCGCTGCGCGCGCAGCTCGCCAGCAAGCGCGCGGTTCTCGACGAGGGTCGTGAGGATCTGCGCGGTGAAGGCCGAGCTGTAGCTCGCCCCCGCCCCAACGGTCTTCGTGGTGTTGCCGCCCGTGATCACGCAACGAAAGCCGCTGTTGGCGTTCACGGCCGCCAGCGTGTCGGTGAGCTGGGCGCGGGTGATCTGATCGCCACCCACTCGGGCGGCGATCGTCGCCACGTTCGCGTTGCAGGCGCTGAGCCCGAGCGCGGCACCAGCTAAGGCAAGGGCAGGGAGGAGGAGGCGTCGAGTCGTCACGGCCCCCCGATGCTAAGGGCGATCGCGCTCGGGCGGCCAGCCGGCCCCCTCATGGCGCCGCGACCTCTTCAGGAACGAGCTCGCGCAGGAGCTTGGCGAGGTCGTCGGCGAGGTCGGGGCCGAGGCGGCACGGCACGACCAGCTGCTCGGCGTCCTCCTTCACAATGGCCCGGGGCACCAAGCGGCTCAGGCGGACCCGCGCCGAGGCCCGCAGGCGCAGCGGCGAGAGGCGCACCGTCGCCTCGCCCATCTTGCCGATCCCGCCCGTTCCGGGGCGCCAGGGCACGACGCTCACCTCCCGGACCCCGGTGCGCACGCACGCGGCGCGCAGCCGGGCGATGGCGAGCAGCACGCCGGCGGGCTCGGGCAGCGGCCCAAACCGGTCCAGCCACTCGGTGCCGATGTCGGCGACCTCCTGCTCGTCGCGCACCGCCGCCAGGCGCCGGTAGGCCTCGAGGCGCAGGTCCTCACGTTCGACATAGCTGGCGGGCAGGTGCGCATCGAGCGGCAGGTCGAGCTTTACCTCGGCTGGCTCGGGCACACTCTCACCCTTCAACTCGGCGACGGCCTCGGCCACCATGCGCACGTACAGGTCGTAGCCGACCGCCGCGATGTGGCCGGACTGGTCCTTGCCAAGCAGGTTGCCGGCGCCGCGGATCTCGAGGTCGCGCATCGCGATCTTGAAGCCCGAGCCGAGCTCGGTGTGCTCGCCGATCGTCCGCAGCCGCTCGTAGGCCTGTTCAGACAGGACGCGGTCTCTTGGGTGGAACAGGTACGCATAGGCCCGACTCCCGGCCCGCCCGACCCGGCCCCGCAGCTGGTGCAGCTGTCCGAGGCCGAGCAAGTCGGCACGGTCGACGACCATCGTGTTGACCGTCGGCATGTCGATCCCTGACTCGATGATCGTCGTGCAGACGAGCACGTCGTAGCGGCGCTCGGCGAAGTCCAGCACGACCTGCTCGAGGCTCCCCTCGTCCATCTGGCCGTGCGCGACCGCGATGCGCGCTTCGGGGACGAGCCCCGAAAGCCGGGCGGCGACCCGATCGATGTCCTGGACGCGGTTGTGGACGAAAAAGACCTGCCCCTCGCGCAACAGCTCGCGGCGCAACGCCTCGGCGATCGCCCGTTCGTCCTCCTCGCCCACATAGGTGAGGATCGGCTGACGCTCGGCCGGTGGCGTGTCGATGACCGACAGGTCCCGGATGCCGGTGAGCCCCATCTCCAAGGTGCGCGGGATCGGGCTCGCCGTCAGCGTCACCACGTCCACACCGACGCGCAGCTTCTTGATCGCCTCTTTGTGCGAGACGCCAAAGCGCTGCTCCTCGTCGACCACGAGCAGCCCGAGATCCTTGAAGACGATGTCCTCTCCGAGCAGGCGGTGCGTGCCGACCACGACGTCGATCGAACCGTCCTTCAAGCCGTTGGCGACGGCGCGCGCCTCGGTGCTGGCGAGAAAGCGCGACAGTGCCTCGACGCGTATTGGATAGGGGGAGAAGCGGTCGGCGAAGGTCTGGAAGTGCTGCTGGGCGAGCAGGGTGGTCGGCACCAGCACGGCGGCTTGCTTGCCATCCTGGACGCACTTGAACACGGCCCGGATTGCCACCTCGGTCTTGCCGAAGCCGACGTCGCCGCAGACCAGCCGGTCCATCGGCACGTCGCGCTCCATGTCGGCCTTGACTTCCTCGATGGCGCGGAGCTGGTCAGGCGTCTCGGGATAGGGGAAGGCCTGCTCGAGCTCGGCCTGCCAGGGGGTGTCCGCGCCAAAGCCGTGGCCCTTGGAGGCGAGGCGGCGCTGGTAGAGGACGACGAGCTCCTGGGCGACCTCGTGCACGGCCTTGCGCACCTTGGCGCGCTGGCGCTGCCACTCGTTGCCGTTGAGGCGCGAGAGGCCAGGCTGGTCGCCGCCGCTGTAGGGCGTGAGGGCGTCGATCTGGTCCGAGGGGACGTACAACTTGTCCCCGCCGCGATACTCAAGCAGCAGGTAGTCGCGCTCCGCACCGGCGATCTCACGTCGGACCATGCCGCCATAGCGGGCGACGCCGTGGACGTGGTGGACGACATAACCGCCGACGGCGAGGTCGTCGAAGAATCCCTCGACTGGCCGCGAGCGGGCGCGAGGCACGCGGTGCGGGCGGCGCCGGCCAGTGAGATCGGACTCGGCGAGCACGGCGACGCCGTCGCGCTCAAGCACAAAGCCGCGATCGAGCGCCCCCACGACGACGTGCACGCCGGGGGCGAGCAGCCGCTCGTCCTCGCCGTCCTCGGGCGCGTCAAAGCGCCGCTGCAGCTCGACCCCCTCGCCCTCGAGCAGGCCGGCGATCCGCTCGCCCGAGCCACGCCCCTCGGCGCAGATCACCGCTGACACCCCGGCGCGGGTGAGCTCGCCGAGGCGGCGCGCCAGGCCGGCCGCGTCCCCGAGAGTGACCGGCCAGCCCGTTGCCGGTAGCGCCAAGGTGTCGGGGTCCTCGGCCGCCGCCAAGAGCGCCACGAGACGAGCGGGACCGCGCGCGAGGAGCCGGTCGAAGGCCGCGTGCAGACGCGGGAAGTCGCTCCCCTCGGCCCCCCATGTCGTCGCCAGCGAGTAGGCGAGCGCGGCCTCCTCCTCGATGAGCTCGACGGCCCGGTCGCGCAGCCGCCGCGGCTCGACAAGGACGACCCGATCCTCCTCGCCGAGCAGGTCGGTGAGGAGGAGCTCGTCGACGAGCCAGGGCAAGAAGGACTCCGCGCCCTCGAAAAGAGCCCCTTGCGCGAGACGGCTGAACTGATCAGCGGCGAACGCCGCCTGCTCGGCGAGCTCGCTCGCCCGGGCGCGCGCCGTGGCGTCCAGGACGAGCTCGCGGCACGCGAAGATCGCGACCTCGGACAGCTCGTGCACCGACCGCTGGCTGCCGACGTCGAACTCGGTCAGCCGGTCGACCTCGTCGCCGAAGCAGTCGATGCGCACGCCCTGGTCCGCCGTAGCTGGGAAGACGTCGACGATGCCGCCGCGCACGGCGAGCTCGCCGCGGTGCTCCACCTGGTACTCGCGGCGGTAGCCCGCCGTGACGAGGCGGGAGACGAGGTCGTCCACATCGATGCGGTCCCCGGGTCGCACGACGATCGGCTCGGCCTGTTCGGGGCGCACCCCAAGGCGCTGCAACAGCGCCCGCACCGGCGCCACGACCACGAGCGCGCCGCCCGACCGCCCGCGCTCGGCGGTGGCGATCCGCCACAGCACGCGCATACGGCGGCCCATCGTCGCCTCGCCGGGCGAGACCCGCTCGAAGGGCAGCGTCTCCCAGGCCGGGAGCAGCTCGACCTGCTCAAGCGGCAGGAAGGCCTCGAGATCGTGGGTGAGATGCTCCGCCTCCGCGGCGGTCGCGGTCACGACGAGCAGCACGGGAGCGCTCGAGAGTCGGGCGAGCCCGGCGAGCAGGAAGGGCCGCGCCGCCTCGGGCACTGCTGCCCGACACTCGTCCGCGCCGAGCAGCTCCGCCAGCACCGGCTCACTGGCGAGCCGACGCGTCAGCGCCGAAAGCCGCACCGTCTCGCCCTCCTCGCCGCCAGCTCGCGGCCGATCGTTCTCACCGCTGGTTCCACTCGCTCATCGCCTGGTCCACGCCGCAGCGCGCGATCGCCTCGATGGCGTCCGCGGCGCGCTCGACGGCGACGTCTAAGAGCTCGCGCTCTGTCGAGGACGGGCGCCGCAGGACGTAATCCGCACCGGCCATCTTGCCCGGAGGCCGTCCGATGCCGATCCGCACCCGCAAGAAGTCAGGGCTATGGAGGTGGGACTGCACCGAGCGGAGGCCGTTGTGGCCCGCGATCCCCCCACCGCGCTTGATCCGGATGGTGCCCACAGGCAGATCGAGCTCGTCGTGGACGACGACGACGCGTTCGAGCGCGCCCTCGAGGCCCGCCCGGCGCACGAGCGGGCGGGCCGCCAGGCCCGACTCGTTCATGTAGGTCTCGGGCACCGCAGCGAGCAGCGAACGGTCCTCAACGCGCACGGTCGCGGCGCGGGCATGGATGCCGCGCTCGCGCCGGAGCTCGGCCCCGCCGCGGCGCACGAGCGCCTCGACGGCCTCAGCACCGACGTTGTGACGGGTGCGCGCGTACTGCTCGCCCGGGTTGCCGAGGCCGATTGCGACCAGGTCGGCACCGGCGCCGGTGCGCGCGTGGGCGAAGCGTCTGTTGAGCAGGAGGCTCAGCCCTCCGCGGACTCGCCACCGGCAGCCGCCTCGGCGGTCTCGCCTGCGGTGGTGGACTCGGCCGCCTCGACACGCGGCGGCGCGGCCACGGCGATCACGGTGTCGGGGTCGAGCTCGCAGTTCACGCCACGAGGCAGGCGGAGGTCGGCGAACCGGATGGCGTCACCGATCGAAAGGCCACTGATGTCGACCTCGATCGCTGCGGGCAGCTCCGCCGGCTTCGCGCGCACGACGAGCGAGACGACGACGTGCTCGACGGTCCCGCCGCCCCGGTTCACTTCGATCGGATCGCCGACGAGCTGGACCGGCACATCGCCGTGCACGAGCTCGTCGCGGGCAACGAGCTGGAAGTCGATGTGGGCAACGGTGTGGCGGACGGGATGCTGCTGCACCTCCCGGGCGATCGCGAGGTGCACCTCCCCGCCGACCTCGAGGTCGAAGAGCGCGTTCGATCCGCCGGCCGCGAGCGCAGCGCGCAGCTCGCGCCCGTCCACGGTGAGCGCAACCGGTCCGGTGCCATGCCCGTACAGCACGCCCGGGACTCGCCCGGAGTGGCGCATGCGGCGGCTGGCGGCGCTTCCGCGCTCGGCGCGGGCTTCAGCGGCGAGGCGGATCTCGGCCATGTGAGGGCTCCTTGATGTCGACGGGTCCGACGAACGGCTCGCCGCGAGCGGCGCGAAGCGCCCGGACGTGCAGCGAACCGCACGATTCTACGCCATCTGCCCGGGGCGCTCGGCCGGGGCGTCAGCTGAGGTTCTGGCCGCCGAAGAGCTTGGAGACCGAGCTGTCCTCGAACACGGCGTCGATCGCCGAGGCGATCACCTCAGCGATCGAGAGCACCTCCAGCTTGGCGATGCGGCGGTCGACCGGCAACGGCAAGGTATTGGTCACCACCACCTTGGCAATCGGGGCGCGCTCGAGGCGTTCGGTCGCCGGTCCGGACAAGATGGCGTGGGTCGCCATCGCCCACACCTCGGTGGCCCCCTCCTCGACGAGCCGAGCCGCCGCCGCGCACATCGTGCCGGCGGTGTCGATCATGTCGTCGACGATCACGCAGCGCCGCCCCCGGACGTCACCGATCACCTCGAGTGCCTCGACCACGTTCGCCTGGCCGGGTGGGCGGCGCTTGTGCACGAAGGCGAGGTCAGTGCCCAGCTGCTGGCTGTAGCGCTCGGCGACGTGCACCCGCCCGGCGTCGGGTGAGACGACGACGAAGCCGTCGCCGCCGTGCGTCTTCAGGTACGAGATGAGCACCGGCCAGGCGACGAGGTGGTCGACGGGGAAGTCGAAAAATCCCTGGACCTGGCCGGAATGGAGGTCGACGCTGATCACGCGGGAGACCCCTGCGGTCGACAGGAGGTCGGCGACGAGCTTGGCGGTGATCGGCTCGCGCCCAGAGGACTTGCGGTCCTGGCGGGAGTAGCCGTAGTAGGGGCACACCGCGGTGATGCGCCCCGCCGAGGCGCGCTTGGCCGCGTCCACCATGATGAGCTGCTCCATCAAGGAGTCGTTCACCGGCCGGGCGTGCGGCTGGATGATGAAGACGTCGGCCCCGCGCACCGACTCAGAAAAGCGGGCGTGGATCTCGCCGTCGGCGAACTCGCGCAAGTTGGCGTCGCCGAGGTGGGTGCGCAGGTGGCCGGCGATCTCCTCGGCGAGGCCGGGGTGCGCCCGGCCACTCAAGAGCACGAGCCGGCGCCGCGAGAGCGTCTCGAGTTCGTGCTCCCACTCGCTCGCCGCCTGCATCCCTTCGTCCGCGTCCACGCCTTCTCCCAGTGCTGGCTCAGCTCGACCCATCCTCGCCCCCCGACCCTCATCGCAGCCTCAGGGCGTGCCGGTGCCCTCCGCCCGGAAGAATGCTCCGCTAAGGGCTCCCGGCGCCAGCCGGCTGCCCGCCGGCAGGTGGGCGAAGGGGCCGACGACGGCATCGTCGCCAATCATCGAATGCACCGCCACGCTGTGCTCGACGCGGGCGCGCTCGCCCACGCTGCAGTCGACGAGGTGGGTGTGCGGTCCGATCACCGCGCCGCGCCCGATCGTCGTCGCACCCTCGAGCACGCAGCCCGGCAGCAGCGTCACATCCTCTTCGACCCGAACGCTGGCGTCGAGGTACGTGCTCGCCGGGTCGGTCATCGTCACGCCCGCGCGCAGCAGGCGCTCGTTCATGCGCCGGCGCAGCTCGCCCTCGGCAAAGGCGAGCTGGAGGCGGTCGTTCACCCCAGCCGTCTCCCGGGGGTCTTGGGCGAGCACGGAGCCGACGACGTAGCCGGCGTCGTGCAGCACGGTAACCGTGTCGGTCAGGTAGTACTCGCCCTGCGCGTTGTTCGGCAGCAGCCGGCGCAGGCTTGGAGCCAGCACGGTATGGCGGAAGCAGTAGATCGAGGTGCTCACCTCATCGATCGACTGCTCTTGTTCGCTGGCATCCGCCTGCTCGATGATGCGGGCGACGCGCGCGTCCTTGCCCCGCAGCACCCGCCCGTATCCGGTCGGGTCCTCGAGGCGGGCGGTGAGCAAGGTCGCGGCGGCCTCGCTTCGACGGTGCTCCTCGACGAGGGGCGCGAGGGTCGCGGGTGTGAGCAGCGGGGTGTCGCCGGGCAACACGATGAGCTCGCCTTCTTCTGGGCCGTCCGCATAGCCGTCGGGAAATGCGGTGAGCGCCACGGCGGCGGCATCGCCGGTCCCGAGCGGGCGCGTCTGCTCGACGAACTCGAGGCGCAGGGAGGGCGGCGCCTCGGCCTGCAAGGTCTTGGTCACCTCGGCTGAGCGGTATCCGACGACCACCACGACCCGCTCGATGGGCAACTCAGCCAGCGCGTCGAGGACATGGAGGACCATCGGCCGCCCGCAAAGACGGTGCAGCGGTTTGGGGAGCGGAGAGCGCATCCGGGTGCCCTCTCCGGCGGCGAGCACGATCGCGGCAAGCTTGCGGGGCGGCATCGATGCATTCTTTCCCACGAACGGCGCGGCGCGCGTCGGCAAAGGAGGCGACATGGAGACGAACGAGGGCATGCCCGCGCTCGGGCCGCTCGACACTCAGGCGCTCGCCGCAGAGGTGGACGAGCGCTGGGAGCGCGACGCCCTCCCGGTGCTCGAGCGCTACGTCCAAATCCCGTGCCTGTCGCCGAGCTTTGATGCCCACTGGGCGGAGCACGGCCACCTCGATGCGGCCGCCAAGCTCCTGCGCGGTTTTTGCGCCGCCCGCGCGATCCCTGGAGTGCACGCCGAGATTCTGCGTCTCGAGCACCGCAGCCCGGTGGTTCTGGTCGAAATTCCGGCGACCGATCCAGATCGCGCCGCCACCACGACCTTGGTCTACGGTCATTTCGACAAGCAGCCACCGCTCGGGTCCTGGCGCGCCGGCCTCGACCCCTTCACAGCGGTGCGCGAGGGTGACCGGCTCTATGGCCGCGGTACCGCCGACGACGGATATGCCACGTTCGCCGCGATGATCGCCCTCGAGTCCCTCGCCGCGACCGGTACGCGCCATGGCCGCTGCGTGCTCTTGGCGGAGGCGAGCGAGGAGAGCGGAAGCCCCGACCTTTCCGCCTACCTCGAGCATCTCACTGATCGCCTCGGTGACGTCCGCCTCGTGTGCTGCCTCGACTCGGGCGGCCTCAGCTTCGACCGGCTCTGGGTGACGAGTTCGCTGCGGGGCAACCTCAACGGGGTCCTCGAGGTGCAAGTGCTCGAGGTGGGCGTGCACAGCGGCATGGCGGGAGGCATCGTCCCAGACTCCTTCCGGATCGCCCGTCAGCTCCTCTCGCGCCTCGAGGACGAACAGACCGGTGAGCTCCGCCTCGACGCACTGCATGTCGAGGTCCCCGAGCACCGCCGCAAAGAGATCGCCGAGCTGGCCGCAACACTCGGCGGTGCCGCCGCCGAATCGTTCCCCACCGTCCCTGGCCTCGAGCTCGCGGGTTCGAGCGTCGCCGAGCGCCGCCTCGCCGGGACCTGGTCACCGAGCCTCACGGTGATCGGCGCCGCCGGCCTGGCAGCGCTCGAGGACGCCGGCAACGTGCTGCGCCCGGCGACCTCACTGATGCTCTCGTTCCGCTTGCCGCCGACGTGTGACGCCGAAGCGGCCAGCGCGGCGATCGGCCGCGTGCTCACCGCCGACCCGCCCTCTGGCGCCCGGGTCCGCTTCCTCCCCGGTGAGCCCGGGCAGGGCTGGGACGCCCCGCCGGAGGCCCCCTGGCTCGCCCGCGCCAGTCGCGAGGCGTCTCTCGCCTACTTCGGGGCGCCGCCTGGCGTGACCGGCGTGGGCGGGTCGATCCCCTTCATGGCCTCGCTCGGTCATCGCTTCCCCGGGACCCAGTTCCTCGCCACCGGCGTGCTCGGGCCCGGCTCCAACGAGCACGGCCCCGACGAGTCCTTGCACGTGCCGACCGCCAAGGCGGTCACGGCCACCGTGGCGCACGTCCTCGCGAGCTTGCCGGCGGCGCGCTGAAGGGACCAGGGGTCCCCAACCCGGGCGCGTTGCTGGCCTAGCCTCGCGGCCCATGGCGAGCGACACGGACCATCCAGCCGGCGCGACGCGGCCCGCGCCCTCAGACGGCGAGTTCGCGGCTGGCCTGCGGATCGCCATCTTGCGCCTGGCGCGGCGTCTTCGCGTCGAGCGTGGGGACGAGTCGCTCACCTTGAGCCAGCTCTCCGCGCTCGCCTCGCTCGAGCAGCTCGGGAGCTGCTCGCCGACCGAGCTGGCCGAGGCCGAACGTGTCCAGCCGCCCTCGATGACCCGGGTAATCGCCGCGCTCGAGGCCCATGGCTACGCCGTGCGCGCGCCGCACGAGCGCGACCGCCGCCAGGCGGTCATCGCCATCACCGCCGAAGGCCGCCGGGTCCTCGACGAGACCCGGCGACTGCGCAACGCGTGGATCGCCCAGGCGCTCGGCGAGCTGAGCGCCAAAGAGCTCGCCCAGCTCGCCGCTGCGATCCCCGTCCTCGCCCGCCTCGCCGAACGCTGAGGCGACCGAGCACTCAGCCGATCGGACCGCTGCCGGCGCCGGTCTCGCGCAGCGCGGTGGTGAGCGCCGCCAGGTCCTGCTCGTCGAGCTCCAAGGTGGCAGCCGCGATCCAACCGTCGACCTGCGAGGGGCGCCGTGCCCCCACGATGGCGCCGGTCACGCCGCGCACCGACAGCGTCCAGGCGATCGCCACCGCGCCCAGGCTGCAGCCGTGCCGCGCAGCGATCGGCCGCATCGCATCGACCAAGGCGAGGTTCGCCTCAAGCGCCGCGCCGTTGAACAGCGGCGACGCGCGCCGCCAGTCGTCCTCGGGCAGTGCCGCCACCCGATCGGCGGAGAAGGCGCCGGTCAGCAGGCCGGCCTGCATCGGGCTGTAGACGATGACACCGGTGCCGTGGTCGGCGCACCAGGGCGCGATCTCGAGCGCCGCATCGCGCTTGAGCAGCGAGAGCGGCGGCTGGAGGGAGTCGACGTGGCCAAGCGCCTCGGCGCGCTCGAGCAGGTCCACCCCGTGGTTCGACAACCCGATGTGGCGCACGAGCCCCTTTTGTTGCATCTCGAGCATCGCGCCCCAGTACTCCTCGAGCGACGTGCCGTCTTCCGCGGGCCAGTGGACCTGGTAGAGATCGATCTGGTCCACCCCAAGGCGCGACAAGCTCGCCTCGAGCTCTTCACGCAAGAACGCCGGGTCGCCGACGCGTTGGGTCGGGAGCATCTTGCCGGCTGGGTCCTGGCGCACGCCCCACTTGGTGAACACATAGGGACGCTCGTCCTCGGGCACCTCGCGCAGCAGGCGGCCGATCACCTCCTCAGAGTGACCAAAGCCGTACACGGCGGCGGTGTCGATCCAGTTGACCCCGAGCTCGAGCGCGCGGCGGATGGCGGCGATGGACTCGTCGTCGTCCTGGCCGCCCCAGCCGAACACCCAGCCACCGCCGCCCATCGCCCAGGCCCCCAGGCCGACACGGGTGATGTGCAGGTCACTCCGTCCGAGCTGGTGCGTCGGGAGGGTCGTGGCACCACGTTCACTCATCTCAGCTCCTCGCATTGGTCTGCTTCGTCACGGCATCAGTTTGGTCATTGCGTCGCGTTGCACGACACTGCACGCGCCGGCCCCGGTGAACTGGCGGGCCCCCGGGCCTGCGGCGAGCGCGCACGGCGCCCCCCGACGGCGGCGGCCGGTCGGGCGCACCCGCCTCGCGGCCGGCAACGAAAAGGTAGGCGACGCACGTCCACGGGGTCGCATCGGCGGGCGCGAAGGAGCCACGGCCTCGGCGCAAGGACCGAGTGAGGCTCGCGCGTCCATGGTCCGCGCCAGCACCTCGGTAAGTTTGGGCCCATGGCCGCCGACGCCGCCGCCGCCGCCGCAAACGAGGCGCGCCTCGAAGCAGTCGTCACCGCAGCGCGCCAGATCGCGGACGAGGTCCTCGCTCCGAACGCCGACGAGGTCGCCGCTTCACCCCTCGTGCCGCGCGAGCGGCTCGACGTCCTCGCGGCCGCCGGCTTTTACGGCCTGGCGGGGCCGCCGTCGGCCGGCGGGCTCGGGGTCGACCAGGAGACGTTGTTTCGTGCCATCGAGGAGCTTTCGAGCGGGTGTCTCACGACCGCCTTCGTCCTCGGCCAGCACCATGGCGCGCTGCGCGCCGTCGAAGGCGGCCCGCCGGCGCTGCGCGACCGCCTGCTGGCGCCACTGTGCGCGGGTGCGGTGCGCGCCGGCATCGCCTATGCGGGGTTGCGCCGGCCCGGACCGCCGCCGCTCCATGCGCGTCGGGTGGCGAGCGGGTGGCTGCTCGAGGGT
>JAJZKA010000072.1 GCA_021809805.1 Actinomycetes bacterium
GCTCACCCCCGCCAGCTGCTCGCCGAGCTCGCCCCGCACAGGCGCGGGAAAGCTGCGCCGAGGAAGGACCTCGCCGGCGTCGCCGAGGTAGCGGGGGAAGCCCACCCCAGCTCGGCGGCGCGCACGTCTTAATCCCCGGGGGAAATCTCTGGATCTGAGGCGCAGCCCCGCTCAGCGCACACGCACTGGTCACGAGCCACCGAGCTACCAACCTCCACCACCTCCGGCGCGGACGTCGGACACCGGCCCGTTCCCCATAGCCCCCCGGCACCGGGGACTTTCTCGGGGCAGGCATACGGGACACGTCACCCCGGATACCCTCCTGACCTGCCGGGTCACCGCAGAGGGTTCGCTGAGCGCGATAGGTCAGGTGATCAGCTTGACCGGCAGACCAACGTCGGCCGCGTTGCGGGCGAGCGGCCCATCGAGGGTCCACACCTGTGTGTCGAGCTGCTGCGCCAGGTGGATGTAGGTGGAATCGGTGGCATGGCGCCGCCGTAGCCGTGTGGTGATAACCGCGACGGCGGGGCCATCCTCCCGGGGGTCAAACGGATGGAACTCCACGCCAAGCGCAGCCACGTCTGGCCAGATCTCGACAACCCTGTCAGCCTCGAGGGCGCCGTCGAACACGAGCCTGGCGAGCACATTGGCCAGTTCGTAGGGCAACACCGCCGGCGCATGCAGTTCCTCACCGGACTCCACCCACCCCTCCAGATGCGCCTGCGCCGCCGGCTGGCGTTCATCGGCGACCATCAGGGCGACGATCACGCTGGCGTCGACGACGACACTCATCGTTGCTCGCCAAGCTGGGCGCGGGCCTCAGCCACCAGCGTGACCGCGTCGGCCGGCGGCCCCTGTTGGGAACGGCGAACCAGCCGGGCGATGGCGCCCCGCGCATCCGAGCGCGCTGGTTGAATCTCCGTCAGGCCTGCATGGACAAGCATCCGCGCCAGCGTGCCCGGCTGGACCCGCAGCTGGTCAGCCTGCCGAGCCAACGCCTCGTGGTCGGCGTCATCCAGGCGGACGGTGATGGCCCTGGTCACCTTGACATGCTAGCTCAGGCCGACGCGATGCGATGCGTTTCGCATCGGCACCTGTACCACTCGCCGATCGGGGCGGTCGCTGCCGGGCCTTTCGCTGGCCGCGGGACAGCCGAAAGGCGACGGTCTTCCTCGCTGTGTATCCCAGGGCCTGCACTGCCGCCGACTGAACTGCATCCATCCAAGAGAGAACGCTGCCCGGTAGCGGACGACAGGTCTGCAACGGTGAGCGCCACCACTGAGCAATCGGGCTACGGGACGTCGCGCCGAGGTCCCTGTCCGGACAGCGTCCGGACGCTGTATAGTTCAGGATATGAGCAAGGTCGTCCACCCCTCGAAGCGCCACCGCTTGGAGATGCGCGTGAGCCCAGACCAGGAAGCCCTCATCCGCCACGCTGCAGAACTCGAGGGCACCACGGTGACCAGCTTCGTGCTCGACACGGTGACCAAACGGGCCAGCAGCGTGATCGAAGCCCACCGGGACATCGTGCTCCCAAACGACGCCTTCGACCGCTTCCTGGCCGAGCTAGACAAGCCGCAGATCCCGGTTCCCGAGCTGGTTGAGCTGTTTCGCAGCCACCCGAAGCTGCCTGAGAGGTGACCAGTCGCCGTCTTGAGCGGCTCAGTCCTCACCATCACCTCGGCGACTTCCACTCCGGCAACGAGTCCCTCGACCGTTGGTTGCAGACCCACGCCCTCGCCTCGCAGCAGATGGACGTTGCCCGCACCTTTGTGCTCGTCGACGCCGAACGTGTCGCGGGGTACTTCAGCCTCACGATGGGCTCCGTGCAGCGCGCCGAGGCACCTCAGTCGCTCGTAGGGGGCTTGCCGGGATACCCGGTCGGCATGGTCCTGCTCGCCCGGCTGGCCGTCGACAGTTCAGCCCAAGGTCAGGGGCTCGGAGCGCTACTGCTCGCCGAGGCGCTGCGCAAGGCGGTCACTGCTGGCGAAGCAGCCGCCGCCCGGCTCGTCGTGGTGGACGCTATCGACGAGGCCGCCGCTCGTTTCTACGCCCGTCACGGCTTCGTCGCCGTCCCCGACCACCTTCTCAGGCTCTACCGACGGATGAAGGACGTCCGAGCGTCGCAGTAGCCGGGGATCCCGCGATGAGAGGGGCTGGGCTTCCGGTTACCGGCCAGGCGCTTCGCCGCTGTCGTAGCCTGCAGGGTGTGTTCGAGCGCTTCAGCGACCGCTCCCGGGCGGTGCTCGTGCACGCCGAGGAGCAGGCCCGGCTGCTGGGACATGGCTTCATCGGCGCCGAGCACCTACTGCTGGGTCTGTCGTGTGAGGACGCTGGGGTGGCCGCCGGGGTTCTCGCCTCGCTCGGGGTGTCGCTCGACGCGGCCAGCGAAGCGGTCCGCCGGACGGCGGGAAAGACCGACTTCTCGCTGCGAGGGTCGCCCCCGTTCACTCCGCGAGCGAAGAAGGTCCTCGAGCTGTCGCTGCGAGAGACCCTCGACCTGGGCGACGGCGAGATTGGCAGCCCCACATCTTGTTGGGCCTGGTTCGCGAGGGCGAGGGGGTCGGTATCCGGGTCCTCGCCGAGATGGGGGCAGAGCCCGCCCGGGTGCGCGCCGAAGCGCTGAAGGCGTTGGCGGATCACCCCCGAGAGCCCCGCAGCCAGACGGCACCCGGACCTGGCCCGGCCGCCCGCCCGGGGGATGGGCGTCGTGCTCACCGCTCGTCGCCGCCCCGCCGGGGTGGCGCGGGCTCGTAGCACGGGCCACGGGCGTGGTCGTCGGACCGGGGCTCACCGGTGTGGCGCCAGCGGTTGGGATGGTCGGCGCACGGGGCCTGCCCTGGGCGTTGGCGATCAGAGGGGCGACCAGGCGCTCCTGGCGGGTGAGCGTTTCGGCGGGGGTGCCCTTGGCTGTGGTAGATGCCGCAGCGTGGGCGGGCGCCCGTCGGCCTTCCAGGGCTGGTGAACGGAATGGGCAGTTCGTCCTCCGGAACGGGAACGGCAACGCGCACGCCGGGTCCCGTTGCCGGGCAACAAGCACATGCTACGCGGCGAGCTCGCTAAGGAACTCGAGTGCTGCCAGCGCAGCGATGGTGCCGTCGGCTACCGCGGTGGTGACCTGTCGCACGCGCTTTTGTCGCACATCACCCGCAGCAAAGACGCCAGGGAGACTGGTCTGGAGCGTGTCGTCGGTCACGACCTCACCGCGCTCGGTCAGCTTGACCTGATCCGCGAAGGCGTCGGAATTGGGGACATAGCCAATGAAGACGAAGCAGCCATCGACGTGAGTCTCCGTGGCCACCCCCGTTTGCTTGTCGACAGACTGGACTGCCGCAAGCTCTGCACCGCCGCTGAAGCCGAGGACGCGCTGATTCATAAGAAACGAGATCTTTTCGTTCGCCCGTGCCTCCGCGATGATCCAAGGTTCAGCCTGGAAGTGCTCAAATTCATGGATAACCGTGACGTGCGACGCGTACCGGGTCAGTGCCACAGCCTCTTCAAGGGCGGAATTGCCCCCGCCCACCACCGCGATCGGGCGGTCAGTGAAGAAATCGCCGTCACAGGTCGCGCAATACGAGATGCCGCGGCCGCCGAATCGCTGTTCGCCTTCCACCCCGAGCTTTCTCGGTACACCGCCGGAAGCGAGGACCACGGCGGTTGCCGTCAACGCGGTGCCGTCCTTGAGGGTGATCGTCTTGCGCCGTGCGGTGAGATCGATGTTGGCGATCCGCGCGAAGGCCTTGACGTCACAGCCAAAGGCGCGAGCCTGCTGGAGCATTGACTGGGAGAGTGCTCGGCCGGAGGTCTCGCCGACACCGGGATAGTTTGCGACGTGGTAGCTCAGGACCGTCTGTCCTCCGATGGTACCCGTATCGAGGACGAGGACCGATCGGTGGGCGCGTGCGGCGTAGATGCCCGCGGTCAGGCCGGCGGGACCGGCCCCCAGCACGATGATGTCGTAGTCCGTGCGCATCGTGTCCGGTCAGTCCTGCGCGCCCAAGTGCTCGTCGAGAATGGCCGTGACCTGCTCCATCGTCTGGATGCTGCTGGTTGCGGAGACCACCTTGCCAGCCTTGAAATAGACGGTGAAGGGGAGCCCTGTGAACCCAGCAGTCTCCGGCAGGCTCCGGATGATCCTTCCGACGGGCTCGTCAAAGGCCATGTCTCGGAACGCGACGTGTGGATAGCTCGGCGTGAGCGCCTCCATGACGTCATAGACGGGCAAGCACATCGGTCCCATTCGGCCGCAGCAGATCATTACGTTCTCGTTCGCCGCCAGTGTGTCTCCGAAGTCCTGCTCAGATTCGATGTGCTCGAGTGCGGTCTGCAGCATTGCCGTGCTCTCCTTTGGTGCCGACCTCGCGGCGTCGATGACAACAATATACCCCTATGGGTATTACGGCGGCGGAGCGAGATCAGGTCAAGTCGCTCCGCACGGCGCGGCCGGACGCAGCAGCTCGCAGTTTTCTGCGAGCTGCTTCGGCCGCAACCCTTGCGCGCAGGGCTTGGATCGGCCAGCGAGGTGATCGTCACCGCGAAGGACTTTCGGCCCTAATTCTCAACCCAGGAAAGCGCGAGGAGAACGGCGTTGTTGGGAACAGGATACGGGGCTGGGTATACGAGAACGGGAGTCAGTGGTCATGCAGATCGTCCATTTCATGGAGTCGGGCACTGGTCGACTGGCCCGCATTGTTGCCGGGCTGGCCCTGGTTGCCGTCGGTACCTGGCAAGGAGGCGGGTGGTGGGCCCTCGTCGCCCTGGGCGCCGTCTTCGTCGTGGTCGGACTGTGGGGTCGCTGTCTTGCGGCACCGTTGTTCGACTCCCCGTTGCGGCGGGCGAAGTCGTCCACCTGAGCGGACTCATCGAAGCCCGCCGCGACGCGGCCGCTCCGCTCGATGCGTCCGGCGAAGCGGATTTATCGCGCTACACGTCGTCGGGAGATTCTGGGGAGCCTCGCGTCTCGAGCGCGGCCTTACCTGCGCCTCTCCCCGAGCGGTGGTGCGTCATCAGGGAAAGTGTCGACGCCGTCATCATTTTGCCTGGCCGGCAACAGGACGCACGCGGTGGACAGGCTCCGGCTCGGCGCGCGCAGCTTCGCCGCGCTGCGGACCGTCCCGGAGATCGCGGCGAAGCCGGCCGACACATTCGCGGGGACCGGGCATCGGAGTCGCCAACTCGGTGCCGAGGACCTCGGTCGTGCAGACCGGGGCGGCAGGTCGGTCCGATCTGGCTCAGCGGTGGGGCTTGGATGTCGGAGACGGGCGTCGGATGGCCGCATCCGCGCAGCGCCGCGAGGGTCGTGGGCGGTCATGGCGTAGGGCGACGCGGCTTGTGGGGACGAGCGGCGTTCACGGACTCGAAGCTGTCGACGCGCCGCGGGGTTCGTTCTCCACGGTCCTTGAGTGTTCCCGTCGGCCGCCGCCTCGACTAGGGCCGAAGGGTCCCCGAGTGTCGCGCCCGGGCGCGCCGTGCTGGGACCGGCCGCCGAATCGCCGGGGCTCGAGGACCGGTCGGACCCAGCGCTACGAAGGCCGGCAGGACTCGATGGACGCGCATGGCGACATTGGCGCGCGGGCGCTTGCGAACCCGCGAGTTCGCGCGCTCTCGCCACGGCGACAAATGGTGCATCGGCGCGCCGGCTGGGCTGGCGGGAGGCGACCCATCGAGGTCTAGGGGTAGCGAAGCGCACCGACGCGAGCTGGCGAGGGTCGAGCGCTGCCAGGCAAGCGGCGATCAGCGCGCGCGGACCACCTCGTAGGTGAGTGCCCCTTCGCCTTCGGCATCGAGGCGCAAGAGTGCGACCGTGCCATGGCGCGATGCATAACACCCGTCTTCGAGCAGCAGGGCACGGCGCAGCGGCCGGAGCACGCGCACCACGAGCACCTCGCTCCCATGGCGCAGACGTGCGGCGTCGCCGTCGAATGCGATCTCGGTCAGTGTGCCACTGCCTCGATCGCGCACAACCGGCACGAGCAGGCTGTGTGCGCCCTCGCCCGCCGACTCGGTGATCCGGACTCGATCTTGCGCGATCGTCCCTTCGAAGCGATAGGCAAACTTGGCGAAGTCTGCGGCGGCGACCAGGCGATTGCCTTCGATTCGGGCAGTGCCAGGACGCAGGGGAGTCAACGAAGCGACGGCCACAAAAGTGTCGTCGTCTTCCCAGCGGCCGACACCAAGGTTGAGTGGGGTTGGTGTCCCCTTCCCTGCCGTTCCCACTGCGCCCCAGCGCGCCTGTGCGCCAAAGTTCAGGCGACGTCCCAGCCCGCACGTGAGGTCGGCGATGCCGAAGCCGTCGTAGTGGCCCTGCGGCGCGAGGTTCAGGTGGAGCGAGAAGCCGGCGTCGTGCAAGAGGGCACGGCTCACCGGATCGCCTTCGACGAGCGCACCGGAAGGGGGGGGCGGATCCGCAAGGACGCAGAACTCTTCGAGCAGCGCTCGCGCCAAGAACGCGAGCGCGAGGCTCGTGTAGTGGGCGTCCATTGTGTAGGGCTCATAGCCGACGCGCGCAGCGGCGGGAAGGGCGTTCTCGGCCGGGCTGATGGTGGCGTCGCTGCGCAGCGACGCCACTGCAGCCCTGAGCGCTCGCTGGGCCCCATCGCTCGCCTTCTTCGCGAGGTCAGGATCGCTCAGTGCAGTCCATTGCGCAACGGCATGTAGGTAGGCGACCTGCAAGGTGAGGGTCCACAGCTGCCCGGTGCTGCGGTGTGCGCTGGCCAACGAGCCGGAGGACAGCTGGACCCCGAGGCTCCGCCGAGCCCCGGCGATGACGAGCTGCTCGAGCTCGCTGCGATGGGGGCCGTCGTAGCCGGCGCGAAGCACCTCGAACAGGTGCGCTCTGGTGAATAGATCATAGGAGTTAGGGAGCCCCGGCTCGGCGTACAGGCCGAGGTCGAGATCGACGTGCGGCCGCCCGGCTCCAAGGGGTGAGGGGATCGCCGCATCGGACTCGAAGAAGGCGCCGACCCAGCGGTCGAACTCCGGATTGGGTGACCCGATGCCGCCGTGGACGCGGAGCTGTTCACCGGAGAGCCAGACCGAGGCCCAGTTGTTGGGCGGGCGTTTGGCGAAGGCGGCTGGCACTGCCACGGAAGCGATCTGACCCTCGAGTGCTTCCGTGCTCCCGCCGAGGCGCCGGAGGAGTCCAGTGGTGCGTAGGAGAGCCGGCCACATGAAGTCGCGGTGGTTGTGGAACTGGGGCGTCGCGACGGCACCGGAGACGCTCGAGAGCGCGGGGCGCGACGACAAATCGTGCAGGTGAGCGAGCACCGCTGCGGCGCCCGCGCGGGCGGCAGCCACGCGGCGCGCGCGGGCATTCGCGTTGCCGAGCAGTGCGACGGCCGCGCAGAGCTCCGCGAAGTACGCCGTGCCGTACTGGGTCGGCTCGCCGAAGACGGGGTCGACAAGCTCTCCGTCGCTGCGCTGGTGCGGCGCGAGCGCGTCGGTGCCGCTCTCGACAAAATCAAGCGCTGCGCGGTGCTGCATGCGACATCCCCCTTCCCGAAGTGCACCGGCGAGGCTAGCGACCGGCGTTTCTCCGGGCACGCCAGCAGCGAAGGGCGTGTCCGGCACGAACCGTCAGGGGGCACGATCGCCTCAGCCCGCGTGCTCGTCTCGACGCGTCAATGTGGGCTTTGGTGCGCGGCACGTTGGTGGTGCGGGGCGTGCCAACGCCATCGCCCGGGCGCGCCGATGCTCAATGTCCCGGCGCGATCCACCGAAATCAATTGGACGCGGAGGCCACATGGGCATCGAGAGCGAGCAGAGGCATCGCTGAGCGCCACGCGCGGGCCCACCGCCTCGTCGGCTTATCCTCCGCGGCGAAGCGTCCGGGCGCAGCGACCAGCTCGAGCGGCTACGCGCCGGCGTCGAGCTCGCCGCCGACCTCGCCAGCGGGCTCGGCGAGCGCGACCCGGCCATACTGCTGCGCCGCGCCTCCGCCGCTTTCCCATAGATCCTCGGGGCGCTGCGGGTGAGCACCTGGTCGGAGGACTTCGACCCCATGAGCTCTCGCGATTGCGAAGCGCCGCCCCGATCGAGCCGTGGCGTCGGCGAGCTGAGCGACGCCCTGGCCGCGTCGCGCATAGGAGCGGCACAGGCTTCCCGTGATCATGGCGCACCGGTGCACGCGAGTGAGAAATTGGAAACAGCGAGTGAGGCATCGCGGCGCACTTTTGGTAGCCAGCCTTCTTTATGGCCGGCGCGCTCGCTTTACAAGAGCACGGTCACACGCGCTGATTCCAAACCCCAAGGAGTGTCGTCATCGACCGCGACGGTGCCGCGCGACCGCTTCGTGCTCGCGGCCACAGGCACCTTGGGCTCGTCAGCTCGCGGGCCGAGGCGGCGGTGAAAAGTGCTGTTCTGAGCGATGCTTGGCAAGGCAGAAAACCGGCGTGCGGCCCTTGAGGTGATAGCGGAAACCGCTGCCCCCCTCGTTTCGTGTTGATGCATTGGGCGGTGTCGCCGTCTTTGTTCGGCTGGGCTGCAGGCTCTCAATTCACGAACGGCTTCGGCGACCCCACTGTTCGGACCGGCCTGCGGGACGCCTTCGCCCCGGTGTTCTCAGTCGACCAGGCCGGAGTGGGAAGTCGGACCGGGGTGCCGACGAGGTCGCCGCGCAAGGACCGCTGTCGGAGGCCGTGGTGCTTGTCGCCACGCATCGCTGGGAAAGTTGACGGGCCGAGCATGTCGACCCGGCCGCCGCGCGTGGCTTCAGGAGCGCACGAGGTTGCGCGCGACCTGGGCAATGCCACTTCCCCAGCTGGTGAGCTGGGGAAGTGGCAGGAACGCGTGGCCGGACTTGGTGTGGTCAACGGCCGGGGAGGCGATGAAGCGCTCCTGGCCATTGGCGTTGATGAAGTAGATCATCGAGGTGTGCTGCACGTCGGCATTCGGATTTCGCGCGTACACCTGGATGCCATAGTGCGCCCAGATCTGGCGGAGCTCGGGGACCGGGCCGGTGAAGAAGTGCCATGACGGGATGACGTCGAGGCCATGGTCCTTGCTGAAGGTTGCCACGGCGCTCACCTGATTATGGAAACGGTTCACGTTGACCGCCATGAAGACGACCTTTTTCGCGCTCGCCCCGAGGTCGTGGTAGGCGTCAACAAATTCCTGGGACACGATCGGGCAGATGTCGGTGCAATGGGGGTCCATGAACTCGAGCACCACGACCTTGTGATGGAACGAGGACAGGGAGAAGTGCCGGCCCTGCTGGTCGACGAGGCTGAAGCCGGGTGCCGCCCGGTGCGGGACCGGGGAGAGGCCCATCAAGACAGCCGTCGAAGAGGAGATGTTGGCGGGGATCCCGCTCGGGCGCAGGTTCGCGAGGCTCGTGGTCGCGTTGCGCCGCGAGATCCCGATGTAGGCGAGCGCTCCGGCGAGGACCACGCCGACGGCGAGCATGACGAAGTACCAGCGCCCTGGCCGAAAGCGCGCGCTCGACGGGCTCGGGTTGCCCGAGTCCGTGTTCGCTGGCGTCGCGCTCATCGAGGTCACCCTTTCGGCCAGATAGTTCGCGGAGCTTCCACCGTACGCGCCGCAGCGCGCGCGAACCAAGCAGGGCGCCTCGCGCCGTGTCGCTGGGCCTTTCCCGGCGCGCCCCTCGTCCGTTGACGCAGCGGGTGGCCGCGCTCGCTCATCTGAACGCGTTGAGGCCGAGGTGAACCGCGAGGGCGAGGCCGCCACACGCGATCAGGATCCGCAACAGGCCCGTGGGGGCCCGCCGCACGACATTGGGGCCGAGGCGGCCACCGATCAGCGAGCCCGCACCGAGTGGCAGCACCGCCAGCCAGTGGACCGGTCCGAACGCGGCGAATCCAATCGCTGCGACCGCGTTGGTGAGCCCGACGAGCACGTTCTTCATCGCATTCGCCCGAGCCAGGGTCTCCGCCGTGGTGAAAAGGAGGATCACGAGCAAAGCCACCCCGGCGGCGGCGCCGAAGTAGCCGCCGTAGATCGTGACGGCGAGCACTGCGGCGTTCAATCGCCAGCCGGGCCTGGGCAATGCGGGGGTCGCGTTCCGCTCCGCCCTGGAGCGCACCAGGATGGCGAGGGACGCCCCGCCGATGAAGAAGGGGACGATGCGGGCGAAATCGCCCGAGGGGGTCAAGAGCAAGAGTGCACTGCCCGCCACTCCGCCGGCAAAGGCAAACAGCCCCAGGCGTCGGGCGCGGCTGCGCTGGCCGGTCAGCTCGGGGCGAGATCCGCTGACCGCGCCGACGCTGCTGAAGACGAGCGCCACGGTGTTCGTGACGTTGGCGCTGACCGGACCCATGCCGATCGCGAGCAGCGCCGGATAGCTCACGAGCGAGGCGAGGCCCGCGACGCTGCCGGTGAGGCCGCCACCGAGCCCGGCGAAGAGCAGCCACAGGTAGTCGAGCGGTGGCACGACCGCCGGAGGCCTAGCGTCGCGGCCCGGCGGCGGATCGCCGGGCCGGGCGTGGTTGGTCGCTTGGGATCAGCGCGCTCCCTCTGCGAGCAGCCCGAGGCCGATCCCGAGCATCCAGACATCCTTGCTCACCGCCGTGCCGGCCGGCGTGGGCCAGATGCTCCCGGTGCGCCGCATTCCAGGGCTGCGCCAGTACAGACCGAGCAGGCCTGCCGAGAAGGCGGTGAGCGCGACACCGGCGATGCGGCTGTCCACGAGCGGTACCACGAGTGCCGCTCCCGTCAGGATCTCAGCCCCTGCCAGCAGCTTCAACAACCGAGCCGGCGGTACGGCGGCGAGCTGGGGATAGGCGCTTGACGCCGCGGCGTGCACGCCTTCGGCGCGCGCTTGCGTGGCGTTCCATTTTTCCAGGCCGGCGTGGAGGATGTAGGTGCCCGTTACGAGGCGACCGGGCAGGGTGCGTGGTCGCGCGAGCTTCACCTCGCTTGGCCCTCCTTTAGAAGCCGGTGAAGGCCCGGCGCGCCCGTTCGAGGTTGCGGCCTTCGGCGCCGGTCGAGAGGAGATGGGCTGGATCGAGGCGCCCGGAGACGAGGCGAATCAGCTCGGCGGCCATCAACTCGGGCACGGGCGCCGCTGGGTCTGCCGGCGCTTCGGCGACCGCGAGCGCCGGTTTTAGCGTGAGCGCGAATGCGCGCGTCGGGTGGGTGGTGCGGACGGTCATTTTGGCCGGCTCCCGAAGCGGCTTGCCGACCTGCGTCGGCGAGCCCGTCGACCAGCAGGGCCACCGCATCATCGAGCAGCTCGGCCCGGTCGTGATGCATGACGGCGACGTCCCAGCGGTGCAGCGCGTGCTCGCGCAGGCGTAGATGCAACAAGCCCGCCGCGTCGAGGTCGCGGCCGAACATCGCGAGCTGCAGCCGAGCGAGGTCGATGCTTGCGAGTCCGTCGAGCCGCTCGATGAGGCGGCGATTCGTTGCGATGAAGTCATCGGCTTGAGCCCGTGGTTCTTTCGCGTCCCAGATCGCCCATCGCTCGCGCAGTGGCTCATGGGATGGAGGCTCCGATGCGCCGCTCGCGGCGTCGAGGAGCAGCGAGAAAATCTCGGCACCGCTGCCGAGGTGCGACAGCACCTGCGCGATCGTCCACTGGCGGTCATAGGAAGGGCCCTGCAAGAGGGCGGAGTCCATCCAGCATTCCACGAGCGCGCTCAGGTCATCCTGGGAGTTCCGAAGCGCGCGGACGAAGGCGCGTGCGTCAGCCATGATCGCAATCCTGTTTCAGGCCTGAGATCTTACCAACCGCCTCCGGCCGACCCGCCTGGGAGGGCGCGGTGCCCCCTGACGCTCGGCCACCTACGCGCTGTCTGCGTCCTTGTCCGGCAGGCGAGTGACCGTGCCCTCGGTGACCTGCGACGACGGGCGCATCTTCTCGGCGACCGCCAAGGTGGCCGCCGCCGCGCCGATGCCGAGCGCCGCTTCGAACAGACCCCAGTGCGCGCCGGAGCGCTGTTTGCGCAAGATGCCATCGAGCGAGAGCGGGCCAGGACCTTCTGCTGCGAGCGCGAACGCCACGGCCATCAAGGTGAGGTTGTATTCGAATCCGCTGCCGGAGATCCACAGCCCGTTCTTGGCGTGCACCTTCTTCGCGGCCACCGCCTGCGAACCGGTGATCATCGCCGGACCGAGCGGCGAGAGGAAGCCCGCAGTGGTCAGCGCGCCACCGATCGTCTCGGAGAGTGCCGCCGCCAGTGCCTGCTGGCGCGGGGGATGCAGGTCGATCGACCGCATCATCTCCGTGGTGCCCTCCAGTCCGGGACCCCCGAAGCTGCCTCGCAGCTTTTGCAGTCCATGACCGGTGATCAGCCCACCTACCGTGAGCCGCAGGACCAAGCGCCCCAATGCCATCTCGTGCTCCTCTCCGCCCGCAGGCCTCCTCCCGGCCGCCCCGGAGCCGGGCGCGCGAACCTACCGGCGACGACGCACGGCCGGTCGGGCCCGGCTCATGACGGGGCGGCGTACACCGCCTCGCTACCCCGCGCCGGGCCGGGCAAACGTCGCCGCACGCTCCACCGGGGGGACAGGGGCAGCCTCCGAGCCGTCCCCATGGCGCAAGGTGGCGAGTGCCACCGCTGCCGCAACGAGGATCAGGCCTGCTGAGGTCCACAGTGCGTCGCGCAGCCCCGCTCGGAACGCCCCGAAGGCGGCGCGGATGACCTTGTTCACGATCGAGCCGTAGAGGTTGGACGCCCCCGAATTCGCCGGGACGTTGCCGGTCTCGATCGCTCGGATGACGATCGCCTGGAACACATTGGGGATCCCGAGCGAGTGCAGGCGCGCGCTGAGGTCGCCAGTGAGGTGCCCGTTGACGAGCGATCCGAGCACCGCGACACCGAAGACGGCGCCGAGTTCGCGGCTCGTGTTGGTGGCCGAGGCTGCCATCCCGGACTTCTCGGGACGCACAACCGATAGTGCGACGGAGGTCATTGGCACGACGGCGAGGCCGAAGCCGAGGCCGCTGGCCGCCAGGCAGGCAGCGAGCGGGGCAAAGCCCGGGCCGGCCTGCAGCGCGGCATTGGTGCCGAGCATTCCGCCGGCCGCAAGTATGCAGCCGCTCGCCATGGGCAGGCGCGGTCCGATCGCCGATACGAGGCGGCCGGCAAATAGCGAGGCCAGGATCATCGCGCCGGCCATCGCCAAGAAGACCTCGGCGGTTCGATAGGCGGAGTAGCCGACCACGCTCTGTAGGTACAGCGCCGTGAAGAAGAAGATCGAAAAGATGCCGAAGAAGGTCGCGAAGGCGACGAACAGGGCTCCGGCGAATGCCGGCTTGCGGAGGTAGGCGAGCTCGAGCATCGGGGCGCGCACTCGGCGCTCGATCTGGAAGAAGCTGACGAGCGCCACTCCGGCAAGAACAAACAGGAGCAGTATCGGCACGCTCGTGTAGCCGTTGGACTCACCGACGATCACCCCAAAAGCCAACGCGGCGAGCGCTAGGGTCCCTGCGGCGAAGCCCCAAAAGTCGAGACGCGCGCCGGCGATTGGATCCGCGCTCTCGGGCAGCACGACGAATGCCCCGAGCACCGTCAACAGCCCTGCGCCGAGGTTGAAAAAGAAGATGGCGCGCCACGTGCCCAGCCCGACGAGCGCTCCGCCGACGACCGGGCCGCAGGCGAGCGCCAGCCCTGAGATGGCCGCCCATGTGCCGAGTGCCTCAGCACGCTCACGCCGCCCCGGGTAGAGGTGGCGGATCATCGATAAGGTGCCCGGCTCACTCGCGGCGGCACCCGCGCCCATCACGGCTCGCCCAGCGATCAGCGTCGCGGCGTTCGGTGCCAGCGCGGCGAGAAGCGATCCTGCGCAGAAGACAGCTAGACCGCTGAGCATTACCTTCTTGCGCCCGAAGCGGTCACCGAGCGAGCCCGCAAGCAGCATCAGGCTCGCAAAGACGAGGGCGTAGCCATTGACAACCCACTGCAGCTCGGCAACGCCCGCGTGCAGGCGCTGCTGGACATCGGCGAGCGCCACGCTGACGATGGTCGTGTCGAGGAAGGTGAGGAACAAGACGGCGCAGAGCACCGGCAGGTACCAGGCGCGCCGCGCGCCGTCGCCCCTCTGAACCGTCGCCGGCAGTGCCGGCGTCGCGTTCATGCTCAGCGAGGGCGAGCGATCAACGGATGCCCGCGCACGCCTTCACCTTGGCGCCTTCCAGGCGGAGCAGGCCGCAGAAGCTCGCGTCGCCGACCTTCCAGCGCTTGGCCTGGAACACGGCGGTGCCGGTCTGGTTCTTCAGGACCGGCCGGCCACCCTCGAAGATGGTGTAGTGCACGGTGGCGCTCTTGGACCCATGCACGACGACCTTCGACACCTTGGCCGAGACGGCACCCATCAGTGCGCGTTGGCCCTTGATCACCGCCGCGAATTTCGGCCCGTTCTGGAGCAGGGCGACTTTTTCGACCACCGAGGTCTTCGGGCTGAAGAACGCCTCCCAGTTCGCCCGCACCTTCGCGACGGCAGTTGCCGCCCCGGCGAGGGGAGCGATTGCGAGCGTTCCGGCGACCGTGAGGCTCGTCGCCAGCCCAACCCTGCGGAGCAGGCCCTTTTGATTCGATGACGTCCCATTCATGGCAAGCCACCTCCAACCTGCCGCACTTGCGGCGACAACCCGCTACGACGTCATGAGCTTATCGAGCGAGGCGATCACGGCTGCTGATTGCACGCGACTGCGGCGAGTCGCGTGCGGTGGCGCGCGGCGTCGGGGATCGGTCCGGCTTGGCACCTCGCGGATGGTCGGTCAGGATCTGTGCGACAGCGAACGAGGAGACGGGTGTGGGCGGTCCAACGGGTGAAGCAGAGTGGTCGGCGGTCGACAGCTACCTCGAGGGAGAACTGCTCGGCCAGGACGCCGCGCTCTCGGCCGTGGCGCGGGCGAGCGAGGAGGCCAAGCTGCCGCCGATCGCGGTGTCACCGCTGCAGGGAGCCTTCTTGCACTTGCTCGTGAGGGCCACGAGAGCGCGCCGGGTCCTCGAAGTCGGGACGCTCGGTGGCTACAGCACGACGTGGCTCGCTCGCGCACTGCCTCCTTCGGGGGCCGTGGTCACCCTTGAGATCGACCCCCACCATGCGGAGGTCGCCCGGGCGAATTTCGAGCGAGCCGGGATTGCCGATCGCGTCGAGGTGCGAATCGGTCCGGCGATCGAGTCGCTCGAGGCGCTCCGGTCCGAGGGCGCCGCGCCGTTCGACTTCGTCTTCCTCGATGCCGACAAGCCGAACAACGAGCATTACCTGCGGGCGGCGCGCGCGCTTTGCCGGCCGGGGTCGCTCATTGTCGTCGACAACGTGGTGCGCAACGGCGCGGTTGCGGACCCCGCGAGCAAGGACGCAAGCGTGATTGGCTCCCGCCGGGCGGTCGAAGCGCTCGCCGAAACGCCCGGCCTGCTCGCGAGTGCGCTTCAGACCGTCGGCTCGAAGGGTTACGACGGCTTCGCGATCGCCCTCGTCGAGGACCCTTCGGCGGTGGCCTAGCGCAAGAGGCGGGAGAGCCGTCGGTCGGCGAGCACCCGGCCTGCCGTCTGGCAGGTGGGGCAGTAGACGATCTCGTGGGACTCGAAGGCGACCCGTTCGAGTCGCCTGCCACAGCGGGGGCAGGGCGATCCGGCGCGCCGATGCACCAAGAAGCGATCACCAAGAGATGTCTCTGACAACCCGCCGACGCGTTGGCGCTCGGCATCGAGTGCTTCGGCGAGCACCGAGCGCACCGCGTCGAGGAGGCGAGTCCGGCCGGCAGTGTCCAGGCCCGCGAGCGTGGCGAAGGGGGACAGGCCGGCTCGGTTGAGCGCGTCGTCGGCATAGCCCCGACCGATCCCGGCGACGCTGTGCTGGTCCCGAAGCAAGGTGTGCAGGTGGCGCCGATCGCCGCTGTTCGCGATGAGCTCGGCGAAGCCCTCTTCGAATGGCTCAGGACCGAGGGCGGCGAGGACGCCGTCGTCCCCCGGCCCAAGGACCCACAGCCCCGCGCGGCGCTCACTCCCGTGCTCGCGGATCAGCACGGCCTGCCTGCCAAAAACGAAACGTGCGAGCGCCCCCTTTGGTTTGGTCGCCTTTGGCGGGGTCTCGAGGTCGAGCCGGCCCGCATTGCCGAGGTGCACGAGAGTGCGCAGGTCATTGCCGAAGCTCCAGACCAGGTACTTGCCCCTGCTGTGCAGGGCCGCCACCGTGCTGCCGACGAGCGCTTCTGGTGTCGGTTGCACCGTCTTTAGGAATGAGAAGCTGTAGGCGCGAAAGTTCTCGAGTGCCGCGCCTTGGAGGCGCGCCTCGAGTCGTTCGGCGAGCGCCCGCATCTCGGGCAGTTCCGGCATTGCCTGCGCAGGTTAGCGCCGTGCGTGCGAGCTCAGCCCTCCCGAATCAGCTCCGCGGCCCGCTCGGCGAGGGCCAGGGTGGGCGCCAGGGTATGGCCACGGTTCAAGTTGGGCATCGCCGACGCGTCGACGACCCGGAGCGCCTCGACCCCCCGGACGCGCGCCCTTGGATCGAGCACAGCCCCGTCCTCGGTGCCCATCGCACACGTGCCAACCGGGTGGTAGAGGGTCTGTGCGGTCTCAAGGATGCTGCGCTCGACGAGGTCATCGGGCGCGAGGGGGCCGCCGGCACCAACCGCGGGCAGGATGCGCGCGCCCAGCTCTTTGGCGAGTGGCGCGCTCGCCACCAGCTGTGCGCAGCGGCGGATGCCCGCGATCAACACCGTGCGGTCACGACCGGCGGGGTCGCTGAGGTAGCGGGGGTCGATCGCCGGGGGCAGGCAAGGATCGGGCGAGGTGATGTGCACGGTCCCCGAGCTCTCGGGCTGCAACACGATGGCGGCGAGCGTGACGCCGTGCAGGCGCGGCAGCGCGCGACCTTCTTCGAGGAAGGCGACCGGAGCAAAGAGCAGCTCGAGATCGGGGAGATCGAGGCGGTCGTCGCTGCGCACGAAGACGACGCCCTCGGCGAGCGAGGAGGTGAGCGGGCCGCGCCGGCCGAGCACGTAGCGAGCAAGCGCTGGAGCGCGCTGGGCAGCGATCAGGCTCACCGGTCGGCGCGTCTCGACGACGAGGCCGCTTGCCAGGTGATCCTTCAGGCCCGCGCCCACCCGCCGGAGCTCGGTGACGATCGGGATCCCGAGCTCCTGCAAGAGCGGGCCCGGTCCGATGCCCGAGCACTGCAGGAGCTGAGGTGAGCCGATCGCTCCCGCGGCAAGGAGCACCTCGCGCCGCGCGTTCACCTGCTGCTCGTCGCGTCCGCGCCGGTAGGTGACCCCGAGCGCCCGGCGCCCGTCGAAGACGACCCGAGTCGCCGGGGCACAGGTGCGCACGACGAGATTGCGCCGACGCATTGCCGGGCGCAGGTAGCCTTTCGCCGCGCTGAGGCGCTGTCCGCTGTGCTGGGTGACGTCGAACAGGCCAACCCCGATGCCGGACCCGTCTGTGCCGAGCGCGCCGATACCGACACTTCGGGCGGTTTTCACGAACGCCATGGTGAGCGGACTCGGATCCCGCTGCGGACCGACCGCCACTGCGCCCACTTGCTTGGCCTCCTCGCCCGACCCCGCGATCCGCCGCAAGCGGGCGCACAGGTCGGCGGGGTCCCACAACGGCCCGGCCCGCTCGCGCCAGATGGCGTAGTCGGCCGGGTTCCCCGGAACCCACAACATTGCGTTGATCGACGACGAACCTCCGAGCATCTTGCCGCGAGGCCAGTAGACGCGGCGTCCTCCGAGTGCTGCTTGGGGCTCGGTGAAGTAGGCCCAGTCGCGTCTGGTCTCGAAGAGGCGGGGGTAGGCGGCGGGAATGCGCACGTAGGGGTGTCGTTCGCTCGGCCCCGCCTCGAGCAGCGCCACCGTGGTCCGCCCGTCCTCGCTCAGCCGGGCAGCCAGCACGCTCCCGGCGGCGCCCGCGCCGACGATCACGTAGTCGAAGACCTCCACGTTGGCCTCGTTCTGCATCAGCGGTGGGCGCGCGACGCGTCGGTCCCGTGTGCCGCGACGTCACTGAGCGTGCGCGCGTCGCGCTCTCCAGAGCGCGAGCGCAACAGGAGCGACCCCGCGGGTCGTGGGCACGTGCCCAGGCGCATCGCAACGCTGGGGTGGAGCTCGCGTGTCTCGCCAGGCATCGGGACAGTCT
>JAJZKA010000073.1 GCA_021809805.1 Actinomycetes bacterium
GCTGAGATCCGGCGCCGTGCCTGGTGCCGTGGTGCCGTGGTGCCGGACGCGGGCGCCCGGAGCGGGGCGGCTGGCGGCCAGGTGAGGGTTCTCGCCGAGCTCGGTCTGGCGGGACAGCTCCGGGGTGAGGTCGAGGTGAGCCAGCGTCACGGTGACCGAGACGCTTCGCGGGCCCTGGCGATGCCCGCATCCATGGAGCACTTGCTGGAACCGACCAGTTGCCCATCACGCCACGGCTTGGTCGTGCAGCGGGCGAGTTGCTCGGATGAGCCCAGCGCGACGACACCATCGACGCCCACGTTGCTGACCCGGCCGAAACGCTGGGGGCGCGACTCCCTCTCTTGACTGGCGACCCCGGCGACCTCTAGGGGCTCGTCGCCGGCATGGCCGACGTCACCATCGTCTCGATCGAGCATCGGCCGATCCGGATCACGGCCACGGCGCGCTCCGCAGTGTTGGGTGTCGGTCGCCTCGTTGATGGCCGAAGCCGCTCAGCGGGCGCGATCGGTCGAATCGAGCTCGGCCGACAGGGACTTCGCCACCTGGCTGAGCGCCGGCACGATCATCTTCAGTGCCTGGTCGGTGAGGCGGGCAAGCGGCCCGGAGACCGAGATCGCCGTGAGCGACGGACCCTGGTCGAGAGCCACGGCGACGCAGCGCACGCCGACCTCCTGCTCGCCGTCGTCGAGCGCGTAGCCCTGCTCTCGGATCTTCGCGAGCTGGGCCAAGAGCGCGTTGGGCTTGGTGAGCGTCGTGGCGGTATGGCGCGCCATCCCGGTGCGCTCGAGGATCGCGCGCACCGTCGGGTCGTCGAGGCGCGCCAGCATCGCCTTTCCGACCGCGGTGCAGTGTGGCTCGACGCGCCGGCCAGGCTCGGTGAACATCCGCATGGCGTGCTTGCCGGGCGCCTGGGCCACGTACAGCACCAGGTCACCCTCGAGCACGGCCAGGTTCGCGGTCTCCCCGGTGAGCTCGACGAGCTCGCGCAGGTGCTGGGTGGCCCAGGTGCCGAACGCCCGGCTCGCCTGATCGCCGAGTGCGATGAGACGCGGGCCGAGCAGGTAGCGGCGATCCGAGGCGCGCCGGACATAGCCCCGCTCGATGAGGGTCCCCATGAGGCGGTGGATCGTGGCGGGTGCGAGCCCGGAGGCGGCCGACAGCTCCGAGAGGCTGCGGGCGCCCCCGCCCGTGGCGAGCAGCTCGAGCAGGCTGAAGGCGCGCTCGATCGACTGCACGCTGTTGGTTGCTCGACGTGTCGGATCTCCCACTACGGCGCCTTCCTCATTCGCGCCCGAGGGCGGATCGGCCGAGCGTCCCTATGATAGGGGCCCACCGAGGCGAAGCGGGGGACCGCACCGGCGGGCGGGGGCAGGGGGGCGCCGATGACCCAGGCGGAACAACGCGAGGACCCGGGCGCCTTCTTTGTCGAGCTCGCGACCGCCGTGCCCGACGCCGTGCTCGTCGATCGCTCGGCGGCCGGCATGGGCAAGCTCGTCGCGGGTGAGGAGGTGGTCGTCGCGAGCTCCGGCCGAGCCGAGGGGGTCGAGCTCGGCGGTCACCGGGTCATCATCCGCCCTGGCCCGGTCCTCGACGATGACCTGATGGTGCATCCGAGCGGGGTGCGGGTCTCCTCGCTCGCTCGGGCGCTTGTCGACAACCTCGATCCGAACGGTGCCGGCCGCGTCCTCGATCGGGCGGCCTATGAGGACTTCGTCGCCGACCTCGCCACGCGCTATGGGCCCGAGCGCCTCGCGCGCGTGGTCGAACGGGCAAAGGAGGTCGCCGCCGAGCTGGGCGTGCCCGAGCGCATCGAGGATCTCGAGGCCATCGCCGCGCTCGCCCTCGGCCGTCCGCTGCCAGGCGAGATGGGGAACCTGCTGCCACAGGGCCCCTTGCTGCGGGCGCTCGTGGCCGGGCGGCCCTGGGATCGCGACCGGCTCGCCGCGTTCACGCAGATCGCTGCGCAGCTCGCCGCCGGAGAGGCGGCGGCGGACTGCCCGGTCCCGATCCGCCAACAGGCGCAGCGATCGCGGGTGCTGCTCGCCTTCTTCGAGTCCTACTTCTCGAACTACATCGAGGGCGCGATCTTTTCGGTCAGCCAGGCGCTGCGGATCATTTTCGAGGGCGTGGTGCCAGCCCTGCAGGCCGAGGACGCACACGACGTGCGCGGCACCTATGAGCTCGCGATCGACGAGGAGGACTGTGCGCTTGTGGCCGGGAGCCCGTCGGAGTTCGTGGCAATCCTGCGCCACCGACACGCCGTGATGATGGCCGGGCGGCCGGCGGTGCATCCTGGTGAGCTGAAGCGGGAGCTCAACCAGGCCGGCGGCTACCGTTTTGTCGCGCCCGAGCTGGTGCGCGGCACCCTTGAGCAGGCCTATCCGATCATCTGCGACCTCGAGGCGGCCTTCGACCGCGCCGTGATGACGATGTTCGTGGTCTCCGAGGTGCACCCTTTCACCGACGGCAACGGCCGGGTGGGCCGGCTGTCGATGAACGCCGAGCTTTCCGATGCCCGCCAGTGCCGCATCGTGTTGCCGACGATTCTCCGGAATGACTACCTGGCGGCACTGCGGCTCTGCTCGCGTGAGCAGGACCCCGAGCTGCTCGTGCGGGTGCTCGACGCGTCCCAGCGCTGGAGCGCAGCGATCGACTGGCGCAACTTGGACGTCGTGCGCTCGACCCTGGCGGCGACGAACGCGCTCGTCGACTCCTCAGTCGCCGAGCACGAGCGGCTGCACTTGATCATCCCCGAGCAGCCGCCGGTCACCGCGGACGGCCTCGACCACTCCTGGCGTCTGGCGGTCGAGACGACCACCACGCGTTGAAGCCGGCGGTGCCCAACGGCCCCGTCGTGACGCCGCTCGGAGTGACCGGAGCAGTTGCGGGGTAGCGGCGGGCCGTGGACTGCGCCGCGACCCGATACCAACAGGCGGGTTCAGGCGCCCATGAGCCCGAGTGGGCACCACGCGCATGAACGCGGTAGCGCTCGTCGCTCTCCAGGGCGTGATCGGGGGCACCCTGGTCGTCGTGTTCGCGCTGATCGGCCAGGTGGTGAAGCCGAGGGTCTTCTCCGGCCTGTTCATGGCGGCGCCGTCGGTGGCCCTTGCCAGCCTGGCGATCGCGGTGGGCTTCCACGGGGTGGGGCGCGCCGAGCAGGACGCCGTCGGCATGGTGCCCGGAGCGCTCGGCATGACCGCCTGTTGCGTGGTGGCGACCGGCGTGATCCCGAAGATCCGCGCGCTGTGGGGTTCGCTCGCCGCGTGGGCGACCTGGGGCGTGGTCGGTCTCGGCCTGTACTGGGCGGTGTTCGTCGGTGCGCGCTAGGTCACCGGCCCGCCTCGAGGTCCTACCTGAGCTCGAGCTCGGGCAGCTGGCGCACGTTCCGTCACGCGACTACCTGGTGCGCTTTGCGTTCGGAGCGGCGATCTCGGTGGTCGCGGCGCTGATCGGCAACGCCACCTCGCCACGCTTTGGGGGCTTGTTCCTCGCGTTCCCTGCAATCCTGCCGGCCGGACTGACCCTCACCCAGGACGAACAGGGCACCCGGGCAGCCGATCGCGGCGCGCTCGGCGCGATCTTGGGTGGCGTCAGCCTCGTCGTCTTCGCCGTCGTCGCCGAGGCGAGCCTCGGGCGCTTTCCGGTGGGCGCGGCGCTCGTGCTGGCGCTTGTCGGCTGGCTCGCCGCCGCGCTGTCTTGCTATGCGATGTTGGTGCTCGTGCGCCCCGACACTTGCGACAAGCGCCAAGACCCCGGCGAGATCAAGGCGAGCAGCGGCGCGTGCGCATCCCGCCGCCCCTCGGGGCAGCGAGGTTGCCGGTAACCTGGCATGTCGTGGCGGTCCACCTCCTCGAGCGCGGCGCTGTCCGGGCGCGTCGTGAGGAGAACGGCGTGGTCGCGATCCTGCGGCGCCTCGACATCGTGCTGTTGGGCGCGACGGCCGCGGTCGCTTGCTTTGGGGTCGTCATGGTCTACTCCGCGACCCGTACCTACTACCCGCTCGAGCCCACCTACTTCGTGAAGCGCCAGGTCATCTATCTCGCGCTCGGCGTCGTCTTCTTGGTGCTGTGCGCCGCCATCGATTACCGCCGCCTCGAGCACCTCGCGTACCCGATCTATGGGGCCACCGTCGCCTCGCTGTTGGCGGTGAAGGTCATCGGCAAGAGCAACGCCGTCGGCTATGGCACCGGTGCGACCTCGTCCGGCCAGACCCAGCGCTGGCTGCCTCTCGGTCCCGTGCACTTCCAGCCCTCTGAGTTCGGCGTGCTGGCGGTGGTGGCCGCGCTCGGCTGTTTCGTGCAGCACCACGAGCACGAGCTCACCTTCAAGCGGCTCGTGCAGATGCTCGTGATGGCCGGGGTGCCCATGCTGTTGATCTTCAAACAGCCTGACGTCGGCACGACCTTCGTGCTGGCGGTCACCTTGATCGGAAGCCTCGTCTTTGCCGGGGTGCGCATGCGCCTGTTGGCCTTGATGATGCTGGGCGTCGTCGGGGCCGTGATCGCCGGCTTGGTGCTCCACGTGCTCGGCGGAAGCCAGATCTCCCGGTTGACCTGTTTCTTGCACCAGACCCAGCAGAGCGCGAGCGGCTGTAACTACCAGCTCTTTTTATCGCGCGAGGCGATCGGGGCCGGCGGGCTGAAGGGCGTCGGGCTCTTCCACGGCACCGTCACGAACCTGCAGTACATCCCCGAGCAGTACGCCGACTTCATCTTCTCGGCGATCGGCGAGCAGACGGGCTTTGTCGGCTCGGCGGTGCTCCTCGGGCTGTACGCGGTGATCTCGCTGCGCATGGTGCGGGCGATGCAGACCGCACGGGACGCCCTCGGCCGCATCTTGTGCGGCGGGGCGCTGATCTTCCTCGTCGTCTCGGTCTTTCAGAATGTCGGGATGAACATCGGGCTCATGCCGATCACGGGAATCCCCCTTCCTTTCGTCTCCTATGGTGGCTCGGCGATGCTCGCCTTCTTCGCGGCCGTGGGACTGGTGATCAACGTGGAGCTGCGGCGGGTGCGCCTCGGACGATGACGAGCGCCGAACCCTCCCCCCAGGTCCGCGGCAAGATCGTGGGCCCCCCGCTCGAGGAGCCTGATGTGGCTGAGCTGGACGAACTTGCCCGAGAAGAGCGCGAGGACGCGCTCGTTGGCGAGGGAGACGAGTCACTTGAGGATGCGACGGTGGCGATCCCCGTCCAACGGACGGCCGGCGTGGAACAAGAGCCTCTCGAAGAGGAGGCCTCCGGCAGCGGGGACGAGCAGGACGAGCAGGACGAGCAGGCTCTCGACGTCGCCCTGGAGGAGGAGGCAGCGCTCGCCACCGAGCTCGATGCCGCCGGTGAGCTCGAGGCCGAGGGCTTCGAGGAGACCTTCGCCGAAGACGTCGAGGAGCCCGACCAGACGCCGGCGCCGTACGTGCTCATGCGCTACGTGGACGTCCTCATGGTGCTCCCGAGCCAGAACCCGGTGCTCATCTTGGAGGAAGCGGCGCTCCCCGGGCGCGAGCTGCGCATCCCGATCGGCCTCGCCGAGGGCGTGGCGATCTCCTACGCGGCGCGCAAGCTCGAGACCCCAAAGCCGCTCACCCATGCGCTCATGATCGACCTGCTCGAGTCCTTCGCCCTCACGATCGACGCCGTGCGCATCACTGAGGTCGAAGGCGCCTCTTATCGCGCCGAGCTGGTCTGTTCTGGCCCGCCCGGCCGCTGCACCCTGGCCTGCCGGCCCTCGGACGCGGTGGCCCTGGCGCTGCGCCAGCGGCTTGTGGCGCCGATCCTGGCCGTCCCTGAGGTGCTCGAGATCGCCGGGATCGAGCCCGAGCTCGGGGACTGATTCGCCTCGTTCGAGATCCGCATCAACAGCGCCAAGAGCGCGTAGTTGGCGATCAGCGACGAGCCGCCGTAGGAGACGAAGGGCATCGTCACGCCCGTGAGCGGCAGGATCCGCAGCACCCCGGCCATGATGAAAAAGGCCTGGAAGCCGAGCGTCGCGGTCAGGCCGATCGCCACCAAGGTGGCGAAGGGCGAGCGCGCCCGCAGCGCCGCGCGCAGCCCACTTATGACCAACAACAAGAACGAGATCGCGACGGCCGCCGCGCCGAGAAAGCCGAGCTCCTCGCCGATGACGGCGAAGATGTAATCGCTGGTGGCGACCGGAATCAGCGTCGTTCCCGTCGACGGGTTGACCGCCCCGCCCAGACCCAGGCCGATGCCGCTGCCAAAGATGCCGCCGCGGCCGAAGGCCAGCTCGCCCTGGATGGGCTGGTAGCCGCCGGTCTGCGCGTACTTCCAGGGGTCCAGCCACACGGCGATGCGCTCGTTGACCTGAGAGAGCAGGTGGCTCGCGGCGAAGGTGGCGAGCGCGAAGAGGACCGCGCCGAGCAATAGATAGGTCCATCGCCCCGTCGTCACCCAGACCATGGTCAAGAAGACGACGAAGAGGATGAGGGAGAAGCCGATGTCGTGCTCGGCGAGGATCACGAGCATCGAGACGGCCGCAGCGATCACGATCGGGCCGAAGGCCCGCAGGTCCGGCAGCAGGTGATTGCCGACGCGCCGGGTCGGGATCGTCAAGAGCTCGCGCTTTTCGATCAAGTACGAGGCGAAGTACAAGACGACGAGCAGCTTCGCGATCTCGACGGGCTGGAACTCGATGCCGTGGAAGGCCACCCACAGCTTCTCGCCGTACTGGTTGGCCGGGCTGCGGTCGATGACGGGCATCAGCGGCGAGATCAACAACAACAACGCCGCGAACAGCATCAAGTAGCGGTAGCGCTCGAGGTCGCGCGAGCGGCGGACGATGAGCAGCAGCGCCGTGTAGACGCCGAGGCCAAGCAGCGTCCAGGCGAGCTGCTGGCCCGCCTCGCTCGGGGCGATCCGCTGGATCTCCACGTAGCCGATGCCGTTCAGCACGAGCGCCACGGGCATCAAGATCGGGTCGGCCTCGGGCACGAGGCGCCGGTTGACGAGCTGGATGATCGCGCTGATGCCGACGAGACCGATGATGAACTCGACGATGTGCGCAGGCAGCGCATTCGTCTTGGCCAGCGACCCGAGCAAGGTGGCGACCAGCACGGCCGTCGCGCCCACGAAGAGCAGGCCGAGCTCGACCCGCCGGCGTGGCCGGCCGCCAGAGAGGATCGCTGCGGGCGCGGACATCGTGGCGGCCACGCTAGTCAACGCCGGGTGACTCAACGCCGCACCGGCGCGCTCTCGCCGCTGCCGGCGGGGTGGAAGCGATGAGGGGGGCACGCACGGGGCGGACCCGCTGCTCGCGCCCGTCCTTGGGCCAGATGCGCGTCCCGCCGCGCTGCGGGCCCCGCCGATGCGGGCGCGGTGCTGGCGATGCGGTCAGACCACGTTGGCCGCCCCGAGGAGCCCTTGCATGCGGGCGACGGCGAGCTCGGGGTCGGCGAGCAGCCCGGCGCCATCCGCGAGGCGGAAGCACTCGGCGAGGTGCACCAGCGAGCGACCGGACTCGAGCCCGCCGACCATCTTGAAGTGCGCCTGGAAGCCGTTCAGGTAGGCGAGGAAGACGACGCCGGTCTTGTAGTAGGAGGTCGGGGCGCAAAACACGTGCCGGGCGAGCGGCAGGCTCGGGGCGATCCGCTCGTGGAAGCCGGCGAGGTCACCCGCATCGAGCGCAGCGCAGGCGTGCGCAGCGGCGGGCGCGGCGAAGTCGAAGGCGCCGAGCAGGGCGTCGCTGTGGCGCGTGCCGTCCCCGGCGATCGTCGTCGGGTAGTCAAAGTCGTCCCCCGTGTACATCGCCACGCCGTTTGGGAGCTGCCGTCGCAGCTCGACCTCTTTTTGCTGCTCGAGCAGGGAGCACTTCACCCCTTGTATGCGCTCGGCGTGCTCGGCGACGATGCCAAGGAAGCTCGCGGCGGCGGCCTCGTAGGTGGTGCTGCCCCAGTAGCCGGCGAGCCCCGGGTCGAACGCTGCGCCCAGCCAGTGCAAGATCGCGGGCCGGCTGAGCTGGCTGAGGACGGCGCGGTAGACCGAGGCGTAGTCCTCCGGCCCGGCCGCGACGCGGCAGAGCTCCCGGCTCGCCATCACGACGACGGTCGCGCCCGCCGCCTCGACCACCTCGCACTGTTCGAGGTAGGCGCCGATCACCTCGTCGAGGTCCCGAGCGCTTCCGGGCGCGAGGTGGTCGGTCTGGGCGCCGGCGCACCAGCGTGCGCCGCGACCGGTGGCCTCGGCGCCGGTGCGGCTGATGAGGTCGCGGGCGGCGGGCCAGTCGAGCCCCATCCCGCGCTGGGCGGTGTCCATCGCCTCGGCGACGAACATCCCGAGGTCCCACAGGTGGTGGCGGAAGGCGAGGGTCGCGTCGATGTCCAAAACGGCGCGCTCGGTGGCCGAGCAAAAGCGCGGATCGGCGACCACGTGGGCGGCCGCATAGACGGTGCGCGTCCGCGGCGGGGCGCTGCGGCGTGGATAGGGCGCCGGCTCGCCCACCCGGTGGGGTGACAGCGTGCCGTCGGGGTCGGGCAGCATGATCGCGTGGCCCATCTCAGCCCACCTCGCTCGAAAAGCTGGCGGCGACGCGCTGGAGGACCAGCTCGGGATCGGCTGCCCAGATGTCCTCGTTGAAGATCTCGACCTCGATCGGGCCCTCGTACTCGGTCAGCTCTTCGACGAGCCGGCAGAAGCGGCGGAGATCGATCGTGCCCTCGCCGAGCATGCCGCGCCCGTTCAGGTGGTGCGGCGGGGGAGCGAGCCAGTCCGCCAGCTGGAGCCCAGCGACGAGATCGGTCGCGCCGGCGAGCGCGGCCTCAAGGTCTGGGTCCCACCACAGGTGGTAGCTGTCGAGCAGCACCCCGACGCCGGGTCCGGCGCCCCGGGCGATCGCGGTGGCCTGGGCCAAGGTGACCACGACCGAGCGGTCGCCGCAGTAGAGGGGGTGCATCGGCTCGAGGGCGAGTCGCACGCCCATTTCGCGGGCGTAGTCGGCGAGTAGGGCGATTGCGTCGGCGACTTGGCGGCGCGCCGAGACAAGGTCCTTTCCGAGCGCCGGGCCGCAGACGAGCACCAAACAGTCGGCGCCGATCTCGGCCGCCTCGTCGACCGCCCGGCGGTTGTCGTCCTCACGCTCGCGCCGTGTTGGTGCATCGGTCGCGAGGAACCATCCGCCCCGGCACAACGAGGTGATCCGGAGCCCGGCGGTCGCGACCAGCCGGGCCACCTCAGCGGGCCCGGTCACCGCGACGGGCTCGCGCCACAGGCCGATGTGGCGATAGCCGTGACGCGCACACGCTTCGATGAGTGCCGGGATCGATAGTGAAGGTACGGTGCGCTGGTTCATCGAAAGGCGCGCATCGACGGGTGTGCGCGCCGGGGAGCCCGTGGTCACAGCTCGGGCACCTCGACCCAGCGGCGCTCGGCCATCGACTCGGTGGCGAGCTCGGCGAACTGCACCCCGCGGGCGCCGTCGCGCAGGCTCCAGGGGAAGGGCTCGCCGGCCACCACGTGGGCGAGAAAGCGTTCCCATTGGTAGCGGAAGGCGTTCTGGACCGGTTCGCGCGCCGGCACGTCGATCCAGGCGCTGCGCGGATCGAGCTCCTGGGGGAGGTCGGGGTTCCAGGTAAAGCGCGGCGTGGCCTCGGCGGGCTGGAGCTGACAGCGCCGGAGGTCGGCCACGGCGCTTGCCTTCGAGCCGTCCACCTTCAATACGAACAGGTCGTCGCGGTAGGGCCGCACGCACCACGAGGCGTGAATGGTGACGATTGCGCCGTTGCGCAGCTCGACGAGCGCGGCCGCGTCGTCGTCTGCGGTCGCCTGGTAGGGGCGCAGCTGTTCGTCCACGCGCACGGGGATCTTGGTGCCTGCGGTGGCGGTCACTGCGCTCACCTCGCCGAAGAGGTGATCGAGGAGATAGCGGAAGTGGCAGAACATGTCGAGGATGATCCCGCCCCCGTCTTCTGCCCGGTAGTTCCACGAGGGCCGCTGCACCGCGCCGATACGGTCAGGAAAGACCCAGTAGCCGAAGTCGATGCTGGCGCTCAGGACCTCACCGAGCGCGCCGGACTCGAGCACCTGGGCGAGCTTGAGCAGTCCGGGCAAAAAGAGCTTGTCCTGCACGACTCCATTGCGCACCCCGGCGCGTTCGGCCTGAGTGGCGAGCGCGAGGGCGAGTGAGCTCGAGGTGGCGATCGGCTTTTCGCAATAGCAGTCCTTGCCGGCCTCGATCGCCATCGACAACGCGCGCTCACGTCCTGCGGTCGTCTGGGCGTCGAAATAGATCGGATAGTCCGGGTCGCGCAGCGCGGCATCGAGGTCGGTCGTGATCGCGCTGATCCCGAACTGCTCGCCGAGTGCACGAAGGCGCCCTTCGTCGCGCCCGACGAGGAGGGGATCGGGCATCACGAGCTCCCCACCGATGTGCAGGCCGCCCTCGGCGCGAATCGCCGCGATGGAGCGCTCGAGGTGCTGGTTCCGGCCCATCCTGCCGGTGACGCCGTTCATGATGATGCCGACGCGACGCGCGCTCACCGTTGCCACCGGCCCATGGCCATCCTCCCCCGAGAGATCTCGACGGCCCAAGGTTAGGCAGACCCGCCACGGCCTCGCTTTGGCCGCCCGTCGTCTCCTCACTTCGAAGCACGCCGATCGACGAATTGTTTGGCACTCTTCCATCCCCATGGCGGGACAGGCAGCCGATGCTCCCCGGCGCGTTCGCATCCATGAATCTGCAAGCGATGGCCGCCGCATCACCGCATCGCTTCCACGCAGGTCATTGCATGTTGCCCGTATTTGCTCGGTGGTGTCCTGGGATCTGGCGGCGCGCGCGGCGTGATCCCTGGGGTCGTGACGAGGCGGATCGGCGTTGTGGCAACAAGGCGTGGAAGACTGCGCCGCATCGGGTGGTAGGTACTGGCCCGCGAGCGCTCGGTCGGGGGGACATGGACGGCGAGAACAAGGTGGCCGTGGTCACCGGCGGTGGGAGCGGGATCGGAAGGGCGGCCGCGATCGCGCTGGCCAAGGACGGCTTCGCGCTCGTCCTTGGCGGGAGGCGCATGGCACCGCTCGAGTCGGTGGCATCAGAGATCGCTTCGGTTGGGGGCGACGCGTGGCCGATCGCCTGCGACGTTGGCCAAGAGGCCGACGTGCGCCGCCTGTTCGCTGCAGCACGCCAGCACTTTGGGCGCTTGGATTTCTTGTTCAACAACGCAGGCATCTCGCCGCCACGGCACTCGATTAGCGACGTGCCCCTCGAGGAGTGGAACGCTGCGGTCGCGGTGAACCTTACCGGCGTCTTCTTGTGCACCCGGGAGGCCTTTGCCGCGATGCGCGACCAGCGGCCTTGCGGGGGAAGGATCGTGAACAACGGGTCGATCTCGGCTCATGTGCCCCGGCCGGGCTCGCTCGCCTACACGGCGACCAAGCACGCCGTGACCGGCATCACCCGGGCCACGGCGCTCGAGGGGCGCCCGTATCAGATCGCCTGTGGCCAGATCGACATCGGGAACGCGGCGACCGCGCTCACCGCTGACCTTTCTTCTGGTCGTGAGCAGGCCGACGGCGAGTGGCGCTCCGAGGCGACCATGGACGTCGACCAAGCCGGCCGCGCCGTCGCCTACATGGCGAGCCTCCCGCTCGATGCCAACGTGTTATTCATGACCATCATGGCGACTGCGATGCCCTATGTCGGCCGTGGCTGAGCCCACCGTGGCGCCGAAGGTCGACCCGGCGATCCGGCACCTGCTGGCGCGCGGCGACACGGCGGTGCCCCGCGACGCCGCCGAGGCGCGTCGCGTCGATCCCTCGGCGCCAAAGATCGAGCCCGTGCTCGAGGAGGTCGCGCACATCACTGCTGCAGACGCCGGCGGGGTACCGGTGCGTTGCTACGACCCGCGCCCGACCCCTGGTGCCGAAGGGCGGGTCGGCTGCGTGCTGTGGATCCACGGTGGTGGTTTCGTCGGTGGCTCGCTCGACTCGGTCGAGTCCACCTGCCGCGCGATCGCCCGGCGAGGGGGCGTTGTCGTGGTCTCAGTCGACTACCGCCTGGCGCCCGAGCACCCGTTTCCCGCCGGGCTCGATGACTGCGAGCAGGCGGCCCGCTGGGTGCTTGAGGCCGCCGACTCGCTCGGCATCGACCCACGGCACCTCTTTGTCGGTGGTACGAGCGCGGGGGGCGGTCTCGCCGCCGCACTCTGCCTGCGGCTGCGTCACGATGCCTACGTGCGCATCGGCGCACAGGCGCTCGTGTACCCCTGCGTCGACACGCGCCTTTCCTCTCCCTCCGCGCAGGAGTTCGCGACCGGCCACGGGCTCACCAAGGCGAAGATGGCGTGGTACTGGGAGCAATATTTAGGTGGCGCCGAGGCGACGCCCGAGGCGGCGCCGATGGGCGCGGCGGACCTGAGCGGACTGCCACGCGCACTCGTCGTGCTCGCCGAGTGTGACGTGATGCAAAGCGAGGGTGTCGCCTACGCCGAGCGCCTCGCCGAGGCGGGCGTGGACGCGCGCGCGTCGACCTACCGCGGCATGCTGCACGGCTTCTTCGGCTGGTCGGGCGCAGTCCCCGCCGCCGACGCGGCCATCGACGAGGTGACCGCGTTCTTCCGCGAATGACGCCGAGCGCGACGGCCCGACGCGTGTGCGCAGAGCGGAACCGTCATCCCACCTTGTGGCATGATCGCTTTGTGGGGGTCCAGGTGGCACAGGTCGTCGCGGGCATCGGCAGCGCAGCGATTCTGCGTAACTGGCGATTTGTGCCGCATCACGGTGCTTGCGCGCGGACCGAGCGCCGCCGGGTTCGCACCGCAGGGAGGGCCTGAGCGATGCGCCTGCAAGAGATCCGTGAACTCGTCCGCGTCGCCCGGCCCGACGCGCCCTCCGGGCTGAAACGGCTCGCGCGGGTCGTGAATATCGAGGATCTGAGACGCCTCGCGCGCCGCCGGCTGCCTGTCGGGGTGCAGGGCTACCTCGAGGGCGGCGCCGAGGACGAGGTCACCTTGCGGCGCAACCGCGCCGCCTTCAACGAGTTCGAGATCGTGCCGCGGGTGTTGCGGGACGTGCACGAGATCGACGTGTCGACGACCGTGCTCAATACCGCGATGGCGCTCCCCTTCGCGCTCGCGCCGATCGGCTCGCCGCGTCTTTTCCACCACGACGGTGAGCTGGCGAGCGCTCGGGCGGCAGGGCGCGCGCAGATTCCCTTCTCGCTCTCCTCCTCGGGCACGGTCTCGATCGAGCGCATCGCTGAGTCGAGCCCCGGCCCGCACTGGTATCAGCTCTATGTCTGGCGCGACCGGGCGCTGTGTGAGGAGCTGCTCGAGCGGGCGCGCAACAACGGCTACCAGGCGCTGCTCGTCACCGCGGACTCCGCCGTGCGCTCCAAGCGCGAGCGCGACCTGCATACCGGCATGACGGTTCCCTCGCCCACCCTCAGCGCCTCGAGCCTGCTCGACGGCGCGCTGCACCCGGAATGGTCCTGGCACTTCCTCACCAAAGAGGCGATCCGCTTCGCCAACTTGGCCTCGCTCAAGTCTCCCCCCAAGGTGGGGATGGAGAAGCTGGCGCGCAGCTTTGATGGTCTCACGACCTGGGCCGATCTCGAATGGATCGCCGCGGCATGGAAGGGCCCGTGGGCCCTAAAGGGCGTGATGAACCTCGAGGATGCAAAGCGCGCGGTCGACCTCGGGGCGACGGCGATCGTGGTCTCCAACCATGGAGGCCGCCAGCTCGATCACCAGCCCGCTGCGCTCGAGGTGCTCCCACGCATCGTCGAGGCCGTCGGGGATCAGGTCGAGGTGCTCTTCGACAGCGGCATCCGGCGCGGCAGCGATCTCATGATGGCGCTCGCCCTCGGGGCCCGGGCGTGTTTGATCGGCCGCGCGCACCTCTACGGATTGGCTGCGGCCGGCGAAGCCGGTGTCTCCCGGGCGATCGACATCCTTGCCGACGAGCTGCGGATCGCCATGGCCCTTTCTGGGGCGGCGTCGCTCGCCGAGCTCAACCCGTCTTTGATCGAGCACCGCGCGACGCGGTCGCGGAGCTGAGCGAGATGGCCGCCCTCAGCGCGCGCGCCGAACGCCACTACGCGGCGCTCGGGGACTTCAGCGATCTCGTCGATCTCGCCGAGCGCCACGCTTGGTTCGGCTGGAGCCGCCACGAGACTGACCTGTTCGACCCCAAGCGTGCGAGCGTCGCCGCCGGCCAGGCACTTGGCCCGCGCCCGGGCGACCTCGAATTCCCGATCTCGGTACGCGTCGAGCGCCGTTTTCGCCATGGGGCCGTCGAGGGCGAGGTCGTGAGCTGGGACCCGGGTTTTGGGCCCCGAAGCGTGGCCTACGTGCTGCGCCCTGTCGGTGGCGCCGGCCCGTTGCCCGGTGTCGTGGCACTGCACTGCCACGGCGGCTTCAAGTACTACGGAAAGGACAAGATCGCGGACGGCCCCGACGGCCCGCCGCCCGAGGTGGGGCCGGTGCGTGCCCAGCTCTATGACGCTGCGGCCTATGCCAATCGCCTCGCCGAGCAGGGATATGTGGTCCTCGTGCCCGACGCCTTCGGATTTGGGAGCCGGCGCTTTCGCCTCGGGGTCGATGAGCACGACGTCGCCGCCTACAACGAGGCGGCCGCGGCGCACGAGCACGTCATCGAGAAGCACTGCCGGCTCGTCGGCACCTCGCTCGGCGCGCTCGTCGCGCGCGACGACCGCATCGCGGTCGCCTACCTGTCGAGCCGGGCAGATGTGGCACCGGGGGGTATCGGCAGCATCGGGTTGTCCGGAGGCGGGTTCCGTGCCGGCGCGCTGCACGCCACCTGCCCGAGGATCGCGGCGAGCGTGGTCGTGGCGATGATGTCGAGCTACGCCGGGCTGGTCGACGACCACGTCGCCCGGCACACCTGGATGCTCTATCCCGACGATCTGCCCGCTGCGGCGGATTGGCCCGAGGTCGTGGGCTCGCGGACCGATGTGCCGCTGTTGGTCCAGTATGCGGCGCGCGACGAGCTGTTCTCCCGAGCGGGGATGGACCAAGCAGACCACACCCTCGCCCGGGCCTACGCGACGGCCGGGCGCGGCGGGGACTACACGGGGCGCTTTTATGAGGTGCCGCATTGCTTCGACGAGGCGATGCAGACCGATGCCTTCGCCTTCCTCGCCGGGGCGCTCGGCGGCTGAGCGTGAGCACCGTCCAACGGCCGGCCGGGACCGTCCTTGTCGACGAGCTCGTCGCTCTCGGCGCGACGCGCTATTACGGCGTGCCGGGCGAGAGTTTCCTTGCCGTACTCGAGGCGCTGCGCGCCGAGCCGCGGGCCCGGCTCATCTCGACGCGCCATGAGTCGGGCGCCTCGTTCATGGCCGAGGCCGACGCCAAGCTCACCGGCATCCCCGCGGTGGCGATGGCGACGCGCGCCCCCGGGGCGGCGAACCTTGCGATCGGGGTGCACACCGCCTGGCACGACTCGACCCCGCTCATCGCGCTCATCGGCCAGGTCGAGGCCCGGTGGTACGGGAGCGGGCTGTGCTTCCAGGAGATCGACCTCGAGGCCTTCTATCGCCCCTTCACCAAATGGCAGGCGACGCTCGCTCACGCTGGCGAAGCGCGCCGCCTTGCCAGGAAGGCGATGGCCGTCGCGACGAGCGGCCGGCCGGGCCCGGTCGTGATTGCGCTGCCAAACGACGTCTTGGCCAAAGACGGCGAAGCGCCCGCGGATCTCGGAGCGCGAGTCGAAGGGGCGCGACGGGCGAGTGAGGCCGAGGTCTCCGCGCTCGCGGAGCGCCTCGGCTCGGCACGCGCTCCGGTGTGCATCGTCGGCGGCCGCTGCCGCGGCTCGTGGGGGGAGCTGGTGGCCTTGGCGGAGGGCTACGGCGCCGGCGTCTATGCCGCCTTCCGCCGCCAGGACCAGTTCCCGAACGACCATCCCGCTTACCTCGGCCATCTCGGCTTGCGGCCTGCCCCGGCGGTGCTCGAGGCGCTGGAGCGCGCGGATGTCGTCCTCGCACTCGGCTGCCGGATGAGTGAAATCAGCACCCAGAGCTTCACGGCGCCGGCATCTGGCGCGTACTTCGCCCACGCGGATCCAGATGCAGGCGGCAACTACGGGCCGGGCCGCGTACCCGACGTCGCGCTCGATGTCGAGGTCAGCGACCTCATCGCCTCCTTGGCACGCCGCGCGCCGGGCTCGTGTTCGCTGGAACGCTTCGGTGGCGCCCATGACGCCTATCTGCGTGACCGCGCCCCGCTCACGGCGAGCGGGCAACGAGCGACGCTGCAGCCCGACGAGGTCGTCGCCGCGATGGTCCGCCGACTCCCGCCCGATTGCGTCATCACCAACGACGCGGGGAACTTCTCGATCCCCCTGCATCGCCAGTGGAGCTTCATGCGGCCAAACAGCCAGCTGGCACCGACGAGCGGGGCAATGGGATACGCCGTTCCGGCCGCGGTGGCAGCGGCGATTGTCGACCCCGCGCACCTCGCGGTTGCGACAGTGGGTGACGGGGGGTATTTGATGACCGGCCAGGAGATCGAGACTGCCGTGCGCGAACGCGCCAAGGTGGTCGTGGTGGTCTTCCGGAACGGCCTGTACGGGACGATCGCGATGCACCAGGCGCGCACCTACGGCGAGCTGAGCGGCGTCGAGATCGGGGCCGTCGACCTCGCGCAACACGCCGAGAGCCTCGGCGCGCTCGGCCTGTCGGTTACCGACCGCAACGAGCTCGACGACGCCCTCGATGCGGCGGTGCGCGCCGATCGGCCCGCCGTGCTCGACGTCGTCGTCGATCCCGAGGCGATCACGCCGTCCGCGCGCCTCGACGATCTCCTCGCGGCTGGACGCGCCGCGCGGCGTGCCTGAGCGCAGCGGGGCTCGTTGCCGAAAACGAGCGGTGAGGTACGCGGGCTCATTGGCCGGACCGCTCGCCGCGATGGCGCGACGCCGCCGGGCGCGCGGCTCGCGTGCGGCGTGCCATAAACTCGGATCGGTCGCCCATCGCACTCCGGTGGTGCTCTCCCAAAGGCGCAGCGCCGATCGGGGCGTACCTGGTTCCTCACGTGCCATGGCACCTGGGTGCTTTGCGGCACTTCGGCACGAGACGCAGCGCGACCGCAGTTGCCGCGTTTGCGTGCCGGTGGGGGCGATGGGCGCGATGGCGGAACAAAAGCGAACGAGCGATGTCGTGTGACGAAAGGAGCCAAGATGGAGTACCGAGCCTTTGGCCGAACCGGTGTGCAGGTGAGCACGCTGTGCCTCGGCGCGATGATGTTCGGCGGCCCGGCCGATGAGAAGGACTCCTGCGCGATCATCGACGCTGCGCTGGACGCAGGCGTCAATTTTCTCGACACGGCGAACGTCTACAGCCGGGGCCGGAGCGAGGAGGTCGTCGGCGCGGCGCTTCGCGCGAATGGCAAGCGGGACCGCATTGTGCTCGCGAGCAAGGTGCACGGGCGAATGGACGACGACGATCCGAACGCCTATGGCAACAGCCGCCGACACGTGATCGAACAGTGTGACGCGTCGCTTCGCCGACTCGGGACCGACTGGATCGACCTGTACCAGATCCACCGCCCCGAACCATCAACGCCGATCGATGAGACGCTGCGGGCGCTCGATGACCTCGTTCGTCAGGGCAAGATCCGCTACATCGGCTTCTCGACCTTTGCCGCCTGGCAGGTGGTCGAGTCGATCTTCGTCGCAAAAGAGCTTGGCCTGAACCGCGTGGTCTGCGAGCAGCCGCCCTACAACTTGCTCGACCGCCGGATCGAGCGCGAGCTCGTGCCCGTGGCGGAAACCTATGGGCTCGCCCTCATCCCATGGTCGCCGCTCGCAAGCGGCTTCCTCACCGGCAAGTACCGCCGTGGCGAGGAATACCCCTCCGACTCGCGCCTCGCGCGCCAAAACGGCGGCAACCACAACTACGGCGAGGCGGCTTTCGCGGTGCTGGACGTCGTCGAGGAGATTGCCAAGGAGAAGAGCTGCACGCCCTCCCAGCTCGCGCTGGCCTGGTGCGCGGCGCAGCGCGGGGTCACGAGCCCGATCATCGGGCCGCGCACGATGGCTCAGCTCGAAGACAATCTCGGTGCGCTCAAGGTGC